>JAUNRE010000028.1 GCA_030535795.1 Akkermansia sp.
GTAGCCAACAGGGTGGCAGTGGCGGTTCTCATCATCACTCCGCCATTCTAAGCTATCTATTCGCGCAGGTCAAGCTAAAAGCTTGAGCCTCGGTGTCATTATTTAGGAAAGCTAAATTGTTGTGCGAGGGGGTCTATGCGCGTGCGAGCGATTAAAAAGTGTTGATGATAAGCTGCGCCGGTTGGCGTGGCGGACTGAAGTCATGCAAAAAACTTGCTACCGTCGTGGTGGATGTGTATCATCTGCACCGCTATGAGAAACAACCGTGCCATTGATGTGCTTTTGAACCTGCTGCGTGTGGGGCTGGGTATTTTTTTCCTGGTGACCGGCGTGCTGAAAATCGGGGAGATGGGGCAGACGGCTGATTTTCTCACGCGCAGCGACTTGCTGCCGGAGTTTTTTTCGATGCCGCTTGCCTGCATTGGTATTGCCATGGAGCTGGTGGTGGCCGTGTGTCTGATATTCTGCCTGTCCTACCGAGGGGCTGCCATTTGGGGCAGTGTAATGACGGTGGTGTTTCTGCTGCTGTATGCGCAGGCCTGGGCTCGCGGGCTTTCCCTGAGCTGCAACTGCATGGGCTCCGCTCATGAAATTGTGAACTACCCGCAGGATACCGGCGTGCGTCTGTTGCTGGTGGGTGCCATGTTGCTGCTGGTGTGGGATTCTCGCCGGCGCGAGGCTTCGCTCTCCCGCAAGCCTCGGCAATTTGATTTTTCGGATGCCTGACATCCCTCGCCCTTGAATGCAAAAACACCGCTGTCTGCGGTGTTTTTTGGGGGGGTAGGTAGCAAATTGGGGTCATTTGCGCTTGCGCTTTTTGCGCCCGCAGTGCTTGTGCTTCATCTCCTGCATAATCTTTCGGGCGTTAAGTGACTCGGCTGCCACGCGCGAAAGAATTTCGTCTCTTACGGCAGTAGCGGCTTCCAGCGCACCTTCCTCGCCATTGTATAGCTTGTCGGGGAAGTATTTGGTAAACATTACCCCCTGACGACTGACACACACGCGCCATCCCTGGAACGACGTTTTTTCCAGTGTGTATCTCGTAAGATTTTTCATGTTCGTGTTCATGGCCACTAATCTGTTGTGCTGCTTGTATTTGAAGGCGGGGTTATTCTAAACAATTTTGATGTGAAATGCAAGAAATAAAGTTGAGAAAAAGCCAAAAAAGGCCAAACAATGTTATAAAAATATGTTAGATTAGTGAAGAAGAGGGGAAAAGTGGTGTACATTCCGATTGACTTGAGGGGTGTTGTGTGATAATATGCCGCGACTTCAAAAAACGCGAACCGCTTATGACTTTTTACGAAGAACTCGAATGGCGTGGCTTAGTGAACCAGATTTCCAGCCCCGATCTGATTGAAAAGCTCAACAAAGGCGGGCTGACCTTCTACATCGGCACTGACCCGACGGCGGACAGCCTGCATCTGGGTCACTATTCCAGCTTCCTCATCACCCGGCGCCTGCGCAATGCCGGGCATACCCCCATTTTGCTGGTGGGGTTGGCGACAGGGCTTATCGGTGACCCGCGCGGCACGGTGGAGCGAGAGCTGAAGCAGAAGGAGGAAGTTTTCCGCAATTATGAAGCCCTGAAGGCTCAGGTAGAGAAGCTTTTCGGCTTCGAAGTGGTGAATAACTATGACTGGATTAATAAGCTGAATGTCATCGATTTCTTCCGTGATTTCGGTAAGTATATCAACGTGGGGTATATGCTCACCAAAGACCATGTGCGTCGCCAGATGGAAAGTGGTATTTCCTATGCTGAGTTCTCCTACATGCTGATTCAGGCCATTGACTTTAAGTACCTGCACGAGACTCGCGGTGTGGACTTGCAGGTGGCAGGAAGCGACCAGTGGGGTAATATCACCACCGGTATCGAGCTGATTCGCAAGACTACCGGCGATGAGGTGTATGCACTGACCATGCCGCTGGTGACGGACTCTCAGGGCAATAAGTTCGGCAAGAGCGAGGGTAACGCCCTGTGGCTCGATAAGAGCAAGACGTCGCCCTATCAGCTCTACCAGTTCCTCATCAATGCTGAAGATTCACAGGTTATCACTTACCTCAAGCGTCTCACGTTCCTGACGCCTGAGCAGATTATGGAAATTGAGGCTGCTCACACCGAGCACCCGGAGCAGCGCCTGGCTCAGCAGGCTTTGGCCCGCGAAATCATTACCGACCTGCACGGCGCTGAGGAATTTGAAAAGGCGGTGGATATTTCCCGCAAGCTTTTTGCCGGCGACTTTAAGAGCCTGAGCTTGGTGGATGTGAAGGCCGGTATGAGCAACGTGCCGCATGTGAAACTGACCCCCGGCGCGCTGGTGGATGTGCTGGTGAATGGCAAGGTGTGCGCCTCTAAGCGCGAGGCTCGCGAGTTTATCGGCAACGGTGCCATTTCCCTCAACGGCGATGTGGTGAAAGACCCGGCATTCGAGGTGACCCGCGAGCTTGCCATCGGCGGCGAGGTGCTCGTGATTCGCCGCGGCAAGAAGAAGTTCTACCTGGGCGAGTTCTGATGAACCAGCGGGGGGCAATTTTAGCGTTTATGACTCTTGCATCGGTACTGTCCGTACCGGTGCAGGGCACAGTCCCCCAAGTCGACATGCCTCCGGCGTGGAAGGCTGCGGGTGCCGGAATGGAGCCATACTGCTCGCTGCTGGAGCAGGGGTTGCCGCTGCTTCGTACGGCGACTGAGGTGGCCGCACTGCCGCCCGAACAACGTGTAGCACAGGCTTCGGCTATGAAAAAAGTGCTGCTGATTCAGAAGACGCGCGCTCGCGATGAGCGCAATCGCCTCACCCCGGAAAACTATGCAGCCTGCGCCGCTCTTGCCGAAAAGCTGGGTGCGCCTGCGGAGTTTGTTGCCTACCAGCGTCTGTTGGCCGGTGGGGAGCTGAGCCCCCGTGCCACCTACGCCGTGCAGGAGGCGTTGCGTCATCTCTGTCGGCTGTATCTGGTGGATGTGTCGGCTTTGCATTACTATGTGCTCGGCTCTCGTTTGGCGGCAGGGGAGCTGATTGCCTCTGCCGAGTGGTTGCCGATGGAGGGGCTTTTCAATATGATACCTGCGTCGGCTCTGACGGCTGACGCCGTGGAGCGCGATTTCGTGGCTCTGCTGGACATCATGCCGGCTCTTACGGATTTGTACCGTGGTATCAACAACCGTGAGTCGGCGGAGGCGGCGCTGCCCGCGCTGTTGCCCATGCTGGTGCAGTTCGAATCCACTGTGGGCGGGCGAAAGTATGCAGAGCCCGAGCTGACCGAGGCCGCATTGCAGCGCTACGGGGCTCGCCTGCAGCCACTGTATGCAGCCTTTGCGCAGGAGCGCCGCCGCTTGCAGGAGGCGAACTACCACGACTGCATCCGTCTGCGCGTGGCCGATATGCTAATCAACTGAAACAAGCCCGCCCGGCGGAGCCTTTGTATGCCCTCAGCCCTTGCATCCGCCGTCAACATGGCGCTAACAGCATGAAAAGTATGGCTGATGAATAGTTTTGGGCTTGCAAAACGGTGCTGTTGGCGTTAGAATGTCCGCAGGTACAACTGTACTTCAATCTCTTTTACTAAAATTATCATGAAACCTACACTTCTTGTTCTCGCAGCAGGTATGGGCAGCCGTTACGGTGGCCTCAAGCAGCTTGACCCCATGGGCCCCAACGGTGAAGTTATTCTCGACTATTCCGTGTACGACGCTATTCGCGCCGGTTTCGGTAAGGTCGTTTTCATTATCCGCAAGGATTTTGAGGAGGCCTTTAAGAGCCAGGTCGGTGCTCGTTTCGCCGGTAAGATTGAGGTGGACTACGCTTTCCAGAGCCTCGATGACCTGCCCGAAGGATACAGCGTACCGGAGGGGCGCGTGAAGCCCTGGGGTACTGCCCACGCTCTGCTGGCTGCCCGCGATGTGGTGAAGGAGCCTTTCGGCGTAGTGAATGCCGATGACTTCTACGGCGCTGATGCTTTCGTGAAGGCTGCCGAGTTCCTGACTGCCGCTCCCGGTTGCCCCTGCAAGGAGCACTACGGTATGATTGGCTATCCCCTCAAGAACACCCTGAGCGACCACGGCGACGTGAACCGCGGTATCTGCGGTATTAAGGATGGCTACCTCGACAGCGTGGAGGAGTACACCAAGATTAAGACTGAGGAAGATGGCGTGTGCCGTGGTGATTCCCTTACCGGTGAGCGCAATGCTGTTGACCCCGAGGAACTTGTGTCCATGAACTTCTGGGTATTCCCCGCCTCCTTCATCGATCAGATTAAGGATCACTTCACCCGCTTCCTGGCTGCTCACGGCACCGAGCTCAAGAGCGAGTGCTACATCCCCACCGTGGTGGATGAGCTCATTCACAACGGCAAGGCTGATTGCTGCGTCATTAAGACCACGGCCAACTGGCTGGGCGTGACCTATCCGAGCGACAAGCCCGCCGTGGTGGAGAGCATCGCCAAGCTTGTGGAGGATGGCGTCTACCCCGCAAAACTCGGTTAACTTCTATATCCGAATACTATGTACGATATCCAGACAATCGCCGGGCTTTTTGACCTGCGCGGCGACTATGTATACGGCGCCCCCTACGGCTCCGGGCACATCAACGACACCTACCGCGTGGTGGTGGATCAGGCCGGCCTGCGTGTAAGCTACATCCTGCAGCGCATCAACAGTAATGTGTTCCGCCAGCCCATCCCCCTCATGGAGAATGTGAAGCGCGTGACGGACGAGGCTCTGCGCGTGCTGCTGGCCGAGGGGTGCAAGGAGGCTTACCGCCGCACCCTCACCATCGTGGCCGCCCGCGATGGCAAACCCTACGCTCAGGATGAAGAAGGCAATGTGTGGCGTGTCTATCCCTTCATTGACCGCGCTCGCACATACGACATGATTGAGAACCCTGGTCAGTGCATCGAGGTGGCTCGTGCTTTCGGTAACTTCCAGAAGCTCGGTGCCAACCTTCCCGGCGCTCCGCTGTTCGAGACTATCCCCGACTTCCACAACACGACCAAGCGTTTCAAGACCTTCCAGGCCGCTATTGCTGCTGACCCCCTGGGTCGTGCCAAGAGCGTGCAGAAGGAAATAGACTGGTACCTCTCCCGCGAGGCAGATTGCCACAAGGTGGTGAATTACCTGGCCAGCGGCGAGCTGCCCCTGCGTGTGACGCACAACGATACCAAGCTCAACAACGTGATGCTTGATGACGTGACCGGCGAGGGTATTTGCGTGATTGACCTCGATACCACCATGCCCGGGTCGGCTCTGTATGACTTCGGTGATATGATTCGCACCTCCACCTCTCCCGCTGCTGAGGACGAGAAGGATACCTCGCTGGTGACGATGCGCATGGAGTACTTCGAGGCTCTGGCCAAGGGCTACTGCGAGGCTGCCACCTTCCTGACCCCGCTGGAGAAGGAGCTGCTGCCGTTCTCCGGTAAGCTGCTGACGATGGAGTGTGGTATGCGCTTCCTGACCGACTATCTTGAGGGCGATACCTACTTCAAGATTAAGCGTCCGGAGCACAATCTGGATCGCACCCGCACCCAGATGGCACTTGTGGAGTCCATTGAAAAGCAGATGGACGCCATGATGGCAGTGGTGAAGAAGTACTGATATAAGTGCTGACCCGCTAATTGTTGAGCCCTGTCTGTGCTTCGTGCCGGGCAGGGCTTCTATTTGAACATGAGTATGCTGACGATACATCCATGGGGCGCCGCTCCCGGTGAGTTGCAGGAGGTGCTGCGCGTGCAGAGCGATGACCCGGCGGTTGCCGGGTATTACGTGCGGATAAATGGCTGTCTGTATAGCACACACCTCGTGGGCTCGCCGGAGGGGGTGGGGTTGTGGCAGGTGGATGAACTGCCCGGGAGGGCAATCCCGGAGCCTCGTGCAGAGGGCTTGCTTGGCCTTGAGGTGCGGCGTGTGATGATTGCAGCCTGGACCGGGGATGATACGCAGCTGGCGCTTGTGCTGGATTTGGGGCGGCAGAATTATCTGGAATTTTATGAACTCGTATCCGAGGAGCCGGCGCGGAATATGAGGGTGTCGCCTGATTGCGGTGAGGTGGAGGAGGAACTGACCTTTGGGGTGCAAATGCCGTATGTGTGCGAGGTGGCTCCGGAGGTGCTGCGCTATACAAGGCTGGTGCAGCGCCTGATTTCCTTGGGGGTGGCTCTGTTTTTATCGTCGGCCATGGTGCTGGTATTCTGCCGGGGGCTACTCTGGGCGGAAATAGCAGTTGCACTGGGGATTGGCCTGACGGGGCTGGGTGTGCTGCTGGGGCAGCGCAAGTTTGCCTGTCCCTGGTGTGGGGAGAAGGCGTTTGGAGTGGGCGGCGGTATTCATCACTACTGTTGTGACCACTGCAACAATGGTCTTGATTCCGACCGCATGAAGCACTGACATGCGCCGCGAGAATGTCAAAGGCCACCTTGCCGCCCTGGCCGCAGCCTGTTTGTTCGGGCTGATGAGCCCCGTGTGCAAGGTGGCCATGAGCAGCGGCGCTCTGGATGGCCCCGCTCTGGCTTCGCTGAGAGTATGCGGCAGCGCCTGCATGTTCTGGGCTATTTCCTGCGTGGTGCCCGGCCAGCGCGTGCGGCGGCGCGACTGGCCTGCGCTGGTGGCCATGAGCCTGTGCGGCATGGCGCTCAACCAGTTCCTGTACGTGACCGGGATTCAGTACACCTCGCCCACGAATGGCTGTGTGATTGGGACAAGTACACCGATTATGGCGCTGTTGCTCTCGGCTCTGTTTCTCAGGATGCGCATCACCTGGCGGCGCGGAGTTGGTGTAGCGCTGGCCTGTAGCGGGGCGTTGGTATTGCTGCTGGGCTCGGCTTGTGGTACGGGCGGCCACCTGAAGGGCGATGCCATGTGCCTGTGTTCGCAGATGGCCGCAGCGTGCTATTTCGTGTTCTTCGGGCGGCTTATTCGCCGCTACCGTGTCATTACTCTCATGAAGTGGCTCTTCACCATATCGGCCGTGGCGGTGCTGCCGATATTCGGGCCGCATCTCGCTCATGTCTCCTGGGCGGCCTTGCAGCCGACGGAATGGCTGAGCTGTGCCTATGTGGTCTGCATCGGCACTTTTGTGTGCTACCTGCTGCTCAATGCCGGGCAAAGCCGCCTCGCGCCCCCCGTGGTTGCGGCCTACAACTATGTCCAGCCCCTCATTGCCGCTGCCGCCGGCATCCTCTGGGGCGTAGATGCCCTGTCCTGGCAAAAGGTAGCCGCCATCATGCTGATAGCCGCCGGCGTCTGGCTGGTCTCCCGCCCCAACACCCCACCTCCCCACCTCCCCTCCTCGCGCCATCCGTAAAAAAAAGTCAGCGGCGCGTGAGCGCCGCCGAACTTCTTACGTTGTAGATTGTAAATCCGTAGATTGCGGATTCACTTGATGGGCTGTCGGGTCTTGGGGTCGACTTCCTGACCGTTGATGTACATGCGGGTGGTGACTTGGCCGGTGGCGGGGTCGTATTTGGTTACGGTGTCAGTGCGTTCCTGTACCATGCCGCCTTTGCCGTCCGGGCGCACGGAGATGCTGGTGCTGACGCTCTCGCCGCGGAAGCGGGGGGAGCCGACATTGAGCGGGGCAACGGTGGTGGGAAGCGGGGCAACGGTGGAGGGAAGCGGCGTGGCGGCGGGGGCAGCTGCCGTCTGAGCCGGGGTATTCTGCTGAGGGGCGTTCTGCTGCGTGGTAGGGGCAGGCTGAGCGGGCGCTGCGGGAGCGGGGGCTGGCGGAGCGACCTCTCGGCGGGCGATGCGAGTGCAGGGGCGGACGTTCTGCCCCTGTTGCTCGCCGAAGATGAAGATGTGGTCTATCTTCATGATGGCTTCCTGCCCGGGCTTGAGCTTGTTGATTTCCTCGATTA
This sequence comes from Akkermansia sp., assembly GCA_030535795.1. Classification (GTDB taxonomy): domain Bacteria; phylum Verrucomicrobiota; class Verrucomicrobiia; order Verrucomicrobiales; family Akkermansiaceae; genus Akkermansia. The sequence continues at coordinate 7,849 of JAUNRE010000028.1, forward strand.
TTTCGGCAGGCTGGCCGGGGGTGGCGCCATTCATGGTGATGGTGAAGAGGTTGCCGGGCTGCAGGGCACCATCTCCGTAGCGAACAAAGCGACGGTAGGCGAGGTTTTCCTTTACCTCAAAAACGGCTTCCTGTACGCCGTTTTTGTCCTGAGTGCCCTGAAAGACAGCTCGTACGGCGTTGGTGGCCATGAGCTCGTATTTACCCTGAATGCTTTGGCCGGCTCGCCGGGAAACGGGAGCACCGGTGATGGTGATATCTGCCACGGCGGCCTGAGTGCAGAGAGCCAGGCCGGCAGCGATGCTGAGTAATGTGCAGGTTTTCATATCTATGGTATCAGACGCCGCCCGCCTGTTATCTGTTCAATTTTTATGGGCGGGATATGTTCTGAGCTTGACTCTGAGCCAATACGGGGCTATACTGCTGCCGTAATACCATGGCCAGAAGACGCACCTCCTACACACGTAATGCACCGCTGTATCACAGAATACCGATTATCCCCGGCATTCTTTACCTGAATATCAGCCGCTCAGGGCTTTCGCTGAGTTTTGGCAAGAGCTCCGTGGGGCGGGCTACCGTGAGCAAGAGCGGGGTGCGTCTCAATAAGAGCATCGGTGGTTTCAGCATTGGCAAGACGTTCAGCTTCTCCAAAATCGGCAAGCTGTTCGGTAAGAAGTAAACGAGCGGATAACGAGTGTGAACATGAAGGCAATACTTTTGCTTGCCGTGGCCATGGCCTCCCCGGCTATGGCTGCTACTGCAGCCGAGCCTCTGCCGAGCGTGGCGCTGACGGAATGCTACGGCACGATGGTGATTCTTGCGGTTATCATCGGCATTATCGGTTTTATCGGCGTGCTGACGGCTTCGGCTCAGCATGTGGATTTGCATGATGGCATGGGCGATGTGTACCTCTCCGTACCCATGGCGCTGGCGGCTTGGATGGGGCTGGGCTCGCTGATGCTCATGGGGGCACGCGGGGATGACCTGCTGCCGTACATGCAGGAGAAGATGTGGTTGTCGGGAGGTTCGCTGGTGTTGGCGCTCATGCTGTCGTTCATCATGGTGCGTCGCTGCAACCCTCAGGCCGGTATATTCAGCCTGACGCTGGCCGCATTCGGACGTTTGTTCGTCGATACTCTCAGCCAGCTTTTTTCCGTTCTTGTGGTATTGGGGGGTGTTTGGGTGCTCTTCGGCAACGAGCGTAAGAATGGAGAAGGTGTGTCGTTCCTGGGGCGCCTGGGCTGTGCCTTTGCCTTTGTGGGGCTTTTCAACCTAGTATGGGGCACGATTCGTTCCACCACCAGGGAGACAGTGTCGTCGGCTAACGGGTATTTGCTGGGCCTGCTCAATGTGCTTTGTATTGCCGGTGCGGTGTATGGCGGATATCTTTACCTCAACCGCATGCCTTCCGCTTGCCCCGCTGATTTGACGGCGGCCGTGCAGGCCGGGGATAAAGACCTGTGCCGCAGCCTTATTGCCCACAATCCGCACATGTCTCGCCACGCTGCTATTGAGTATGCCGTGGCAAATACCCGGCTGGGTATGCTCAATGTCATCGTGCGCAATGAGTCGGACTTGACGCATGCGCTGGAATATGCCACAACGCAGGCGGAGCAGGAAGCACTGCGCTTCTTGCGGGAAAAAGAGCGGCTTTCCGTATCGACTGAGACGAAGGAATTGAAATAATAGCGTCCCTGTAGGATTTTCTGCTCGACATGCTGAGCAGAATCTGATATAGGAGACACTATGAAGTTGCTGACATGTGTTATTGCAGCGGCGGCAATGGCGACAGCTGTAGCCTTTGCCGGGCCGGAGGCCATGAAGAACCTGCAGACCCCGCAGGCCGGAAAAAGCGCCGTTTTCAGCTTTGGCGGCGAAGGCGGGCGTGAGTTTATGCTGGATGGTAAGCCATTCCAGATTCGCTCCGGCGAGATTCACCCCCAGCGAGTCCCCCGCACGCACTGGCGCCACCGCATTCGTGCGGCCAAGGCCATGGGGCTGAACACGATAGCTTTCTATGTGTTTTGGAATGCCCTAGAGCAAGAGGACGGCAGCTGGGATTTCAGCGGGCGCAATGACATCGGTGCGTTCATCGATATGTGTGCCGAGGAGGGCATGTGGGTGCTGTTCCGTCCCGGTCCCTTTGTTTGTGGTGAGTGGGATCTCGGCGGCCTGCCGACCTATCTGATACAGGACGATGTGACACCCTTGCGCTATACAGGCAATGCGCAGTTCATGGAAGCGCAGACCCGCTACCTGGAGAAGATTTCGGAGGTGGCCGTGCCGCGTCTTTGCAAGAACGGCGGCCCCATTCTCATGGTGCAGCTTGAAAACGAGTATGGCAGCTACAAGACGAATCATGATGAAATGGCCTACATCGAGTGGCTGAAGGATTTCTGGACCCGCAAGGGCGCCGGCCCCTTCTACCTGTCTGAAGGCTCGCAGAACCACCACCTGCGCTTTGTGCCCAAGGGGGTAGCGGTGGGGCTCGACCCGGCAGACAATGCGCACCAGATGCGCAACGCGCTGCGTATTGCCCCGGGGGTGCCCGTGTTTTCCAGCGAGACCTACCCCGGCTGGCTGCGCCACTGGGGCGAGGGCAACTGGACTCCTTCTCGCGACACGCTCAACTCGGTGCGCTGGTATATGAAAGACGGCGTGTCGTTCAACCTCTTTGTGTACCATGGCGGCACTAGTTTCGGCCTGACAGCCGGTTCCAACAGTAATGACAAGGGGGGTAACTTCCAGCCCGACCTCACCAGCTATGACTACGGCTCGCCCGTCGGTGAAAACGGCAACCTGACCAAAGAATACTTCGAGTACCGCGACATCATCCAGGCGGCTCTGCCCAAAGATGTCGTGCTGCCGGAGCCGGTGCAGCCTGTGGCGATGGAGATACCGGCTTTCCGCCCGACGCGTGTGGCTGACTTCCACCAGCTTGTGACCATAGAAGAGCCGCAGACCTTCATCACTCCCCCCACGCTGGAGAGCCTGGGACAGAACCAGGGTATCGGTATCTACACCGCCACCATTCCGGCCGGGCCTGCTGCGGAGCTGACCTGCCATGCTCACGACTATGCCCTAGTATACGTGGGCGATAAGTACATCGGCTCGCTCGACCGCCGCAAGGCGGAGAACAAAATCCAGCTGCCGGCTCGCGATAAGGCTGCGGTGCTGAAAGTGGTGGTCGATACCTTCGGGCATGTGAACTTCGGCTCCTACCTGGAGAAAGACCGCAAGGGTATCATGGGCAAAGTGTTACTGGGTGACAACGAGGTGCAGAACTGGCATGTGCAGCGTATGTCCCTCACGGCACTGCCCGCCGTGGCTCGCAAGACCGGCCATAACCGCAACCGCGAGTGTGGGGCTCTCTATCGCGCCGAGGTGAAACTCGAGGGCGTGCCGCAGGATACTTTCCTCGATATGGCGGCCTGGAAAAAGGGCTATGTGTGGGTCAACGGGCACCTGCTGGGACGCTACTGGCACATCGGCCCGCAGGAGCGCCTGTATTGCCCCGGCGAGTTCTTGAAGCAGGGCAACAACACCATCGAGATTCTCGATACCTACATGGTGACGGATACTCCCCCCGCCATCTCCGGTAAGACCGAGCGTAACATGGAGGTCAAAAAACAGACAAAATCCCTCAATAACCAGTGGGACTGATATCGGACTGATTTCCGCATGCCGAAGGGAGAGTGCAGGGGTACCTGCTCGACCTTCGGCTGCTTTTTCAAGTCTGCTCGTTTTTGACATCTGCTGATGCCTTGGAATGATAATTATATAAATATCCGCTAAAAATGAAGCTTAAAAAGCTGTTTTGTTTATTATCTTTTGTGCTGCTGTTGACATACGGCCTTTTTACTATATACGTTCATGGCAACGCTGTGCCTGCTCTTTTAGCTGAACTGCGCCCGGGATATCCTGAGATTGGAGCTTGGGATTTACGGATAGAATGTTTGCCGATGCCAACCCGTGATAGGGATGTTATAATGCGTTATTCCTTTGTTTACAATGACCATGGGGAAAGGTTATACTTGACGTATTATCTCCATAATACGAGACCCATCATGTGCAGTAAGTGAGCTGAGCGATTTTTTATATTCTTGCGGAGGGCGAATAGTGACTCTGCTCCGAGAATTCCCGGCTGCCTTATGTTGCCCTACGGGGCTTCTGAGTTCAGCTCGGCGGGGTAATGATGCCAACGCGTCAGTAAACGACACAATTCGTTTGCATAAAACCCGCTGTGAAAGGGGCGGTGTTTTGTCTGTTCAACTGTGTTTATGTCGCGCGGGTTACTTGACTTTGAGCGAGTTTTGTGGTAGTTTTTCGGCATGTTCTCGCTCCTTTCTGATAAGCTGGATGATACTTTTCGCAAACTGCGCGGCCTGAATAAAATATCGGAGTCGAATATCGCAGATGCCATGCGCGAAATTCGCATGGCATTGCTTGATGCTGACGTGGAATACAGCGTGGCGCGTGAGTTTATTGCGCATGTGAAGGAGCAGGCCATGGGCGAGGCTGTGCTCAAGACCGTGAAACCCGGTGAGCAGATTGTCAAAATATTCCGTGACCAACTGGCTGAACTGCTGGGCGGCGAGGCGGCAGAGCTGAATCTGACCCCGCCCGGGCGCATTTTGGTGGTTGGTTTGAATGGTGCCGGTAAGACGACGACGAGCGCCAAACTGGCACGCCGGCTGAAGGCTGAGGGGCATAAGCCGCTGCTGGTGGCGTGCGACCTTATCCGCCCGGCGGCTATTGACCAGTTGGCGACTCTGGCTAAGCAGATTGAGGTGCCTGTCTACACCCCGTCCGCCGGTGAAAAGGATGTTATACGCGTGGCCAAGGATGCGCTGAAGTGGGCCAAGGAACAGGAGCACGATGTCATCATCTTTGATACAGCCGGTCGCCAGGAGGTGGATGAGGATTTGGTGGAGGAACTGCGCCGCCTGGCGAAGTATCTTGATGCGCAGGAATCTCTGTTGGTGGCAGACGCTGCAACCGGCCAGCAGGCGGTGCGCGTAGCCCAAGCTTTCGACAAGGCCGTGGGGCTCACCGGTATCATCCTCACCAAGCTCGATGGTGATGCCCGTGGCGGCGCAGCGCTTTCTATGCGCGCCGTGACCGGCAAGCCCATAAAGTTTGTGGGTGAGGGCGAGAAGCTCGACATGTTCGGCCCCTTTGTGCCGGTGCGCATGGCCGACCGCATTCTCGGCATGGGTGATATCGTGGGGCTGGTGGAAAAGGCAGCGGAGAAGATTGACCAGGAGTCTGCTATGAACTCCATGAGCCGCATGATGAGCGGTGAGTTCAACTTCAATGATTTCCTGCAACAGATGCGCATGATGCAGAGCCTGGGGCCGCTGGAGGGGCTGCTGGGGCTGCTGCCAGGCTTTAGTAAGCTCAAAAAGCAGCTGCCCGAGGGCGCCCTCGACCCCAAGAAGATGAAGCGCATGGAAGCTATCGTGCTCTCGATGACCCCTGCCGAACGCGCTAATTATAAGCTCCTTATTCCCTCCCGCCGCCGCCGTATCGCCAAGGGCTCCGGCGTGACCGAAATTGAGGTGAACCGCTTTATCAAAAACTTCAAGCAGATGAAGGAAATGATGGGCGGCAAGGGTAAAATGGGCGGCCTGATGAAAGCCATGGGCAAGATGAATGGAGGGGGTATGCCCGATATGAGCGCTATGGCTCAGGGTGGCGAAATGCCCGACCTTTCCTCGATGATGGGCAGTGGTGGTATGCCTGACCTCTCCTCGCTTATGGGGGGCGGTGGCAAGAAGCCCAAGATGCCCGGCATGGGCAGCATGGGGGGCTTTGGCGGTCTGTTCCGCCGCCGCCGATAAATAGCAAGCCCATGGGGCTGCGCTTTGAGCCGGATGAATTGGCGGATTGTTGGTAATCCCCCGGGGAGGGCACATGGCAGCGGTGTGATTGGCCGCTGCTCAGGGGTGCAGGAGGTTTGCCGCCTGTGCCGCGCAGAATGCTACGCAGCGCTCGCAGGGGCGGGAATCGTAGTAGGCTTTGGTGCGTTCGCCGGGACGAGCTCCCTCTTGCACTGTGGCATCCAGATGCAGCAACTCGCGGCAGGTGAGGGTGCCGAATTCAGCGGTGAATGCCGCCGCTAGTTCGCGTACCAAGGCAAAGACGACTTCTTTGTCCTCCGGGTTGCCGGTCAGATTGCCCTTGCAATGGCCGGCGACGAGGGTAAGGCCGCTGAATGCCCCGCACATACCGCGCATGCGACCCACACCGGCGCCGAATCCTGCTGCCAGCCGCAGCGCCTGCTGCTCGCTGAGCCCCACCTCGGCGGCGCATGCCGCGAAGACGGACTGGGCGCAGTTGTAGCCTTGGTGAAAGTACGCAAGCGCCTTGTCTGCTGTTTGCTGCGGTGTGTCAGGCATTAGCGGCGGGGCTTTTTGCTGAATCGGGAGAAGAAGGGGGTGCGCTCCTCATCGCGCTCCTTGCGGTCGCGGCGGTCGTAGCGGTCGCTCTTGCCACTGCGGCGGTCAGAAAAATCGCCCTTGCGGTTGTTGCCGAAACGCTCACCGCGCTCGAAGCGGTTGCCCTTATCGCGGCGGAAGTTATCGCGCCCGGGGTAAGAATCCCCGGCGTTGGAGCGGCGGTCGCGCACATGCACGGCGGGGCGGGAATCGCCCTCGGGCTTGCCTTTGTCCTCGCGCACATTCACCTCATACCCGCAGATGGAGCAGGTGGAAAGCTTCTCGCAGAGCTGCGGTGCAATCTCGGGGGTGACTTCGATGAGGGAGTGCTTGAGGAAGATGCGAATATCGCCCACAGACCCCTTGGGGGCACCGCCTTCGTTGTACAGGAGACCGGCAATATCTTTGGGGCGAATGCCGATGAGCTTGCCGCCGTTCATGAAGAGCGTGGTGCTCTCGCGCAGGCTGCTCCAGTCGTTGCCCTTTTCCGCAGATTGTGCGGCGGCGCTCTCGGCGTTATCGTGTTTGGAATAGCGGCTCGGCCTATCTTCGGGAATCGCTTGCAGCTCGCAGCTGCCCTTGGCTACCAGTAGGTTGAACATGGCGGCCATAAGCTGCTCCGCCGGCATCTCGATATCTTTCAGCTCCTCCGGCAGCTCGGGGGCTTTGGACGCGGCTTCGAGTATGTCATCCACCAGTGCCTCCACGCGCGCTTCTTCCACCTGGCCGGCTGTCATGACTTTTTCGCGCTGCATGCGAGTGCCGATGAAGCGCTCGAGGCGAGCCAGCAGGGAGAAATCGCGGCGGCCGATGAAGGTGACGGCTTTGCCCCTGCGCCCGGCGCGTGCCGTGCGGCCAATGCGGTGCACATAGTCCTCCGGGTCGCGCGGTAGCTCGAAGTTCACCACGATATCCACGTCGTCTATATCCAGCCCGCGGGCAGCGATATCGGTCGCAACCAGTACGTTGAGATTCCCCCGGCGGAAGGAATCCATGACGCGCTCGCGCAGTGTCTGCGGCATATCGCCGTGCAGGCGATCCACGGAATACCCTCGAGCCAGCAGGCCGTCCACCACATCATCCACTACACGCTTGGTGTTAGCGAAAACAAGGCCTCGCTTCATGCGCCCCATTTCGATGAGACGGCTGAGCACCTCGATACGGGAGGAGAACACCACCTCGTACACGCTCTGCTCGCAGGTGGGCACGGTGAGCACGGGACGCTCGATGGTGATTTCCTGCGGATTTTCGGAAAGACGGTTGATAAGCGCGCGAATGGCCGGGGACATCGTGGCAGAGAAGAAGAGTGTCTGGCGCTCGGTCGGCAGTTGTGCCACCACGCGGTCGATGTCTTCTTGGAAGCCCATGTCGAGCATTTCGTCCGCTTCATCGAGGATGAGGGTGGTGATATTTTCCGTAGGCAGTTCACCCTGTTCCATCAGGTCGATGACTCGCCCGGGGGTGCCTACCACAAACTGTACCCCCCGGTGCAGGGCAGCCAGCTGCGGGGCAAAGGAGGCACCGCCGTAAATCGGCACCGCCGACACGCCATCCAAGAAAAGTGCCAGCTTGTCTACCTCGCGGCATATCTGCACAGCCAACTCGCGGGTGGGAGCCAGACAGAGCACCTGTACCGTGCGCAGCGCCGGGTCTATGTTTTCGAGCGCAGGAATGGAAAAAGCCAGCGTTTTGCCGGAACCGGTGTGGGAAAGCCCTACGATATCGTGCCCCTCCAGTGCGGGCGGGATAGCCTGTTGCTGAATGGGGGAGGGGGTATCGAAACCGAGGACTTCGATAGCTTCTAAAATTTCCGGGCAAATACCGAGTTCTGAGAAAGACATAGACGCGGGCAAGAATGCCTGAATGCTACGCAATTGTAAAGCATTTTTTATGCCAGTTGCGAGATTTCCGCCACAAAGTTACTCGGCGGCTGCGGATTCGTAAGCTTGCACGGTATAATTGCGGCGCAGCAGGAGCTGAGCTTGGGTACCATCGGCCCCTCTCGGGACGAACTGCACCTCGAAGGTAACGCCGAAGTATTGGTGGGACTCCCCGAGGCGGATAGCGAAGTAGGGTGCCCCTTGGGGGAAGATCGTGGCGGCGGGCGCAATGGCGGAATCTCGCATCCAGTTCTCCGTGGTGCCCGGTATATCGTGGCGGAAGAGTTCGTCCGGGTCGTTGGAGTAGCGGGAGGGGAAGGAAAAGACGCGCAGGGATTGGCCGCTTTCGGTATCGCGAATCACCAGCAGCAGGGTGCCCGGCACCCCCGTGTTGGCATAGACGACAGCCTGGTAGACGCCGTATTGGCCGTTGGGTTCATTGACACGCAGCTCCGGTTTATTGCCGTGTATGCAGCGTTTGCCTTCGCAGAGTGCCGCAGCTGTTTCCGGCGTAGGGGATTCCGCCAGGCGCTGCATGCGGCTATCGATAGCTGCGATGGCGGCGTTGAGCGCCTTGCAGGCTGTTTCCCGGTGCTTGGTGCCGCGCCACGCCAGCAGCAGGTAGTGCTTGCCGGAGAGCTCCAGCGCGATATCGGGTACGCCCGCGGCATCTTCCGTTTCCGGGAATGTGCTGCCGGGGGTGGCAACGATAAAACCTGCGGGGAGGCGCTCACCCTCGGTCACACTGCGGAAACACGCGTGCACGGTGCCGGGTATGCCGCCTGTAGCCGGGGGCACCAGCACAACATGCCCCGGCTGGGTGTAGAAGGTGTCGCTATTGGGGGCAAATGCCCAGCGGGGGGATTTGCTGAGGAAGTCGGCCAGCAGTTCCTCGTGTTCTCGCTCCAGCTTGACCAGGCTGTCGGCCTGCTCGATGGTGGTGTCGCTGTATTTATCGGGCTCAATGGGGATGGCGAGGGCGGCGGGACCGGTAAGCTTATCGGTGGGGGTGTGCAGGGTGGCTGTCTGTTGGATAGGCTGCGAGGCTTCCTCCTGCTCATAGGGGGAGGGAATGTCGGCCTCGATAGCCATTTGGATAAAAATGAGCACGGCAATGCCCCACTGAGCCGCCCAGGCGACCAGCTGGCCGAGTGCGCGCAGGTTCTGCATGCGCAGCAGAAAGCGCACGCAGCTGATGGTGAGCAACGCCGCGGAGCAGGTCGCTGCCCCTAGTATGCAGGGGCCTGCATAGGGCTGTATGCTCGCCTGAAGCTGTGGGCTTGCCAGCTCGGGCCAGAGCAGCGGAATACAGCCGATAAGTGCCAGCAGGCAGCAGATGCAGTGCGGTATCCAGGCTGATTCGATGACAATTCTGACGAGCGTTTTCCTCATGAGCTCACTTGTGTGACGGCGCGGCGAAGAGTGCCGGGTGTTCCAGAATGTAGCGAGCCATGTACATGCGCGGCGCGGGCGGTGGTTGCTCGATGTAGCTGTGGTGGGTGGCCTGTATGGTGTAGGAATCCGTTGTAAGGGCGTTACCCTGTAGCAGGCGCCCCACGATTTCGGCGTGGCGCGGCAGCTTCATGTCGGCAAAGGCTTTTCGGGCGTGCTGTGCCATCTCGGCCGTTACGGCGGAGATATCACCGCTGCGCAGGGCTGCATCCACCACGGCGCATTCGTAGATGCGGCGTTGCTCGGGGGTGAGCTCTTCGGGCGATTTGATTCCCATGGCAGCGAAGCGCTCCATCAGCGCCTCGGGGGTGGGGGCCGGCAGGCCGTTGCTGTTGAGCAGCAGGCCGTAAGCGGTGGAGGCCAAATCCGCCTCGTCGCAGTTGCAGTATTTGCGGATGGTCGGCAGGGCTTTTTCGCCTTCATTGCGAGCCAGCATGGCCAGCAGAATCCCCATGGGCTGTGCCGCAAAGCAGTCAATCATCTCATCGGGCGAGCCCGGCAACATGGAATCGAGCTTGCGCAGGGCTTTGCGCAGGCTTTTGCTGTTCACCTTCCATTCCAGTTCGTTGAGAGCCTGGAGCACGCGCGAGGGCACCTCCTCCAGCAGGTGTTCCCCGTGTTCCCAGTAGCGCAGGGCGTGCACGTAGTTGTTGGCTTTCTTTTCATCCGCCAGGCGCATGAAAGCGAGCAACTCTGAGATTTCCGCCGTTTGTTTACGGGTATCCTCATTGGCGATGATGGCGTGGAGCTGTGCTTCAGCCTGCTCATAGGCCGGGGCGCAGTAGGTGGAAATGAGGTATTGGCGGCTGGCCTCGTGGCGGGTGAGCCCGGCCTGGGCTACGCGCTTGCGCATGTAGCGGCCGAAGGCTGCGTACTGGTGCGGAATACGCACCGCGAGTTTCTTGGGCAGCAGGCCTGCGTCGGTCAGCTGTTGGAGCAACCGGGGCTTGCTTTGCAGGAAAAAGGCAGCGTTGCAGCCTGCTTCGTTTTCGTGCAGCACGTTGGCGCCGTTTTTGAGGAGGAGGGTGATAGCCTCATCGACCGCGGCAGCATAGTGGGGGTCGGTGGTGTAGCGGTAGTCATGCTCCAGAGCGGTGGACAGTTGCAGCAGCGGGGTGTTTTTGGCGGTGTCCTGCTCATCTACCTTGGCGCCTTCTCCCAGCAGGCGGTTCAGCTCCGCCAAGGATTCCGCCCCGTTGAAACCCAGTGTCACATCCAGCAGGGAGGTGGCTGTGCGGGGTGCCGTGGCTTCTGCGGGGGGCGGCGGTGCCGTGGAGCTCTGCTGCGCCGAGGCGCAGAGTGTACCGATGATGAGGGCTGAGAAAATGTTACGCATACGAATCGGGTTAGTTGGCGGCGTGGGAAAGGATGGCGGCTTTGTGTTGCAGCAGGTATTGAGCAATGGCTATCTCCAGCTCATACGCCCAGAGCTCCTGGGTGGTCATAATTTCATCCAGCTTTTCAGGGTTACTCAGGTTGTCGGCAATGGCGCGGTACGCTTCGGCGGCACGGGGGGCGCCCAGCTCGTTTACGGCAGCCACAAAGGCATCCACCGTTTCCTTGCTCATGTTGCCGTACCACAAATCCTCGATGGAGGTGAGCAGCAGGGCTTTCTTCAGCTCCGGTGTGTCGGCGGTGCGGTTGTGCGCTGCCAGCCATGAGGCTACGGCTCCGTTGCAGGCTTCGGGCAGGCCTTCGCGGTAGAGCCTGGCTCCCCAGGCTCCGGCGCGGATGGGCAGGCGCTCATCTTGGCACAGGGCGTCGATGCGTGCATCGTTGGCGGCATCGCGCCCCAGCAGTTCTACCAGCGAGGCTGCGTACTCATGGGCGCCATTGCTGAGCATTTGCATGGCCTTGCTGAGCAGGAGCTCTGCCGGTATGGCCAGTTTGGGGCTCTCTTGCAGGGCGTTGATGAGTGCGGCTGTGGTGTGGTCGTGTGCGCCGGCTGCTTGCGAGTTGTTCCAGAGAGGGCTGGCTGCCACGAGCTGCGCCGTGCGGGGGGCATCGACAAGAGCCATCAGGCAAATGGCGTTTTTGAGCGCATCGGCATAGAGTTCTTTCTCCTGCAACTGCTGCGTGGGGGTGAGCAGGCTGGCGATGGTGTCAAAATGCGGGGCTATGACCGCTGCCCCGGCGTGTACCATGGCCGCGCGGCACACATCTGCCGGCAGGGAATCACCCGGGCGTATTTCTACCTTCGGCGTGGCAAGCTCGATGCCTTTTTCCTTGAGCCGACGGATGTTGTCCGGGTTGAGTGCCAGCAGGTCAGTGGAGGAAAAGCCGGGGTACTCCTGGTCTTTTTCGGCTCGCAGGGTGGGGTCTGCGCCCTGCTGCAAGAGATAGGCTGCCAGCTCCAGCGCGGCTTCGCGTCTGCCGTCTGCTTCCGGCAGGGAGGGCAGGGTGGCGGCCAGGCAGAATAGCGCCGTGCGGCCTGCTTCGTCCCGGGTGTCAATCGGTACGCCGTTTTCCAGCAGGTAGCGGGCGCACTCCAGGTGGGAGCCGTCGTAGTAGCCGCCGCCCATGCGGGCTACCACGGTCAGCAGCTGGTGGTCGCTCTCTGCGATGCCGCCTTTTTCTTTCAGCAGGCGTTGCAGGGTGTTCGGCCAGCCACGGTAGGCGGTTTCGGCGCATTCATTGCCCGTGCGGGGTACGCCTATGTCGAGCAGGTGGGTGTATACCTCCTCCCACGCGCAGGTGAGGCAGGCGTTGTAGGTCAGGCTTGTTTCGGCCGAGCCGGGCGTGGCGAGCGAGGCTCCGCCGGCAACGAGGACATCGATCAGCTTATTGATAGTGGCGGGGGGGATATCGGGGTTGTAGTCCGTGGCCAATGCATAGAGCAGGGGCGTTTCGCCTGCGCCTTCCTCTGTCATGGTCGGGGCATTGGCATCCGCGCCATCCAGCAACAGGCAGCGCGCCAGCTCAGGCTTCTTGAGCATGCATGCCAGGTGCAGTATGTTGTATTTGGCTGTGGATGAGGTGTAGGTCGGGTCGGCGTCGGCAATGAAGTGTTGCACCACGTCGGCCATTTCTGCGGGCAGAGCCTCCGCCATCCAGTCGGCAAGAGCCAATGCCTCCACCTCGGCTTGCAGCTCGAGGAATTGGGTGGCTGCTTCGGGGGTAGCGCTTCCCTTGCTGCCGGCGCCGTCACACCCGGCCAGCAGGCAGGCGGCTGCCAGTGCCAGTCCCCATTTACAGCATGCTCTCATCATGTGCGGCATTTTACCACAATTTATGTGCCTCTACAAGCAGAAACTGACGATGGCGCAGCGCAGCGGCGCTGTTTTGCGGCAATCGTCGCAGCGTCAGTGGAGTGCGGTGTTTTCAGCAGGTCACAGTCGTGTTCAGGCGAGCCACATGCACCTCACCGTCGTGTCGCTTTTCCAGAGCTGTTTTGAGCGCGGCCGTGCATTCTTTTTCTCCGTGCACCAAGTAGACTTTGCGCTTTTCTCCGCCGGTGCGGGCAAAATACCCCAGCAATTCGTTGTGGTCTGCATGGCCCGAGAAGGAATCCAGCGTCTGAACCTTGGCACGCACGGGGTATTCATCGCCGAGGATGCGCACTTGCAGCGCGCCGTCCATGATGCGGCGGCCCAGTGTGTTGGCGGCGCAGTAGCCCACGAAGAGGATGGTGTTCTTATCTCGGCTGATGCCATTCTTCAGGTGGTGGAGAATGCGGCCTGCTTCGCACATGCCGGAGGCGGAGATGATGATGGCCTGTTCTCGCAGGTTGTTGAGGCGCTGGGACTCCGTCACGGTGCGCACCATGTGCAGCTGCTCAAAGCCGAAGGGGTCGCGTTCATTGAAGAGAAAGTCGTACACGTCCTGGTTGAAGCATTCGGGGTGAATGCGGAAGATTTCCGTGGCGCTCACGGCCATGGGGCTGTCCACATACACGGGATAGTTGGGCAGCTTGCCCTCGCGGTAGGCGCGGTTGAGCAGGTAGAGCAACTGCTGGGTGCGCTCTACGGCAAAGGCGGGTATGTACACATTGCCCCCGCGCTTCATGGCCTTGCGGATGGTGCTGATGAAGAGCTCGGCATCCTGAGCCGGTACTTCATGGTAACGCCCGCCGTAGGTGCTTTCCATGAGCATGATATCCACATCCGGCACCGCCTCGGGGTCGCGCAGCAGCTCGTTGTCGCCACGCCCTACGTCGCCGGAGAAAAGCAGGCGCTTGTGCTGCCCGTCTTCCTTGTCATCAATGTCCAGCACCACCTGGGCGGCTCCCAGTATGTGCCCGGCATCGTAGAAGGTGAGGGTGACGCCGTCGGCTATCGGGATGGGCATGTGGTAGCCGATTGTCAGGAAACGGCGCATGGCGGCCTCGGCGTCCTGCTCGGTATAGATAGGTGTGGCCACCGCACCGGCACCACCCTTGCGCTTGTCCATTTTGTTGAGGAACTTGCAGTCGCTCTCCTGAATGCGAGCGGCATCCGCCAGCATGATGGAGCACAGATCTCGCGTACCGTATGTGGTGTAGACAAACCCCCGGAAGCCTTTCTTCACCAAGTTGGGCAGGTTGCCCGAGTGGTCGATGTGCGCATGCGACAGCACCACGCAGTCCACGCTTCGAGGGTCGAAGTAGGGGAACTCTCGGTTGATGCGGAGTTGGTCTTCGCGGTGCCCCTGGTACATGCCGCAATCCAGGAGTATGCGCTTGCCGTTCACTTCCAGCAAATGCTGGGAGCCCGTCGTTGTCTCTGCTGCTCCACAAAAAAGAATTTTCATCACCTTGTATTCTAACGGTCTGTTTCGTGTTTTTCAAGGTAAAAATGACGGATGTGTGTGTTAACCGGTGTTTTTGTGAAAGATTGCTTGCTGAAGCGGCGTATACCATGATAAGAAGAGATGATGAAAATGATGTGTCGCGTACTGATTTTGCTCTGCGGGGCAGGCTTTTTGTTCTCCGGAGGGGAGGCCGGTGCCATCGAGGCGCCTGCCCGCCTGCGGCAGATGAGGAGTGTGGCTGAGTTGCTGCCTTGTATCGGGCAGGACATTGCGCCGAAGAGTCCGGACGCCGCGAAATTGCTTCTGCATACGGCATTGCAGGGGCGCTATGATTGGCTGGAGGCTTTGCTGGCAGTGGGTGCCTGGGGGCCGGAAGGGCAGTTGCTCTGCCGCTGGGTGGCGCATGCCCGGCCGTTGGAGGGCTGGTTGGAGTTGCTCGTGGAGGAGGAGTTGGAGGAGAAAGAATGGCATTTTCGCCGTTTTCTGGAAGGCGAGGACGATATGCCGCTGGAGGTGCTGAGGCGTATGATTACCGACAGCGCGCGGGCGAGGACCGTGCTCATGTACCTGTTGAAGCGTGGGCGGTTTTTGGAGGCTCGCTGTGTGTTGCCCAGGGTGAGAACCCTCAATTTTCAGATGCGAAGCATGCACATACATGGTATGACACCCTTGCTGCATGCCTGCGGCCGGGGGAGTTATGGAGGGGATTTCGGGGATGAGTATGCGCCGCATGCGGATTTCGCGCGTCCCGGGCAGGCCGAGATGATTCGTATTCTGCTGGCAGCGGGCGCTGACCCGAATTTGCCGCGAGACGGCGGAATGGAGGTGCCGATTATTAAGGCGGCGCGCAGCGGGGATATTGAAAGCGTGCAGCTTCTGCTGGCCGCCGGTGCGAAGCTGCATGCGCTGGACTGTGAGAAAAAGAGCGCCCTTGATTATGTGGTGGACGATGGTCAGATTTTCATGGCTCGCTACCTGTTGAGCCTGCCGGGCATGCCTCCGCCGGAAAACGTGACGATGAAACTCGATGCCGCAGTGGAGTACAATCGGGCTGACTGTGTGCGCGAGCTATTGAAGGAAGGAGCTTTACAGCGATTGGACGCGGAACGACGGCAGTACCTGTTGTTCCTGGCGGCAGAGTCGCATGCTACGGAATGTTTTGAGCTGTTGCAGAAAGCCGGCGAGGATGTTTATGCCTTGCGGGAGGGGCGGAATCCCCTCGGCCATGTGCTGAATTTTTACTGTCTGGACATCGACAAGATGCTGCACATGCTGCGTTATCTGTTAAGCTGTGATTTACAACGGCATTCCGACAGCGCGTTTCATACCATGAAAGCGGCTGTGGGGGATGACTTGCGTGAGGCCGTGTCCCTGCTGCTGGAAGCAGGGGTGTTGGAGCGGCTGAGTGAGGAACAACGCGCCGGGCTTTTGATTCATGCTGCCGAGTGGCATGCTGTGGAATGCTTTGATTTGTTGCGAGCGGCGGGGCTGGATGTTCACGCTTTGCATGATGGGCTGAATCCTCTCGGATATCTGCTGAAGCGCTACTACCGCAACCCTGATAAAGTGCTGCACATGCTGCGCTACATGTTGAGCTGTGGGCTACAGCGGCATCCTGCCAGTGCACAGCGCGTGTTGCAGGATGCCGTCGCGCAAAACTTCTGCCAAGCTGTTGCTCTGCTGTTGGAGTCCGGAGCCAAGCCGGATTCCCCCACGCAAGCCCGTCAGCTCATGGCAAAAGCCATCGAAATTGCCGAATTGACATCGAATCGCTCGATGGTGGAGCTGTTGCGCAAGCATGGTTTCGAGGAGCCATAGGCGTGTTACATCCTCGTTTGCCCTGTTCCTCCTGTTTCGCCGTATTTTGGAATTGACGCCGCCGGCTGCGATATGGTAGTCTGGGGGCGTTATGAAACATCTTTTCCTTACGCGTTGGAACAATTAGGAAAATAGCAATTTGTCGGGCAGAATCTACAATCTACAATTTACAATCTACAAAGTTTATGTCCAGGCGTGCTGACGCACGCAGTATAAGCGTGGCAAATGCCATAGCTGCCGCTCCGCGCCTACAAGGCGCGGGCACAAGCGGTTGCTTTAGCTACGCATTCCATCCGAGCGAAAGCTCGCGAAACTTGAACTTTGTCAATTGTAAATTGTAGATTGTAAATGTATACGAACTCCAATTTGTAGAGCTGTGCGGCGAACCGAAGGTGAGCGGAATTCAAAAGCCCCGC
>JAUNRE010000107.1 GCA_030535795.1 Akkermansia sp.
TGTTGTGGTTGCGGAAGAAGACATGGAACGCCGCCATCTGCATCCAACGGCAGAAAAGCTCGGGTGTGGGATGCCCCAGAAAACCGCCGGTATCAGCCCCGCAGAATGACACACCGCTGGCAGAAAGGCGCTGCACCATCAGGTTGGCCATCTTCAGGTTCTCCCAGTCGGCATCGTTGTCACCCGTCCAGGTGGCGGCCCAGCGTTGCAGCCCGGCAAACCCCGCGCGCGATAACACAAAGGGGCGACGCGTGGGGGCATATTGTTCCATGCCCTGCCGGGTGGCTCTCGCCATGCACTGCCCGTAGATATTGTGCGCTTTGAGGTGCGAGCAGTAAAAGCCGTCATAATTATGCCGAGTATCGGGCGGGAAGGTGCGGTCGGGGAAGATGGCCGGCTCGTTCATATCCGTCCAGATGCCGCGCACGCCGTATTCCGCAATCTGGCGTTTGAAGAGGTCAGCCCACCATTGACGCGTCACCGGCGAGGTAAAATCCGGGAAGGTACAGGAACCAGGCCACACCTCACCCTCCAGCAGGGCACCATCGTGTCGGCGGCAGAACACATTGCGCTCAAAGCCACTGCGCCACACATAGTTATCGGGGTTTATCTTAATGCCGGGGTCGATAATCGTCACCACCTTAAAGCCCTGCTCCTCCAGACGCGATATCATACCGGGCGGGTCAGGAAAACGCGTGCGATCCCAGGTGAGCGCCTGGTATTCTTTCATGTGGTGGATATCCAGGTGGATAGCATCGCAGGGCATGCGGCGGGCGCGCATCTCGTCAGCGAGATCCGTTACCGCCTTTTCGGGGTAATAACTCCACTTGCTCTGGTGGTAGCCCAGCGACCACAGGGGCGGCATGGGCGGCAGCCCCGTCATTCGGGTGTAGGTCTGCACGGTATCCATGGCATCCGCACCGCAGATGAAGTAGTAATCCATCACCCCGCCATCGGCGCCGAACAGCAAGCGATCCGCCCGCTCCTTTCCGAAGTCGAAATAGGAGCGCATGGTGTTATCGAAAAAGATGCCGTATTGCAGCCCGGTGTTCAGGCACAGGAAGAAGGGGATGCTCTTGTAGAGCGGGTCACTATCCGGGTGGAACTTGTAGTGGTCTGAGCCCCACATTTCAAAGCGGCGCCCGCGCATGTTGAGCGCGCAGGGTTTATCGCCCAACGCAAAGAAATGCGCCTGCTCGGGCATGTGTTTGAGCACCCAGACGACCTGGTCGCCGGTACGCTCCTGCAAGCGATGCCCCATGCCCTCAGCATCGGCACAAAGGCTGCGCCCACTCGCCACGTCATCGAACTCCAGCCCGCCGTCCGCCTTGCGTATGCGCACGCACAGGCGCGGCGTGCTCAGCTCATAACAATCAGCCTTCTCCACCTCCTGCGGGCGCAGGCAGGCGGGCGCGTACTCCGGCGCAATGCCGTAGCTGGGTATGTTCTCAAAGACGGCATGCGTCACATAGCGACAGCGCACCACCCCGGGCTCCAGGAAATAGAGCCTCAGTCGCTTGGTGGGGAACTCCAACTCGAGGGTGTGGCTGTCCACCCACTCATACTGGCGTATGTATTCCTTCATGCAGGTACTGAATATCCCGCCCGGAAATCCGGCATCTGCCGCGCGTTTCCCCTGCTACTAACCGGGAGGCCACTCCAGCGGACGCCCGCCGATGATATGAATGTGCAGGTGCGGCACGGTCTGCCCGGCATCGGCGCCGGTATTGAGCACGGTGCGGAAGCCATCCTCTTCAAGCCCCTCGGCTCGGGCTATCTCGCCCACCTTGAGCATCAGGTGCCCCAGCAGCGCGGCATCCTCAGCCGTGGCGGCCTCGATGCTCGGAATGGGTTTGCGCGGTACCAGCAGCACATGCACGGGCGCCACCGGTGTGATATCGCGGAAGGCAACACAGAGCTCATCCTCATACACCATGGTTGAGGGTATCTCCTTATCTGCTATTTTCTGGAATAATGTTTTTTCCATTGCTTCCCCATATTTAACACACTGCGAGCCCGCATGCAATAAGAAACTGACGCCGCCTCACGCTTTTTCCCCATTTGGCAGGCTTTTTCGGCACTATAAGCTTGCAATTTCCCCCGGCGAGGCTAAAATTGGGGCGAGCATGAACGCAAACGCACAACGCATCAAAGATTACCTGCTGGGGTTTTATCCGCCGGAAGAGTGGCCTACGCTGCTGCAACAAGCCGATGACTGGGCTGTAACGCAACCGCTCGCCGGTCTGCGCGTGCTGGATGCCAGCCCGCTTTTCCGCAACTCGCTCGGCAAGTTCATGGCGCTCCTGGCAGCCGGGGCAGAGGTCTATGTGCCCCGCCGCACCACGATGCCGCACGATGCCGCGATAAGCGCCATGCTGCCGGATTTCGGCATCAAAACAGCCGAAAAAGGACGGGATGACTTTGATATTGTGCTGGATTGCGCGGCGCAGTGCGCCCGCAGAACGCCTACGCTGGGCTATGCCGAGCTTACCCGCTCGGGCGTGCCGGTCTATGAGCGAACCCGCCGCCCGGTTATCGTGGCGGACGACGGACGCATCAAGCGCGTGGAAACAACCCTCGGCACCGGCGAAAGCTTCTTCCGGGCGCTCAACCAGCTGGGCTACACCGAGCTGGAGGGGCGCCGCCTGCTGGTGGTGGGCTATGGCAAGGTGGGGCGCGGCCTCGTGCACTATGCCCGCAAGAGGGGTATGCGCATCATGGTGGCGGATGTGGAGGACAAAGCCGGGGAGCTCCCCGGGGATATTGGCTTTGTCAATGTGAACGACCGCGAAGATCTCAACGACACAGTGCTGCATGCCTGGTGCGTGGTAACAGCCACGGGGCGCATCAACGCCCTGCACAACAAGCTCGATGAACGCGCCGTCATCGCATCCCCCGTGCTGCTGGCCAACATGGGTATAGAGGACGAATACGGCACCAAAATACCGCCACACCGCGTTCTCAACAACAAAAAGCCGCTCAACTTCATCCTCGATGAACCGACACGCATGTGTTTCATCGAGACGACGCTGGCGCTGCACAATGCCTGCGCGCTGGAGCTGCTCACCCCCGACCTGCCCAACCGCTGCATGCCCCCGGCGCCGGATGTGGAAGAACGCCTGCTACAGATTGCCACCACACGCGGCACAGGCGAGCTGAAACACCTGCACCTGCTGCTTGCAGATGCCTCTCACGAGAAATAAGGCGCACGGCGGCACCACGCGAGCAACGGCTTACACACTCAGGTGAGCCAGCGCTACAAAATAATCGAACCAGGCCAGGCGCTCTTCCTCGGCGGCATGCTCTGCCGCCATGCGGTTGTATAGCTCCGCTTTCTCGCGGCTGAGCGGCACCCCCTTACCGGCAGCATAAAGCACCGCCAGGCACACCATCGCCGGCCAATACTGCTGCGCCACCGCCTCGCTGAACCACTCTGCAGCCTTGCGATAATCCTCGCCGGAAGCATAGCCCAGCCCCAGGCGAAACTGTGCCTCGGTGTGCCCCTGCTCCGCCGCGCGAAGCAGCCACAGCATCATCTGTTGCGGGTCTTTTGCCACCCCTGAGCCTGAGCCATACTGCTGCGCCAGGCTGAACTGCGCACGGGCAAGCCCCTGCTCCGCCGCCAGGCTGCGCCAATAGGCCGCGGCGGCGGCATCCTGCTCCACACACTCGCCCGCAGCATACAAGTCCCCCATATAATCCTGAGCCTCTGCAAACCCCGCCTCCGCCGCGCGATACAGCCAGTCCGCAAATTCACGTTCATTGCGCTCCGTACACCGCCCATCCCGATACATGCAAGCCAGCAGAAAACACCCCTTACCATGCCCTGTTTCAGCCACTTCGCGCACAATTCTAAAAGCCTCACGCTGTTCTCCCGCATCGGCGGATGCGGATAGGCGGTAAGCCTGCTTCAAGCGCGCATCGGGGCCATCGGCATCCTCGAACATGGCCGCATAGACCTCCTGCGGGTGCACGCCCTCTTGGTCGATACCCGCCAGCATCTTAGCCGCCGCCTCATAGCCGCCCGCTGCCGCGCGGCGCAGGTAGTCGAGCGCCAGTTCCACATTCCTCTCCGCCCCGCGCCCGGCCAGGTGAGCCATCCCAAGCCCGAATAACGACATAGCAAAGCCCTGCTCCGCCGCCCTGCGCATGAGCTGCACACCCTCCGGCACGTTCTGCGCACCAACCCGCCCCATAAAATAGATAAAGCCCAGCCTGTGCTGCGCCTTGGCAAATCCCTGCTCGGAAGACAAGCGGTACAGCGCCAAAGCCTCCTCCATATCGCGCTCTATGGCCTTCCCTTCCTCAAACAACTCACCCAACAGGTACTGCCCCTCGGCATCCCCCTGCTGGCACAGTGTAAACAGCAATCCCAGGTATTGCTGTTTACTGATACCCAGACCACGGAAATTCTCTTCATCTTCTTTCATATAGCAAAGTTGTAAGTGCTCCAACCGCGATACTAGCAAATACGCCCCGTGAGTACAAGCTCAAACACGCAGCGTTGTAACACACTTGTGACGAAAAGGGCTCTTGACGTGCGCCCCACAGTGCCGTAGAATAAGACTATGCTCAGGTTCCTCTCCATTGCCACTCGCATGATTCTCTGCACCGCAGGCGCTTTTGCCCTGCTCTTCACCTTTTCCTACCCGGACAGCATCATGCCCGCCAACCCGGCGCTGGATTACGTGCAAGGCATCACCTACTACGACTTTAAGCCGATTATCTGGGTTGTTCCCTTCCTCTTCATGGAGCTGGTAAGCGTCGCCGGCCCGCGACGCAACCTAGTCTGGTTCACCGCCCTGCTCATTGCGATAGGCGCCACCCTCATTGCCTGGCCGGTACTCACCGCCAATACACCTGAACTCGTCTACCCCACCTTCGAGTACGAAGACGGCAAACTCGCCCAAGGCATCATTTACATGTTCTGCATGCTGCTCTTCACCCTCTTTACGCGCAAAATGGTGTTCCGCTTCCTCTACCCGCCGCAAAATACCGATGAGAGCGACATCAACAACGTCGATGCCGCCGTCCTCGACCCCGCCAAGGGGCTCACCGTGCGCGAAATCATCGAAAACCCGAAAAAAGCCAATCCCCACTTCCTCTTCGGCGAGGCCGACCACGAACGCCTCAGCACCTTCGGCGCCATCCTGCGCCGCCTGCGCCGCCTCGGCAACATTCGCACGGCCGCCTGGGTCACCCTCATCCTGCTCATCGCGCTCTGGTTCTTCCTCTACCCCCAACCCAATGCCGAACAAGCCCTGCAACGCGATTTCAAAACCATGTACCAGTACCACAAGCACACACCGGGGCACACCATCGCCACCTTCCCCGCCGTGCATGCGGCTTACCGCGTCATGAAGCACATCTCCGACACCGAAGCCCTCGCCGGTATGAGCAAGGCTGAAGCCGAAAAATTCCTGCACCTCGACAAAGTATCCCCCGCCTACCGCGCCCAACTGCGGGATGAAAGCGACATCTCCGTTGCCTCGGTCGACGACATCTTCGACAGCCGCACCCGTTTCCTCACCGTCACCGACGGCAAACGCATGGCCGTGCTCTACATCCGCACCGCTGAAGACGGCGACACCATCAACATAGCCGAAGTGCAAGATGCAGGCTGGAACGCCAAGGCCGACGACATACGCCGCCGCTTCGGCACAGCATCATCCCGAGGCTATTACTATTAATGCTTTACAATCTACAAAGCATAAAGTTAGGCGACCCTGCCTCACCGAAAATCCACCCGGTCTATCGAAACTCGTAACTTGTCCATCCCAATGCCTCCCTTCATCCACCAGAGCCGCGTCCCCATGCATGCCACCGATGCCGCCGGCATCGTCCACTTCGCCAACTACTTCCGCTTCATGGAAGAAGCCGAGCTCTACGCCCTCAACGCCCGCGGATTCAGACCCGACAACTACGCCTACCCCCGCGTGCACGTCGAGGCGGACTACCGCGCCCCCCTGCGCTTCTGGGACGCCTACAGCGTAGCCGCCGAGCTCCTGAGCATCGGCAACAGCACCCTCAACTGGCAGTTCACCATCACCGGCCCCCAAGGCGTATGCGCCGTGCTGCGCAGCACCAGCGCACGCCGCTCCGCCGACCTCAGCACCCCCGCACCCTACACCGCAGAAGAGCGCGCACGCCTCTCAGACCTCCTTTCCGACACCCCAAAAACCGCCCTTAACCCACAAAAATAAAAAAAAATGCGCCATCTGCACAAATTTGGGTTGCCAAGAAGGCAAAAATAGTGTAGACTCTCGCAACCGCCAGAGCCGAGAGGCTCCTGAAACATTTATTAGCACACAAGGAGAACAAGGATGAACATTCTCGATACCATCGAAAAAGAGCAGCTGAAGGACGACGTGACTCCCTTCAACGTAGGTGACACTGTAAAGGTTCACTGCCGCGTGATTGAAGGCGGTAAGGAACGCGTGC
>JAUNRE010000108.1 GCA_030535795.1 Akkermansia sp.
TTTCGCCCCGCGTTGCGGGGCTTTCCCATTCGGCGGGCTGTTGCCCGCGGGTATGGCGGCGTGAAGCTGTTTTCCCTCAACGCTTCTCGCCGGGGCGCGCCCAGCGGGGGTGCAGGGAGATGGTGCCTCGGAAGAAGTTGTCCGGCATGGGATAATCGTAGAGGCCTGCCTTGACGTCGACAAGGGGAGCATTCCATATCATCTCGCCGTATTCCAGGCGGATGCGTGCAATTTGGTGCACAGGCGGGCAGGTGTAGCAATAGCGGCTGATGCTGCTTGCTCCTTCCCGACCGTGGTGGTATTCATAGTCATAGATGGTATCCCCCTCACGAATGGTGCGGATGACGGATTGTCCGGGCTTGAGCACGACCATGCGCTGCGCAAATGAACCTCGGGTTTCATCATCAACAATCGTGTTGGCGGGTGAGATGGAGGGGGTAAGTTTGTTGCCGTAGATGTCGTAGAGCACCATCTCTACCATGTATTCCAGCTTTTTATCCACTACTATATCTTCATCGGAGGTGTTCTTCAGGATAAGCTGGAAAGCTTTTTTACCCAAAGCAATGGAGAGTTCTGCCTCGCCGACTTCTGCTTTTTCGGTGGCGATAATCGGTAGTTGTTCCGGCTTGCGGTTGCCGGAGCATTGTGTGAGCAGCCCCAGTGCGAGAGAGAGTATGGCAATTCGTTTCAACATGATGGATAATGCGTGATTTCCTGTGCCTGATTCTAGCAAGTTTTGTTTTATTGTCAAGTAATTTCGAAAATGAAACTCAAAAGCAGCGTACTCATTTATATGAGTACGCTGCTGATATGGATTTCGTATTTCTTTAGAAGCTATAGGATGCGCCGAGATTCAGGCGGTGCTCGTTAGCGCCGTCCATGGCATTGTAGCCGTAGTTTGCGCTGGTTGTCCAACGTGTGCCCTCTGACGAGGGGGGGATTGCACATACTGCTTCGGTCAATTTGTCGAGCCGTTGTCGATACAGCTCGATTTCTCGTAGAAAAGGCTGTTTTTACGCAGTCGAACAGGGTGGGGCGAATCGTCGGTAAAGAGTCGCCCGGTGCCGAGGCCTTGCAGGCGCCCGGGGGCGGCGTAGGCGCACCATTCGGCGAGGGCGGTGAGGCCGATGTGGCTTTCAAGAGCGGAATTTACCCACCATGCGATTCCGCGTTGTTCGGCCGGTTGAGCCCATTGTTCGGCAGCCAACAGGCCGCCATGCAGCGAGGGCTTTATGACGATGGCTTGCGGTTGGATGCTGTCGAGCAAGGATTCGGGGGCGGTGCAGGAAATCAGCTCTTCATCCAGTGCGATGGGCAGGGGGGTATGGCGGCAAAGTTCCGCCATTTGTGACCATTGGCCGGGGCGAATGGGCTGCTCGATGCTGCTGACACCGGCGGCGGCCAGTTGCTCCAGCTTGTGAGGGGCTTCCGCCGGGGAGAAAGCGCCGTTGGCATCTACGCGGATTTCTGCCTGGGGGAAGGCGGCGTGGGCTTCGTGCAGCAGCTCTAGCTCGTGCGCAAAAGGGAGCGCGCCTACCTTGAGCTTGAGGCAGGTGAAGCCGCGCTCGATGCCTTGCTGCATGGCCGCGAGCATGGTGTCGATATCCGCCATCCAGATGAGGTGGTGGATGGGTATGCCCTCCTCACCTCGGGCAAAGGGGGTATCCCACCTTGGCAAGCCGGGGCGCAGGGCGGCCAGCAGGGCGCATTCCAGCCCGAATTGAATGGGGGATGGTGCAGCGATGCCTTGCAAGCCGCCGCGTCGCATGACCTCCGAGCACCAGGCCTCCAGCTCCGCCTCCGTTGGCTCCGGTAGCAGGCCGGGCATAGTGCAGCATTCGCCGTAGCCCGAGCCCGCTGCCGTCCGTGCCTCGATGATGTAGGTGACGCGCTCTGTCAGCGCCCCGCGCGAGGTGGCCGCCGGGCGCTTAAAGTGCAGCACCTTCCGCTCCCACCGTAGCGTAAACGGCTGAGGGTATTGCATGAGCGTCGCCGTGGGTACTTGTGATGCGGATGGACAAGGCATTGGGGAAGGACTAGGTTATTGATATAGACAAGTTACGATAGACAAGTTTCAAGTTACGAGTTTCGAGTTACCTGCCTGCCGGCAGGCGGGCGAGTTTCGTGTTACAAAATTTGCGGTGGAACCGCTGAAGTTGATACTTTGTAAATTGTACTTTGTTGATTCTTACGGCATTTTGGGGTATTTACTGAAATCCGGTTTGCGCTTTTCGAGGAAGGCGCGGGAGCCTTCATGCGCTTCATCGCACATGTAGAAAAGCATGGTGGCATCGCCGGCCAGTTCCTGAATGCCTGCCTGGCCATCGAGCTCGGCGTTGAGGCCGGCTTTGATCATGCGCAGAGCAATGGGGGAGTGCTGCATCATTTCCTCAGCCCACTGCACATATTCATCCTCAAGCTGCGCCAGGGGGACGACTTTGTTGACAAGCCCCATGTCGAGAGCTTCCTGTGCGTTGTATTTGCGGCAGAGGAACCAGATTTCGCGCGTCTTTTTCTGACCGATGCAGCGAGCCATGTAGGAGGAACCGAAACCCGCATCGAAGCTTCCCACGCGGGGACCCGTCTGGCCGAAGATGGCGTTTTCGGAGGCGATGGTGAGGTCGCACACCACATGCAGCACATGTCCGCCGCCGATGGCGAAGCCGTTGACAGCTGCAATGACGGGCTTGGGCAGGGAGCGAATCTGCTTCTGCACATCCAACACGGAAAGACGGGGAACGCCTCCTTTATCCATGTAACCGCCGTATCCTTTCACATTCATATCGCCACCGGCACAGAAGGCGGTGTCTCCTGCGCCTGTCAGGACGACAACCGCGACATCCTGCATTTCGCGGCAGAGGTAGAGCGCATCGCTCATTTCGGCTGTGGTGAGGGGGGTGAAGGCGTTGCGGTAGCGCTCACGGTTGATGGTGATACGGGCAATGCCTCCGTACTGCTCGAAGAGGATTTCCTCGTACTGTTTAATGGTTTTCCACTCGCGGTTCATGGCTTGTTCAGTATTGTGAATTGAATTGTGTGAAGAGGGCGGCATCGGCCACGCTGTCGGTGAACGCTTCTACCAGTACGGGGCGGTTGCCCGGGGATGTGAGTGCTGCCAGAGCTGCGGGCCAGTCGCATTCGCTCTTTACGCTCAAGCATTCAAATCCACAGCTCTCGGCCCATGCCGTGGCGGTAATATGGTGGCATCCGTTGACTAACGGATGGTCGGGCGTGGGGATAAACTCAAAAATACCGCCGCCTCCGTTGTTGAGCAACAGAATGCGTACATTGGCCGGGATGCCTTGCAGCCAGAGGGCGTTCATGTCGTAGAAGAAGGAGAGGTCGCCGCAGATGATGAATTGCAGGCGGGAATCCCCCATGGCGAAGCCTAGCGCCGTGGAGAGTGAGCCCTCGATGCCGTTGACGCCACGGTTGCACTCCACCTGCGTATCGGCGGGCAGGGGGAAGAACTGGGCGAAGCGCACGGTAGAGCTGTTGGCCAGGTGCAGGACGCTCCCTCGGGGCATGGCTCCCAGCAAGTCGCCCACCAGCTGCATGCCGCTGTAGGGAAACTGCGGCACCGGTGTGGGCTTCAGCCAGCGGGCGGCATAGGCTTCGTCCCCATCATCGGCAAAGGCGGCCAGGAGTTCCCAGAGCTCGGCCGGGTCGCCTTCGATGACGCGGGTCAGGCCGCAGAAAGTATCGACCACTGTGCCATCGGGGCAGATGTGCCAGTGCTCGCGGGGCGGGGTGTTGCGCAATAGGTTTTTCAGGCGCTTGGAGATGATGCAGCCGCCGTAGGTAATGAGCATGTCGGGGCTCATGTCCGCAGCGGGGGATGTGCCGAGTACGGCATCGGGTTGGGTGATGGCTATCGCTGTATTGCAAAGGTGCTCGCCAACAATGGCAAAGGCTTTTTCGCCGGCAAGGATGGGCGGCAGCTGGGCATCGGCCGGTAGCTGCCCCAACAGGATGAGGCGGCGCGGGCAGGCTGCTACGGTATTCAGTAGCTCCGTTTCTTCATCGGCGGTCATTTTTGCCAGCTCGGTGCGGCGGATGACTCGCGGGGTGGGCAGGGGCTCCGTGGTGGTGCCGAAGAGGGGTTCGCTGAGCGGTATGTTGATGTGCACGGGGCCACCCGCGCGGTGGCGCAGCTCCAGCATAGCTTCATTGAGCAGGCGGTTGCGGTGCCAGTGCTCTTCTTTTGCCTCCGGTATCTGGAGGCTCATGCGGCACAGCGAGCCAAAGGCTCCCGGTTGGGGCAGGGTCTGGCCATCCTGTTGGCCAATCCAGCTGGCCGGGCGGTCTGCCGAGATGATGAGCAGCGGTAGGTGGCGGTATGAGGCTTCGGCTACGGCCGGGTGTAAGTTCAGTAGCGCTGAGCCGGAGGTAACACACACGGCCACAGGAGATTGTGTGGCTGACGCCCACCCGCAGGCCAGGAAGCCGGCGCTGCGTTCATCGGTCGCTCCGCGCAGTTCAAAATCCGGCAATGCTGCCAAGGAGGCGACAATGGGAGAGTTGCGGCTACCGGGGCATGCTACGCAGCGCGTGATGCCGTGGGCTCGCATGAGTGAAACAAGGTCGCGTATGGTGTCTGAGCTGCTGATATCTGCCATATACAGCTCTATGTTACCATACAGTATTTCACACTGCAAACTCGGCGCGCGTCAGTCATATTGCGTAGCGGGACCGTTGATGGGACTTTTTTGAGAAAAAAAGGCATTATGACATGCCGATTTCTCGCAGGGTGTATCGAACGGTGATAACATAGGCGAGTATGAGACAACCATCTAATTTTTCTCTCCGTGTAGTGATGGGTGCCCTTGCCGTGACGCTGGGGGCTGCCTCGGCGGCTCCGGCAGATGATTTCAAGGCGCTTAAAGCGCATTGGAATTTTGATGAAGGGCGCGACTGGCACAACATGCCGTACCCCTACAAGGCAGAAGTTGTCGGCGCCGATGATTTAGTCGGTGGTGCCGGTATGTTGATGCTCAACCCGGCAAAGGGACAGCATCTGCCTGCAAACAACGCCGCCTGGGTGTCCGGGCGCCAGTATTCCGGCATTGCCAACAGTAACGGTATGACGACCACTAAGGAGCTGCCGTGCCTCAACGGCTCTTCCACCCTGTCTTACTGGACTCGCCTGAATGGTAAGCCCAACAAGCGTGGTGTTATCGGTTCCAATTACAATGCCCTGTGGGGTGTGATGACTGATAAAGGGCAGGTGGGGCTGCGTTACAAAGGCCGCAATGTGGTGATGAGCCCGCAGAGTATTGTGGATGGGTTGTGGCACCATGTCGTCTTTACTCGCGATGCTGCAAGCGGTAAGGTGGTGCTGTACGTCGATGGTAAGCAGGTAGCCGAAGGTAGCACCCCCAAGGGTAAACTGGATGGACGTTTTGAGCATATTGCCACCAACAATGCCGCGCTCGATCAGATTCATATTTTCGACAAACCTATCGGCGCGGATACGGTGGCCGTGTTGTGTGATAACCATGCGCCCCAGGTGTTCGACCAGTCTCACCTGGTGGAGACTTCTAAGCCCACGACGACGGGAAGTATCCTGCACCGCTTCACCTACGATGTTGACCAGGATGCCCTGCGCGTGGCTTCGTATACTCAGCCTCATGGAGGTAAGGTCGTCAGCAAGGGCGATGGCACGTTTACCTTTACTCCCGGTAAGGGCTTTGCCCGCACCGGCAAGACGAGCTTTGATGTGGTGGTGACGGATGGGCGCGGCGGTTACACCAAGGCTACGGTGACCCTTTACGATAGCCGTCATGTGGTGGCTCAGCCGGTGCGCGAGTTCCGCTACTTCGGCCCGCTGCCGGAGTTTACCCCGGGCGCCGGTAAGAAACAGAAGCACCGCAACCCCATGGCCATCAATATGGGCGGAGCACGGCCGGACTTGCTTTTGCAGGCTGATTCGCGTCTGTGGTTCTGTATCAATGAATCCAAGCGAGGTAAGATTCTGTTCTCTGAGCCGCAGGTGCTCAAGACAACCGCCGGCGCTGAGTATGAGACTGATGGTGCTGCCGTGCTTGAAGATAACAAGCTGGTGGTGCGCAAACCCGATGGCTCGCTCGTGCAGGCCTATGTGGTGGGTGAGGATGTGCCTCAGCTTGAAATCGGCGCTGCTGTGAAAGACACCACAGGGGCTGCCTTTAAGCTGCCCTCCCGTCACTTTGCGCTGGTGGATTACGACAACGATGGTGCTCCTGACCTCGTAGCCGGCTTCAATGATGGCCTGTACTACTACAACCTGGATTCCCGGTAGATTACGGTTATCCTAACGATGCCCCGGTATGGAG
>JAUNRE010000029.1:0-11334 GCA_030535795.1 Akkermansia sp.
GCAGCTAACATCCCCGTCATTCACGCGACTTTTTTGACGCAGTGCCAAAAAAATGTATACACATATAGTAAATTTGTATACATTTTTTTTGAGGATAGGCACTTTACTTTTTGACTCGATAACGTTGGCGGGGATTGTTTGGTTTGTCCGGTATCGTGCGTTCAATGATGCCTTTCTCCAAGGCCGGAACAAGGTAAAATTGGCGGAAATGAGGTCTATGTATCAGCCCCATGCGCTTCATGAGCTGTGAAGCCGAGAGTGTATCAGAACCTAATGCTGCTATCAGCTCGAGGAATAACTCTTTTTCGGTTGGTGATAACTTAGTCGGAGCTTGGTCGGTCAACAGGCGCCGCATCTGATTCGTGATGCATTTCCTGCAGTACATCACGGATTACCTCCAGCATCATGGTGAAAAACAGGCGCAATCGCAAGCCTCATCGGCCATTTGTAATGCTTTGTAGTACTCTTGTTGGCGTTTAGCAATAAGTTCCTCTATAGGAAGCCATGCAAAGAAAGATTTCCACTGAGCCAAAAGTAGGGTGTGCCACATTTGCCCTATGCGACCATTGCCATCAGCAAAGGGGTGAATGAACTCGAATTCATAGTGGAATATGGAGCTTTTCACCAATGGATGCAAATCAGATTCCTGATACCATGTAAACAAATCCTTTATCTGCCATGGCACCAGATGAGCCGGTGGTGCCATATGAATGACCTGATTTCCGGCCATTTGGGACGAATTCGGAAAAAAGTCATCCGGAAGCAACAAGGTGTTGCTTCCGGATGGAGAGGATATCGAAACGAGAGGTGATTTACTTACGAATGCGGTCGTTCTCACCGGGACCCCAGGAGGGGAGGTAATCGGGGATGCGGTTGCCGGAGCCGGGGCAATCTGCCGGTACACGGTAGAGAGCACGAGCCGCGTGGTATTTTTCGGTCAGGTCTTTCATGACGTTGGCATAGGCGGGATCCTGCGCTACGTTGCGCAGCTGCTGCGGGTCTTTCTCGTTGTCAATGAGCATCCACTCGTTTTCCGGCTTGCGCTGGCCGCTCTTGCGCTCGTAGCCGAGGGGAGTCCAGATGCGGGCGAAGGTGTAGCGCTGCGTGCGGATACCGTCGTGGCGCGGGGCATTATGCTCGCCGGGCTGCTCGTAGAAGGCGTAGTAGAGCGGGCGGTCGGTGAACTGAGGTGCTTCGCCTGTGGCAAAGAGGGGAACGAGAGAGGTGCCTTCCATGGTGCGGGTATTTTCCGGTGTGTCGGCACCGGCCAGCTCCAGCAGTGTGGGGGCATAGTCGATGTTCTGCACCATGGCCTGGCTGCGCTTGCCGGCAGGAATCTTGCCTTTCCAGCGCATAATGAGCGGCATACGCATGGATTCCTCAAAAATCCAACGCTTGTCGTACAGGCCGTGCTCACCCAGGTAGAAGCTCTGGTCGCCCACGTAGACGACGATGGTGTTTTCGGAGAGCCCCGCGTTGTCCAGGTAGTCCAGCAGGGAGGAGATGGATTCATCAAGCGAGAGAATGCAGCCGAGGTAATCCTCCATGTACCAACGCCAACGTTGCTCGGTCATGTCCTCCTGGGTCTTGTATTTGCCGGCGCGGAAGTTTGCCACAAACTCATCCGTACGGGTGTTGAAGTGCTTGCGGTATATGTCCTGCAGGCCGGGTTCAATCCAGTCCATACCCCAGCCCAGGTTAGTTCTGGGTGCGAATCGGGGCTCGTGTTTTTCGATGTCGAAGTCAGCGGGAATCTGCCCCTTGAACTCACCGTTCTTGATACGGTTGCGCAGCTGCCCCTTGGGTATGATGTCCTTCATGACATCGAAGGGGATACGCTCTGCCACCAGGTGTACATCGTTCCAGTTGCAGAGGTTCCAACCCACGCTTTGGGCGTTGTGGCGCAGGAACTCGGGGCGGTTGCTCCAGTCATCGTGCAGGGTGGCCGGGGGTGTCATCTTGGCTACGTGCTTTTTGATGATGTCGAGGTGGCGTACGGCGGGCAGCCAGTTGCGGTGCGGTGCCTTGTGGCCTACGATGAGGGCGAAAGGCTTGCTGCGGTCGCGGCTCTCCATCCAGGTGATAGCCATGTTGGTGACAACATCCGTCACATAGCCGCGGAGGCGGTTGGAGCGGGTGGAGTTATTCGGCCCGGCGGAAAGGAATGTGGAGTTCAGGTAGTCACCCTGGCTGGGGAATACCTGCCAAGAGTCGAAGCCTGTGGGGCGGGAGATAAGGTGCCATTTGCCCACAATGCCGGTCTGGTAGCCGGCCTTTTGCAGCATCTTGGGGTATGTGGGCTGGTCTCCGTTGAATGCGGGGCCGCCGTAGTTGTACAGGAAGCCGTTGTTGTGCGAGTGGCGCCCGGTGAGCATGCAGGCGCGTGAGGGGCCACAGAGCGAGTTGGCGCAGTAGGCGCGGTCAAATACCATGCCTTCATTAGCCATGCGGCGGAATCCGGGCAGGGGAACCGGGCTGTCCTTCTCGCAGGTGCCCAGAGCATTGGTGCCGTGGTCATCGGAGATGATGAACAGGATATTCGGTCGCTCATCGGCTGCGCTAGCAGCCCCCAGCAACCCCATGAACAAAGCCGCCGCCGCGGCAATTTTGCGTGGGATGGTCATAGTGATTCTCCAGTACCATTTTTTTTGCCGAGAGTCAAGGAAAAACAGGCCGGAGCAGGGCAGACGCATTTGGATTTGTGTCATACAAGCAAGCCTATCTCACGCTCTAAGATATTCACGAAATTTACACTTAATGGATTATTGCTAAAAATTGATTTTGTTGATTTTAGAAGCAAATTATGCTAGAATAGCAGGATGTTTATCCTTATTGACAAACTAGAATCTGTACCTGACCCCAGATCAGGAAATGCAAAAAAACATAAAGTGGGAGATATTCTATTCATGAGTATTGCAGCCGCTGTAGCCGGAGCGGACACTTGGTATGACATAGAGGACTACGCCGTTGCTCATGAGGACTTTTTCAGAAAATCCCTTGAGCTTCCGGTGGGCATTATTTCAACGCGTATTTCCATCCCTTCACAATGAGGTTGATGCCGAGGGAGAGCGGGATGGAGGCCAGGTAGACAATCAGCGCTGCCGCTTCTTCAACATGAAAGCCCGTGCGCACAAGGTGTGTGTATATCAGAATGTGCAGGTAGTATATATTGGCGGAGTGGTGCTGCCCGATGGTATTGATGAAGGGTAGGCGCGCGTTGGCGAATTTCAGGCATGTGAGCAGGGTGAAGCCCACCATGAGGTATGTTGTGATGTGGTAGCACCACCCGTAGGTGTTGATGCTGAGGTAGGAGAGCACGGTGCCGCTTTTGTAGAGCATGGCGCCGCAAAGGATGAGCCAGAGCGGTATGAGAGGAAGGCGCAGCAGGGTTTTACTGTGTTTGGAAATCAGGTAGCCCGTGCAGATGAACGGTAGCGCCATGGCAAAGAAATTGCAGCGCAAGGCAATCAGGACAGGTTCACTTGCTCCGGGGAAGATGTCAGCTCCCCACCTGTGGCACACCTGAGCCCAGGCATACAGCAGCGGGGTGGCGTAAATAAGCACCGGGCAGAAGCGCCGCAGGGCATAGAATACCAACATGGCAATCCAGAAGGCGCTCAGGTACCACAGGTGGTAGCTGTAGGAGATACCCGTGAAGATATTGACGATGAAGTTGCCGATGATAGAATCGCCGAAGGCGTTGCCTGCCAGCACTTTTAAGTCCGGCGAGTAGCTGCGGCCGTATACCGCGGCATCCACACTGTGGTGCAGCAGGTAGATGAGGTTCATGAAGAGGCAGAGCAGCAGGCCTTTTTGGATCCAGCGTGTTGCTTTGGCCAGCTCTCGTTCCTGCGAGTCGGAGAAGAGGAAATACCCTGTTATACAAAAGAATGTGGGCGTGGCAATGCTGATGATGGGGAGCAGGGCATCCTTGCAGAAGAATGTGGTGTGTCTTGTCACAATCAGAAACGCCATCAGGGCTTTGCACAGATATAATGACTGAACAATTTGACGTTTTTTGTTATTCTGTATCAGTGAACTCATGCAGCCCGCGCAGTATATAGGAAATGTATATGGGCGTCAAGCGAAAAGGCGTTTTTTTGGTGTTCCGGTGGTGACGCGGGCGCCACCTCGTGTGCCGGCTGGGGGACCGTGCGCGTTGGTGCAATTGCTTCTCTGTATGCGAAGCTTCTGCAAAAAAAACTCTTATGCGAGCATGGCGCTAGGCCGGGGCGTTGCGTTTTTACTCCTCTGTCGGCTCGTTGTCCCGCCCGAGCAGAGCGCGGGTTTCAAAGAGGGATTTTTTGTAGTAATCGCGGTGGTTCAAGATGCGCGGCTGGGGTGTTTTGTTGCGGCGGCTTTCGTAGTAACCACTGGGGGTATCGCGGGAGATGCTGCTGGGGTGTGTGCCGTAAACACTTGACGTGGTGTAGCTGCCGTGTGCCAGGCCTTCGTCGGCGGCTCGGTTGCCGGTGGTGATGGAGCCGTGGCGGGAATCCGTGCCGTAAATTCCCTTGGAATCGCTCATGAAAGCGGGGCGGAGGTCGCGGCTGTAGGCGCTGTTGGCGAAAGTGCCGGAGTATGTTTTGCTTTTGTCGAATGCCTTACCCGCGCCGCTGAATCGGCGGTCGCTGCCGGAGTAGCTGCCGGTGCCGGAGAATCTGCCTGTGCTGTATTCTGAGGTATCGCGGCGGGCTTCATCGATGGCTTTCTGGTAGCGGCTCACTTTGTTGGAGGTGGATTCCGGCACGCCGTCTTTGTTTTTCTTGCGCGACACATCCTTGTCGAAGGTATCGGCCATGTAGTCTTCCAGTGAGCGCTCGCCGCCGGGGCGGTCTTTTACCTCGTTGCCGTTTTCGTCATACACGGTGCGTACCGACGTGCAGGCCGGCAGGCATAACAGGCAGAGCAGGGGGAGGAAGATGTGTTTCATGGAGGGTGGGTCAGAGGGTGCTGCCGCTGTTGGCACCGCGTACCAGCAGCAGGGATTTGACGCGGGCATCGGTCACGGTGTCGAAGGCGGTGTTGCCGAGGTGGTCGCGGGTGTTGATGACGGCACCTGCCTGAAGCAGCGCTTCCGCCTGTGCCGGGTCTTTGCTGTAGAAGAGCGGTGTGCGCCCCCGCATATCCTCGGCATGCACGCTGCCGCCTGCCGCAATGAGAAGGGGTGTCACCGCAGCCGGTGCAAGGTGCAGCGGGGTCATGCCCTCGGCATCGGCATGCAGCGGGTTGGCTCCGGCTTGCAGAAGCATTTGCGCTAGGCGGAGCTTGGTGTCTGCGGAGCCTGCGGCACGCAGTGCTGCATGCAGGGGGGCAGAGTTGTCTGAGGTGTGGGTGGAATCGGGGGATGCGCCTTTGCTCAGCAGCAGTTGGCAGGCATCGTAGTGCAGATTTGCGGCAGCCAGGTAAAGCGGGGTGGCGCCTTCGGCATCTTTCGTGTCGGGCTGTACGCCGCTATTGAGCATGAGGCTGAGGGCGGCGGTATCGCCCTTGCGGGCGGCGGTGCACAAGGGGCTGTGTCCCTCTGTGCCGCAGGTCATGCCGGCATCCGCCCCGGCTTGGAGCAACAGCTTGGCGATGGCCGGGTTGGTGTTGTGTAGCAATGCTGTGCCGCTCTCGGCCTTGCCGTTGCGTATGATGGTGCCATCGGGCAGGGCACCGCGCTCCAGCAGAGCACTCGCTACGGCGGTGCTGCGAGCCTCTGCCAGCAGGGTGGTGCCGTAATGCTTTATCTGGCAGCTGCTCAGCTCCTTTACCTGAGCAACGGTGTCAACGCGGGGGCGGGGTACCTCGCGGAAGTCCGCAGGACAGCTGCATTCGCACAGGCAGAGCGGAAGCAATGCTCCCAATGGCAACAGAAATTTCATGTTTGTAACTTTACCGCCTTATCCATGCCGCGTCAAGCGAAAATGACGTATCGGGCTCAACTGTTACGGGGCCAACTGTGTCAGCGTGGCAGAGCCGGGGTGTTCGGCATCCCGATTTACGAGCCGGAGGCGCAAGCGGTGGTTGCCTGCTTCCAGTCGATAAAGCTCGGTCAGGGTGTTGGTGTCCTGAATGCTGTGCTCTGCCCAGGCGGGGGCGGCGATGTGGGAGTCGGTATGCGGGGCGAACTCGCCCTCGTATCCGCAGAGCTCCCATCGCAGGGCGTAAAGCCCGCGCACCGGCGCGTGCAGCAACAGCTCTATTTGCAGGTAGCCCTCTGCATTCTTGCGCAGTTGCAGCGGCAGTGCGCAGGGGGTGGTTATGGCTTCTTCCTTATCCTCAATCGCAGGGCAGTATTCCTTGTTTCGGATATGGAGTCTGATGAGCACGACGGAATAGAAAATGTAGTGGAGTATGAGCATGATGCCTGCCCAGGCTGCCCACCAGAGCAGGGCTGTTTCGCCCGCTACGGGGTTGCCCTGCACATACTGCCACCCCACATAGCAGCCGAAAAGTGCGGTGACGAAAATGCCCGGCACCTTCATTCCCAGCACCCACAGCGGGTTGAGCAGGCAGCGCAGGTAGCAGAAGGGGCTCAGCAGTACCCCTGCCAGTACAATCCGGCGCGTGCTCTTCCTGAAGTCTGTTCTGAGCAGCTGTTCCAGCTCTTCCTGTGTGGCATGGGGGGGGATGGTCATGCGCATGATTGTAGCACAAACAGGCATGCTGTACAAGTGCAGAAAAAGCGCGCTGCCCGGTGGAGCAGCGCGCTTTGCAAATGTGTGTCGTACGCCTCTTCTTTACCAGAAGATGATGTAGAGTACAGCAGTGGCAACAATCACGGCCAGACCGAAGAGTTTGGCGCGACCGGACGTCCTCATCTTAATGATGCCCTTATCCTGCAGTACCACAGCTTCGCCGCCACGGGCAGCGTTATGGATGGTGAGGATGGCACCCACCAAGCACACGCCGATGAGAGAGAAGCCCATGCGGTTCAGGAAGCTCTGGTCGGCCAGGCCCAGGAAGGGCAGCCACTTGAAGGCGGCAAAGAAGAGCACGCCCAGCAGAATACCCAGCCAGCCGAAGATGCGCGGGCACTTGGGCACGAAGAAGCCGAAGATGAACACGGCCAGCACACCCGGGCTCAGGAAGCCCTGGAACTCCTGAATGAAGGTGAAGATACCACCGAAGGCAGGGTTGTCCAAGAAGGGCGAAATCACGGTGGCAATCACGGCGCACACCAAGGTGGCGACTTTACCCACGGCTACCAGCTGAGTGGAGCTGACGGGCTTGCCAGCTACCTCGCGAGCCTTGTTGTAGATGTCCATCGTAAACAGGGTGGAGGCGGAGTTGAGCATGGAAGCTAGGGAGCTCACCACGGCGCCGAACAGAGCCGCCAGCACAAACCATGCCCAGCCGGTGCCCGGCAGCAGCTTGCGCAGCAGGGTGGCGAAGGCGTAGTCATACTGATACGCTGCCAGTGTCGTCGTTACGGTGTAGTCAGCAGAAGCGCGGGCGGCCTTGGTGGCCTCCTTGTCGATGGCCAGAATCTGCTTGGCTACCTCCTCACGAGCGGCAATGGACTTGGCAGGAATGGCTGCCAGCTCGGCAGCTTTGGCGTCCACCTCGGCCACCTTGTCGGCAGCACCTACCAGGGCGAGGTTCTTCTTCACATAGTCAACGGAAGAGGCGGCAGAGTCGGTACGCACAAAACGGCTGGGGGCAATGTCGTAAATAATTTGTTTGCCGGTGTTCTGCGCTGCCTGAATAATCGCAGTGGCGTTGGAGTCAGCCTTTGCGGCAAGGTCATCGCGGTACAGGTTGTAAGCCAGGATGCCGGGGATAATCACCACGAAGGGGACGAGCAGCTTCAGGAAGGCGGCGAATACGATACCCAGCTGACCTTCCTCCAGGCTCTTGGAGGCCAGGGTGCGCTGCATGATGTACTGGTTGAGCCCCCAGTAGAAGAAGTTGGGAATCCACAGACCCAGCAGGTATACCGTCCAGGGCATGACGGGGTCGGTAGACTCGCGCATCATGTGCAGCTTGCCACCGATACCGTTGGTGGCACCGCTTACTTCACCGGCGTTGATGTTCCACATACGGTTCAGACCGTCGCAGAACTGGGAACCGGTGGAGGCAAGGGTGTCTGCACCTGTGTTGGCGGTGGTTACGGCTGTAGCCGTCACGCTCTCAGGCAGTGTCTGGAAGGCACCCAGAGCCATGATGGCGTAGTAAGCCACCACGCCGCCACCCAGAATGAGGGCTGCACCCCAGATGAGGTCGGTCCAAGCGCAGGCCTTCAGACCACCCACATACACGTATACGGTGGCAGCACCGGCAATAATCAGGCAGCCCACCGTCAGGTTCAGGTTGAAGTACACCGATACCACACTGGCGCCGGCGTAGATAACGGCGGCGGTCGGAACACCCACCAGAATGATGAGGTTCACCAGTGCCATGGTTACACGAGCCACGCCGTTGAAGCGCTCCTCGAGGAACTGGGGAATGGTGAACACGCCGCGCTTAAGCAGCATCGGCAGGAAGGTGAAGGCCACAATGACCAGCACGATGGCGGCAAGCCACTCATAACCGGCAATGGCCAGCCCCAGCCAGTCGGCTGACTGACCGCTCATGCCTACGAACTGCTCGGTGGAGATGTTGGCTGCCAGCAGGGAGAAACCCACCAGCCACCAGCTCAGCCCACGGCCGGCCAGGAAGTAGTCGGCAGCGCCTTTCTCCTTCTTCTCGCTGCCTTCAGCAGCTTCGCCGGAGTCGCCGGACTTCCAGATGCCCAGCGCAATAACACCTACTACCACAACGCAGAACACAATCATCTCCCACAGCGGGAGCACATCTGTCTTCGCGGCGGCATCGGCGGCTTCCTGGGCGTTGGCGCCCATGGCCAGGAGCGCCAGGGCGCTCAGTGTCGTCAGAATATGTTTCATAAGTCTTGCTCTGATTTATGCTTTGTAAAGCACGCGGGCACCCTCGCCCGGGCGGGTTACCAGATAGGTCGTTTCGATGCCCAGCGCGGCGCGGTAGGCCTCAATCATCTCTCCGGCTACTTTTTCCACATCCTCGCTCTTGACCAGGGCAACGATGCAGCCGCCGAATCCGCCACCCGTCATGCGGGCGCCGTACACGGATGCGGCAGAAGGTATGGTGTCGGCCAGGCTTACCAGGGTGTCAACCTCGGCGCACGATACCTCAAAATCATTCTTCAGCGAGTCATGCGAGCTGCGCATGGCCACGCCGGCTGCTTCCCAGTCGCCCTTCTGCAAGGCGGCGGCAAAGGCGTCAACGCGCAGGTTCTCGCCGATGACGTGGCGGGCGCGGCGGTAGCAGAGGTCACCCAGAGCCTCTTTCTTCTCTTCGAGCATGTCGAGAGTCGCTTCGCGCAGGGAGGGAACGCCGAGTATGGCGCAGGCGTCCTCGCAGTTTTTGCGGCGGGCTGCATAGCCGCCATCTGCCAGCGAGTGCTTCACGGCAGAGTCAATGACGAGCACGCTCACATTCGGGTCGGTCATGGGAATGTGCTTGTAGCTGAGGTCTTTGCAGTCGAGCATGAGGGCGTGACCCTCCTTGCCGTTGGCGGAGATGAACTGATCCATGATGCCGCAGGGCACATTGACGAACTCGTGCTCGGTAGCCTGGCCGATGAGGGCGCGGTCGGTGGGGGAGATATCCACCCCGCAGAGAGCGGCGAGAGCCGTGCAGACCGATACCTCGAACGCAGCACTGGAGGACAGGCCGCCGCCGCGAGGTACGTTGGAGTCGATGAGCATATCAACGGCGGGCACCTTGACGCCGCGACGCTCCAGCATGCAGATGACGCCACGCACATAGTTGCTCCAGAAGGGGTCGCCGGGTTTGGTGACATCTTCGGGGTCGATGACAATCATGGAATCACCCAGCGAGCCAATCCAGCGGTGCTTACCGGTGGGGGAGGGAGCCACGGCCACGACATTGATGTTGTTGAGGGCCATCGGCAGTACAAAGCCGTTGTTGTAGTCTGTGTGCTCACCAATCAGGTTCACGCGCCCGGGAGAGGCGGCCACCACGACGGGTTTCCGGCCGAAGTACTCCTCGAAGTACGGGCTGATGGTTGCTGCACTGATTTCGCGTTGCTCTAAATCCATAGCGCAAAGATTCTACCAGATTGAGCGCATGATGTAAAGTACCAAGTACTCCCCGATGGGCAATTTTTGTGTTTGTGAAGCAGGATATTACACAATTTTCAGTCTTTCGCCCGGCACGGCGGTCAATCCGTGAGTGTTGACAGCGGGAT
The DNA here is from genome assembly GCA_030535795.1 of Akkermansia sp. Lineage (GTDB taxonomy): Bacteria > Verrucomicrobiota > Verrucomicrobiia > Verrucomicrobiales > Akkermansiaceae > Akkermansia. The sequence continues at coordinate 10,217 of JAUNRE010000029.1, forward strand.
GCTCTGCGCGTGTCCGGTTAAAAAGTCGGGTCGATGCCACATTTAGCTTGTATCGATTACGCTTGCCTTGTATACTTTATGCATGCGAAAGGTGTTAACATGGATAGGGTGTGCGGCTATTGCTCTGTGTTGTAGGGTAGAGGGCTCAGCAGCAGATGATTTGGATTATTTAAGCAACGGGGATGACTCCTCGATGCAGAAGCTCGCGCAGGAGAGACGTTATCTGGCCTCGCTGTCGTTGCTGACGGATGCTGACTTCCTGGCGCAGTTTGACGCTGCCATAGACGGTTGGCTTGAGGAGCACCTGAAGGAAACGGAACAGCAATACAGGGAGAGCGAGGATAAGCAGTGGCCTCAGGACCGCGCGGCATTTGTGGCTGCTGCTCAACAGTTGAAAACAGCGGTGCATGCTTTCTATCGGGCTCATGTGGCTTTTGCAGAAAAATCCGTGGGGAAGAATCCGGACAGGGAGGCGGTGCTGAGCGTGTATCGGGCGCAGCTGCGTGCCTATGTGGTGCGCGATTTGAATGTACTGGCCGCCAATATGTGCTCCTGGCTGCCGGGGGTAGAGCCTATCCGACTGGCAAAAGATGCTTTTGTAGAGGCGATGTCCTGTATGGGGCGCTTTACCCCGGAGCTGGATGAAGCCGGTAGCCGGGCGCTTGTCGTGCGCCGGCGTGTGTATGAACAGCGGCGGAATGCTGTGCGGAATATCCTGAGAGATAAGCGCGAGGAATATGAGCTCATATCCGGTTACTGGTTCTACGACCCTCGCGGTGACTCTCACGCCAAGTTCGCTCCGACTTACGCCGTGGCGGAGTTCGATGCCGCGGAAAAAGCCTGGCGGAATTATGCAGAAGTGATGCGCAAGGTGCACACCCCAGTCTGGAAATTCCATTTTACGGGCACCGGTACCAGTAATATGATTCAGATGATGCAGATTCAACTGATTGACAGCCGCGAACTCTACCTGACCGAGCTCTTGTCTCAGCGTTTGCGCGAGCTGCGCCCGTTTATGGAAGAGGCTGCTGCGGCAGGGGAAACGGGAAAGGTGGAATTCCTGAACCTTCAGGTGGTTGAGGACGCCCCGGAGCCCGAGGACGCAGAGGACGATGTCG
>JAUNRE010000029.1:11344-23782 GCA_030535795.1 Akkermansia sp.
TGGAAGAAGGCGCAGAGGAAGAAGGCGCTTGAAGCGGTGCGGCATAGGGTGTGACGGCCTGTATGGGGAAGGGGATGCTGATGCCGTGTTCGGCAAAGGCAGCCAGCAGGGCTGTGGCGAAGTCGTAGCGCACTTCGTGGTAGTGTTCTGTCTTGCACCAGGCACCTATGTGCAGGTCGAGCGAGCAGGCTCCGAAGCCGCCGAAGATGATGCTGGGAGCCGGCGTGTCCAGCAGGTTGGGCTGTTTTTCGATGACTTGCGAGATGATCTCTTTTACCTGCATGAGGTCGCTCGAGTAGTCTACCCCCAGGTCGAAATCGATGCGTCGCATTGCTGCGCCTGTCAGGTTGCGCACCGGTGTTTTGATGAGCATCTCGCAGGGAACGCGTGCCAGGGTGTTGTCTGCCCGGCGCAGGTAAACTGAGAGCAGGTTGATGCTCTCCACGGTGCCTTCTTCGCTCCCGACTTTGATGTAGTCGCCCATCTTAAAGCTGCTTTCGCCTACCAGAAACACGCCGCTGATGAGGTTGCTGAGCGCTGTTTGCGAGGCAAAGCCTATTGCTACACCTGCCACACCCGCTGCACCCAGAATGCCAACGACATCCACCCCCACCGCGCGCAGTGCCTGCACCAATACCAGCGCCCAGATGATGCCCTTGATAGCCTTGGTGACAAGCGAGAGCACCTGGGCGTGGCCGCGTTTGCGCAGCGTGACACGGTTCAGCAGGCGCCCCGTGGCAAAACTGGCTATCCAGCCCAGAATGAGATAGATGCAGAATGCAAACCAACCGGCACCGATGGTGTGGGTGATACCATTTTGTACGCTGATGAACCAATCCGTCATGACTCCGTGCCTCATCATACCTTCTCGGTGAGCCGCTGTCAATGCTGTATATCTATGCGTTGGTGCAATGAGAGGGTTAGACCAGGGGATGACAGGTGAATTGGTGTTTTTCTACATTTACAATCTACAATTTACCATCTACAAAGTTATGTCTAGGCGTGCTGACGCACGCAGTATAAGCATAGCGTGAGCGGCGGCACAAGCTACGCATACCCGCGGGCGATAGCCCGCCGTGCTTCTCCACTTCGCACTTCGGAATTCGTCCTCCGAACTTCCACAAAAGTGTGTTTGGAGTGTTTTATGATTGCATTCTCGGCAAAATATGCTACAATACGCGCGTTTTATACGTTATGGCCATTTTGCAGAACAACAATACCGGGCGCAAACTCGTCGTCGCTACGGCTGAAGTGCAACGCCGTAAGCCTGAGGGCTTGCTGTATTATCTCCTGCCTCCGCTTCTGGTGCTGGCCGTTATCATCTATTGCCATGTGGCTGATTCTCCCGCCGCTCCACCGGCAAAGGCGGCTGATACAGCCGGTGCGGTGGCTGAGTAATCTTTCAACAACCAAAACAGACAAAAAACACCATGAGTGAAGCAGCTCCCATTACCATGACACCGCAGGGCTTGCAGGTGCCGAATTTTCCCATTATTCCCCACATCATCGGCGATGGCTCCGGCCCCGATATCTGGCGCGCCGCAAAGCAGGTGATTGATGCCGCCGTCGCGGCGGCCTATGGCGACACACGCGCTATTGTATGGAAGGAGGTGCTTGCCGGCCAGAAGGCTTTTGATACACTGGGTACCTGGCTGCCGGATGAAACAGTGGAGGCTTTCCGCACTTACCTCATTGGTATCAAAGGCCCGCTTACTACCCCGGTGGGTGGTGGTATCCGTTCGCTCAATGTCGCCCTGCGTCAGGGGCTGGATTTGTATTGCTGCGTGCGTCCGGTACGCTACTTCAACGGCATCGAGACTCCGGTGAAGGACCCCTCACTGGTGGATATGGTGATTTTCCGCGAAAATACCGAGGATATTTACGCCGGTATCGAGTTCAAGGAGGGCAGCCCCGAGGCTGAGGTGTTCTTCAAATGGCTCTCGGAAACTTACCCCGAGCGTGCCGCCAAGGTGCGCTTCCCGGCTTCCTCCGGCTTCGGCATTAAGCCTGTCTCCCGCGAGGGTACGGAGCGCCTGGTGCGTTCTGCCATTCAGTACGCCATCGAGACCGGGCGCCCCTCCGTCACGCTGGTGCACAAGGGCAATATCATGAAGTTTACCGAGGGCGGTTTCCGTGACTGGGGCTACGAGCTGGCTAAGCGTGAGTTTGGCGCGGAGCTTATTGGCAAGGGCCCCTGGTGCCGTCTGCCCAATGGCATTGTCATCAAAGACTGCATCTGCGACGCCTTCCTGCAGGAAATCCTCATTCACCCCAAGGATCACTCGGTCGTGGCAACTCTCAACCTCAACGGCGACTATTGCTCCGATGCCCTCGCAGCGCAGGTCGGCGGCATTGGTATTGCACCCGGCGGCAATATCAACTACATGACCGGCCACGCCGTCTTCGAGGCGACGCACGGCACGGCTCCCGCCCTTGCGAACCTCGACAAGGCCAACCCGTGCTCCTTCCTGCTCTCCGCCGAAATGATGCTGCGCTACATGGGCTGGAATGAAGCCGCCGACAACATCGTCCGCGCCATCGAATCCGCCATCACCGATAAAAAGGTAACCGCCGACCTTGCCGAGATGATTCCCGGTGCTACCGCCGTGAGCACCAGTGAGTTTGGAAACATCTTGATAGACAAGTTACGATAGACAAGTGAAAAAGCATGGCGCGGCGTTGCCGCGCAGGTTAGAATTTCATTTTCAGTGAATGATTTTCGCGCAGACATGTCCGCACGCACCCGCAGTTTTGCTCTGCAGGTGCTGCGGCTGTGCGGCGAACTACATGGCGACTATGTGGTGGAACACGTTGGCAAACAGCTGCTCCGAGCCGCATCTTCTTTAGCGGCAAACTTCCGAGCCGCCTGTCATGCAAAATCATCGCCGGATTGCTTTTCCAAGTTAAAAATGTGTGAGGAAAAATCTGTTGTGGCCTGTTTTTGGTTGGAAGCTAACGAAATTGCGGCTATCATTTCAGCTTCCTGCGTCACGGCGCGCGCTCGCCTCAAAAAATAACTTGTCTATCGTAACTTGTAACTTGTCTATCCAAATATGCCCGATCCCCATTTTGTTCATGCTGCTTTTTCTTCCATCGCTTCGCGCTATGTGACGGCCAATCATGTGCTCTCGCTTGGTGCGGACATCTTGTGGCGCGAGCGGGCGCTCAAGATGATTGCAGAATGGAAACCGCGTAACCTGCTCGATATCGCCACCGGTACAGGAGACCTCGCGCTGACGGTCAAGAAGGCTCTGCCCGAGGTGGATGTGCTGGGCACAGACTTCTGCCGCCCCATGCTGGACGTGGCGGTGCAGCGCGGGCTCACCAACGTGCTGGAGGCCGATGCCATGAACCTGCCGCTGCCGGATGCAGCATTCGATGCCGCCACCGTGGCATTCGGTCTGCGTAACATGGCCGATTATGAGAAAGCTCTGCGCGAGTGGCACCGCATTCTGCGCCCCGGCGGGCACCTGCTGGTGCTCGATTTCAGCATGCCCGAGGGTGTGCTCGCTGCCCCTTACCGTTTCTACCTGCACCGCATCCTGCCACGCATTGCAGGCTGGCTTACCGGCAACAGCGGGGCCTACGATTACCTCGGCGACAGTATCGAAACATTCCCGCGCGGCTCAGCCTTCTGCGACCTCCTTTCCCGCTGCGGCTACCTCGCTCCGGTAGCTCTGCCCCTCTTGGGCGGTATCGCCACTATCTACACAGCACAGAAGTCGTGAAGGTATTTGAAAGCCCCGCAAGGCGGGGCGAAAGTATAGTAGCCCCGGGCAAGTCCGCAGTGGCGTTGCCCGGGGGGCAACCAGAAACAAATCAGAGTCCGACGAAGCGAAGCAGAGGAGGCCGACAGTAGCGCGGTTTCTCATCATTTCATGGTGTTTTTTCTGGGGCTATCGTGCCCGTCTCCGGGCTCACTCCCTACATCGAGGCTAGCTGTCGGCCTCGGCGCCGACGCGCCGACTCCTTGGGCTCTCATTTATTTATTATCCGCTCCGTGCTATCGGGTGGAGCGGCTTGCCGAACTGTAAGCCCTCAGAGAGCGTTCAAGAAGTCAAACTGAGGTGAGCATCCCCTCCTGCATACAAGAGATAAATGAGTTGAGCCGCGTGTGGCGGTTGTGACAGTATACTTAAGCAAGAAAGGGGTGTCACCCGTTTCTCTGGCAGATAAAAACTTTGCTGTTATCCAAGAGACCTTTCCACACAGGCGTAGGCGCTGTGGTTGTGGATGGACTCGAAGTTTTCGGCCTCGATGCGATACCATGAGAAAGCGTTGTAACGCTCGGTAGCCACGGCGACATTGCGAACGAGATCTTCGACAAAGACGGGGTTTTCGTAGGCTTTGTCCGTTACATATTTTTCATCGGGGCGCTTGAGGAGGCTGTAGACCTGACAGCTGGCGCATTCCTCAATCATGTCGATGAGATCCTCAATCCACACGGCAGCGCCGGCAAAACGCACGGAGTAGGTAACAATACCGCGCTGGTTGTGTGCCCCGCGTTCGCTCATGGCCTTGGAGCAGGGGCAAAGGGTAGTAACCGGCACCTTGATCGTGAGCGTAAAGGTGCCCGGTTGGTTGCGCTCGGCATCTATCTCGAAGCGCACATCATAATCCATCATGCCCTCCATGCCGGAGACGGGGGCTTTTTTCAGACGGAAGAAGGGGAATTCAATCTCAACGCGCGCACGCTGGGCGGGCAGCTTACGCAGCAGTCGGGAGGGGAGTCGCACGGCGGAGTGGACATCCAGGTAGCGGCGGTGCTCATGCAGCGCCTCCACGAATCGGCTCATGTGGGTGCCCTTGTATTGCTCGGGCAGGTCGACCATGAGAGCCAGCGTGGCAACGGTAGACTGGGTACGCTGCTCTTTGTCGCTCACAATGATGGGGTAGCGTACACCCTTGATTCCCACGCGGTCGATGGAAATCTGGCGGGTATCGCGTTCATTCTGAGTGTCCTTGAGCTCTTTCATGACCCTAAAACCTGGAAAATAAAATAGAGGGAGCTTGCAGGTGCTTTCGCAGCATACAAGCTCCCTTTAATCAACGACAATCTGCCGTCGAGAACTCCTCCATGCGGGGATTAGAAAATCAGGGGAGCAGGTTCACGGCACGAGCACGACGAATCTCGCGCGTAATCTTGCGGTGCATCTTGGCAGAGACACCGGTCACGCGGCGGGGAAGAATCTTGCCGGTCTCGGAGGTGAACTTGGAAAGGAACTCGGGGTTGCACATATCGATGGCACCGGCGGGGATGTCAATGCGACGACGGGGCATTGTCTTGTTGCAGGTGCGGAAACGGATACGACGCTCAACGCTCTTGAATTCGGTAATCATAATGCTTTAATCTTTCTGGTGGACGGCGGTTTAGCGCATCTCGCGGTGCAGAGTACGACGCTTCAGGAAGGGGTTGAACTTAACCTTCTCCAGACGACCGGGGGTACGCTGGCTCTTCTTGTTGCGGGTGGTAACGTAGCGAGAGGGGGTCTTACCCTCGGCCTTGGCCTCCGTGCATTCCAGGATGATGATATCTCTAGGCATATTCGGTGATTAATGTTGACTTGCGGGCGCCTATGATACACTATTCTTCGGATTCGTCAAGCGTAAAAACGTTTTCCATGTCATTTTGCAGCCCGGAATAGCCCACATGGTCTGATTTTTTCGCCATATAGGAGGCATAGGAGCCGTATTTTTTCTCGAATTCCTCCTGGCATTTTACGGTAAGTCGGCAGAAAGGCCGCACCTGGAGGCGTTTTTTGGGGATGGGGTCGAGGGAGATTTCGCAGATGCCGTAGTAGCCGAGGCGGATGCGTTCGAGGGCGGCATCGATTTCAAAAAGCTGCTCGCGGTCTTTGCCCAGCAGGCGGATGGTAAGGTCGCGCACCTCGGCTTCGCTGCCGGCATCGCCGATATGCTGGCCGGAGGAGGAGGAGACGTTGGAGGCGCCGCTGCGCAGGTGGTCGCGCGTGACGTCCTGCATGTTGGGCAGCAGGCTATCGCGCAAATCGAGCAGTGCTTGTTTCTGCGCAGCAAGGAAATCGGGCCACTCCGGGTCAGCCATCAGCAGAGCAAGCGTTTCTTTGAGCTTGGCCTTGCGGGCTTTCTCTTCGGGGGTCAGCGTTTCTTTTGCAGAGGCCTTGGCGGGCTTGCTTTTCTCCGTTTTTTTATCTGCCGAAGCGGCTGTAGCCTTGGTTTTGGCCGGGGCTTTTGTCTTGGTGGCAGGTGTGGTGGATTTCTTACTTGTTGCCATTGGTGTAATGAGTGTGAGAGTAACTAATCGGCATGTGATAATCGCAGCGCGTCAGTAACGTCACGCGAACGTTTGTCTGCTAATATCACAAACATGCAGGAAATGCAAGAAAAAACTGCGCTTTCATCGTATATCTGTGTCAGCGGATTTTTTCGGTTGTCTAATGAGTGCTGCTGTGGTAAAGTGAGAGAGTGATGCTGATGCAACGAATGACAGGGGTGCTGATACCGCTTTTCTCCATGCGACGCGAGGGTGATGCCGGAATCGGCGACTTGCTGGCGCTGGAGGAATGGGTGCGCTGGGCCGGTGCGCACGGTGTGGGTTTTCTGCAACTGCTGCCGGTTAATGCGGTGGGGGAGGATGATGCGCCTTCGCCCTACTCAGGCATATCCTCTGTTGCCCTGGAGCCATTGTATCTGAGCCTGGAGCGCGTGCCGGGGATGGAGACGCCTCTGCCGCCCTACCGGGACGACCTGCCGCCGCTGCAGATGCCCGGTGGGCGTGACTATGTGGATTACGCCCGCGTGCGCACGTACAAGCGCTACCACCTTGGGCGGGCATTCGAGCGCTTTGAGGCAGAGCCTGCCTATGCGGCTCTGCGCGCGGAGTTTGATGCCTGGGTGCAGGAGCAGGGGAGCTGGCTGGAAAACTTTGCCGTGTTCAGTGTTTTGAGCCGAGCATACGGCAGCCCCGCCTGGTGGCTGTGGCCGGTGCAGGAGCCGGCGACGGCTCGAACGCTGGTCTATGGTAGCGCTGAGTCGTGCCGGGCGTTGCGCTACATTTGCTGGGAGCAGTGGCTGTGTGCGAGAGAGTGGGCGCAGGTGCGGCAGGTGGCCGATACTTGTGGTGTATTGCTCATGGGCGATGTGCCCATTGGGGTGTCAGTAGCCAGTTCCGACGTGTTCTTTGAGCGCCATCTCTTCGATATGAACTGGAGCGGCGGCGCCCCTGCCGAGGGAAATTTTGCGGAAGACCCGTTTACGGCCAAGTGGGGGCAGAACTGGGGGATTCCCCTGTACCGCTGGGATGTGATGGAGCAGGATGGCTTCGCCTGGTGGAACCGCCGTATTCGCAAGCTGGCGGAAATTTTCGGCATGTACCGCATCGATCATGTGCTGGGATTCTACCGCATCTATGCTTTCCCGTGGATGCCTGACCGCAACCCGGAGTTTTTGCCGCTCAGTGGCGATGAGGCCGCCGCTCGCTGTGAGGGGCGCCGCCCGGGATTCCGCCCGCGCCCGGATGATACGCCCGAGAATCGCCGAGCTAATCTCATGCGCGGGGACTACCTGCTGCGGCGCTTGTTGCAGGCGGCACCCGGGCTGAAGGTGATAGGCGAGGACCTCGGCTGTGTGCCGGACTATGTGCGGCCGGATTTGTCGCGCCTGCGTATCGCCGGCTTTAAGATTCCCCACTGGGAGATTGATGTACAGCAGCGCATTGTGAAGGGGGATACCTATAACCCCTGTTCCTTTGCTACTTATGCCACGCATGATTTTCCGCCCATCTGCAATGATTGGGATGACTGGTATGCTCATGTGCAGGCCGGTAAGGCCGCGGCTATTGATTCCTCTCTGGCGCCGGATAAGCGCCGCGAGTTGCTGCGTGTCGGGCGGGATTGTGCGCGCGTGCTTGCCTGGCTGGGGGACTACGCCGGGCTGAACGCCGAGCAGTCCATTCGCCCCTGGGGAGCGGAGGTGAAGGATGCGCTCTTCCGCGCGCTGCTCGGCTGCCGCTCGGCTTATGCCGCGCTCATGTGGACGGAGCTTTTCGATATCCCTGTGCGGTTGAATATACCCGGCACCGAGGGAGGCGCCAACTGGCGCCCCCGCATGCCGTTCACCGCAGCACAGGCGGCCGCCATGCCCCAGAGCGAGTGGCTGCGCGAATTGAGCTCCGCCACGCAGCGAGTTCGGTGAAATTTTGCTTGCAAAAGCTGCCCGCGGCAGGTATGCTTATGCGCGTAACAACACATTTATTTCACTATGCAGCTCAATACTGAAGTACTCGAGAAGAAGGGGCTGAAGCTCAACCCCGCTCCCGCTCCCGTTGGTTCCTATGTGCAGTGCGTTCGCACCGGCAATTACTTGCACCTCTCCGGTGGTATCTCCGTGAATGGCGATGTGGCCGTGTATGGCAAGCTGGGGGCAGATGTGAGTATTGAAGAGGGGCAGAAGGCTGCTCAGGCTGCCATCCTCAATCGTCTGGCCGTTATTCAGGCGGAGCTGGGTGGCTTTGAGAAGATGAGCAAAATCGTGGCTATCAACGGTTTTGTGAACTGCACACCCGACTTCACCGACCAGGCCAAGGTGCTCAACGGTGCTTCTGACCTGCTGGTGGAGCTCTTTGGCCCCGAGGCTGCTCACTCCCGCTCTGCTGTCGGCGTTGTCAGCCTGCCGCTGGGTGTGGCCGTGGAAATCAACATGATTGTTGAAATCGCCTGAGTTCGTTAACCGGGGGAGCGTGTCATGGCAACCGTTATTTTGGGTGTATGCGGATCCATCGCGGCTTACAAGGCGGCAGATGTGGCTTCGCGTCTGGTGAAATTGGGGCACGAGGTGCACTGCGTGTGCACCCCCACGGCGCTGAAATTTGTCACCCCGCTCACACTCATGACGCTCTCCCGCAACCCGGTTATCACGACGTTTGAAGACGAAACAGGTAGCTGGGTGCCCGTGCATATCGACCTGGCGCAGCGAGCTGATGTGCTGGCTATCGTGCCGGCTTCGGCCAACACCATGGCCTGTATGGCCCATGGGCTTGCCCCCAATGCCCTCACCAGTCTGTATCTGGCCAACCGTGCCCCGGTGCTTATTTTCCCTGCCATGAATGGCAATATGTGGAATCACCCTGCCACGCAGCAGAATGCATCCATCCTGCTGGGGCGGGAGGGCCACCGCATTATCGGCCCTGAGGATGCCGGCATGCTGGCATGCGGCGCAGAGGGGCAGGGGCGCCTGGTGACGGTGGAGCGAATCGTGGATGAAATCCTCCGGGAGCTTCGCTGATAGCAGGGCGAAGGAATCACAAAGAAACCGACCATCGCAAAACAGCGATGGTCGGTTTCTTTGTGATAGGATTGGAATCAGAAGCGCCGGAGTACGGGGATAGCACTGCGGCGCAGGCTGTCGTTGGCCGTTTCGGCGGCGGCGCGGTCGATATAGAGCTTGTAGGGCGCCTTGTTGAGCGTGATTTCCACGGCTCCGGAGGGTGTCGGCTCATCGAGGCGTGCAGCAAACTCGCTGAAATTGTGCACCGGGTGTCCGTTCACCTTTTCCACCACGCAGAAGCCCATATTGTCGTAGCCGAGTGTGGCCGGGGTGGGGATGACAAGGGTGAGGGCGGTGAGCTCGGTGTAACCTTCCTTTTGCAGCTCTTCCTCGCGGTTTTCAATTTCCATGAACTCTACGGGCAGCGAGCCGCGCGCCTGGCTCTTGAGGGCTTGCAGGTAGGTGCCGGAAAGTGGCTGGAAGACGAGCCCACCCCAAGCAATGTAGCGGGGCGGCGTATCGTCTTCTTCGTTCGGCAGCAGGGATTTGTCGCGGCTGTCGGTATTGAGAGCGAGTGCCAGCTCCTGCGAGTTGCCCTCGCGGCTGATGGTGAGGTTGAGCTCCTGGCCCAGAGGCTTGAGATAGCGTACGGCGACGCTGACGGGAGTGATGCCGTAGAGGGGTAGGTCGCAGCGCCCCAGGTTATCCACGGGTATACCCTCCACCGCGGTGATGACGTCACCTACGCAGATGCCTGCCGTGGCGGCAGCGCTGTGGGGGATGACCTTGCTGACGTATACGCCGGTCTGGCCATCCTGCAACTTGAGGTAGCGGCGGAACACAGGGTCATCGAGCGTGGCAATTTCCATGCCGATGGCGGGAACTCCCTTGGGGGTGTCGGCCTTGTGGGACAGGAAGCGCTGCAACAACTCGGCATTGATGATGGTGAGCTTGCGGGCGTTGGCGTCATAGCCGGCGCTCAGGCCGACAAGCTTGCCGTCCTGCATGACAGGGGCGCCGAACGCGAAGTTTTCGGGCACGGCCTGCTCGGCCTGGAGGGAAAGGCGGGGCATGCCGGCACCTGTCGTGCCCACCTGCACATACAGGGGAACACGCAGCGGCTCGGTGCCGTTGAGGGTGCACCACAACTCAGCTGTCTTACCGCGGGAGAGCGGGTCGCCCACGGGGTGTGCCGTGCGGGAATCGAAGATGGAGGCATCGGCGTCATGCACCACCGTCAGCAGCCCCAGTCCGAGGTCGTTGTCGTAGCGCACAACCTTGGCAGGAACCGTGCGCGAGGAGTCCGGCAGGCTCAGCTCGGCATAGGTGGCATTCAGCAGGGCTGTGCTGTGGGTGAGCACCATGCCATTGCCCAGATAGGTGCCGATAGTGCGGCGCTGGCTGGGCGGCTGCTTTTCCCACGGGGTAAGGCGGTTGTAGCCCTGGCGGGTGACGTTGACCATGAGCAGGGCAGACTCCGGTGAGACGGCCTCTGTTTTGGGCGGCAGCAGCGGGGCATCGGCGGGTTGCTTCGGTTGTTCGGCCTGGGGCTGCGCCTGGGGCTGCTGTTCCGCCGGCTGTTGTTGAGATTCTGTGTGCTTGGCGCGGGGGCTTGCTGTGCGCTGGGTCGGCTTGCAGGCGCAGGTCAGCAGCCCGGTGAGCGAAAGAACGAGAAGAAATCTGTACATACTTCAGGGATTTCCGGTTGAGGGTTATTTGAGGCAGGCGGGCGCCGGTACGTTGTAGCCGGCGCTGATGCGGGCATTGGCGGCATCGATGACGGCGTTATCAATGACAAGCGGGCGTCTGGCACCGGCAAACTCAATGACGGTGTAGGCAGGGCGCTGGCCGTCTGCGGGGTAAAGGAGCTCGTGCAGGTGTGTCAGGCCTTTCACCTCCACGCCGTTTACTTTGGTGATGATGCGGCGGCCGTAATCATTGAAGCGGGCGTTCACTTCATCCTTGAGCACCTTGGTGAGCACCAGAATATCCTGTTTCTCGATGGCGGCGCCTCGGTTCAGGAAGGCATCCAGCTCAACGGTGAAATCTGCCGAGTTGAGGGAATGGGCAACGATGACGTTGCGGTGCAGCGGCTGCACAATCAGCCCGCCGAAGTGGACGTAGCGGGGGACGGCGTCGTATTCCTGCCCCATGATACGGTGGGAGCTCAGCGGTGCCAGGCGGACAACAGCCTGTTGCTCCGTGCCATTGCGCAGAATGGTGAAGGTGAGCGTGTCGTCCTTGAACGCGCGCTCGGCAAGCTCTTCGAGCTGCACGCGCTCGCCGTCCAGCGCAATCATGGCCGAGCTGTCCACGGGGTGCCCGTTGACGCTCAACACGACATCGCCGGGCTGCAGCGCGCCATCGCTGCAACCGCCTTTCACCACATGGGCGACAAGGGTGCCCATGGCGTTGTCGGGCAGGTTGTAGTGCTTGCGCATGGCCGGGTTGATGAGCGGCATGAAGCTGACTCCCATGTCAACATAGGTATCGTAGTGGCCGTCTTCAACATCCTTCAGGAAGCGTTTAATGACGGGCATGGGAATCATGTAGCCGGTGGAGTTGGCTTCCAGAAGCCCCTGGAAGGCAACACCCACCACTTTGTCGCCCATTAGCACGGGGCCACCGCTGTTGCCGGGGTTGATGGCGGCATCCACCTGCACGGTGAGGTGGCTCACGTTGCGCGGGTGGGCGTACACGGTGGTGTCGATACGGGAGACGATGCCGCGCGTGACAGAAAGTCGGTTGCCGCCGATGGGGTAGCCGATGGCACGCACGGATTCTTCCAGACGGGGCAGGGTGTCGCTGAACTCCAGGCAGGGTACATCGGCAAACGCTGAGGCGTCCTCTACCTCAATGAGGGCAAGGTCGGCATCGTGCGCGACGTACTTCACGTGGGCTTTCAGCTTGCGGGCATCGGCGTAGGGGGAAATGTAAATGCGCTCGGCATCTGCCACGACATGCGCGTTGGTCATGAAGAGCCCGGGGCTTACCATGAAGCCGGTGCCGTTGCCGCGGCCATAGCGTCCGGTTTGCCACGGGGTGGCGTAGTCGGGCTTGCGGGTGGCAACTTCAATCTTCACGATACCGCGGTAGGCCGCACTCAAATCCGCTTTGCCCGATGTAGCAGCAGGCTCGGCAGTGGGAGCAGGCTGGGCAGGTGCCTGAGGCTCGGCTGCGGGAGCAGGCTGGGCA
>JAUNRE010000109.1 GCA_030535795.1 Akkermansia sp.
TTGTTCTGGCATAGGCATATGATAGCACAGCCATCTATATTTGCCAAGTTAATAACGGTATTTCCCCCCGGCAATTCCTAAACCTTTTTTCAAAGAAAATCTTTCCTCGATAAACACCAATTAATTATTCCAACGCGTCAGTTTTGTATAAAACAGAAGATTTTCATAATAGCGGAATTTTGATAATGGGGCTTCTATTTAACAAGCTGCTGTCGGCCTCCCCCCTTTGCAAGATTAGAGTCGGAATGCAGGAAAATCGTCCGGGTGGGCAAGGTAGTAGTCGGAGCTGCAGACAGGGACGTGTTTCGGGTGGTGGCGCATGATGTCGATACTGCAAGCGTCTGCCAGGAAGCTGTGCAGCACGGGGCATGGGCTCCAGCCGTAGCATTCATAGGCTATGTCATAGCCGTAGAGCATGCCGCATTCGTACACTTGGTCTTCCAGCCATTCGGGGTAGTATTCATCATGGTGAATGCCGCCTAAGCCCTCCCACTTTGTTTTTCGGTTCTGCAAATCATTCATCGTGATGTATTCCAGCACAGCTTCATCATAGTAATCACAGAAGGTGCCTTTTAAGCCGCAGCCCGGCAGGTGTCCCATGGTAGCCTGAGATTGCTGCCGGAGGCGCAGAAGGTAGCTGTTGGGTACCATGCCGTCGGGCAATGAGCGGAACCGTCCGTTCTGTTTTTCGCGGACGATATACAGCAACAGCTCGTACTCATCATGCACGGGCAGGCCGCACCAGTCTATGCAGCAGTCGGGGTAGGCGGCGGCTATATTGATAGCGATACTCACGGCGTAGGCTTCCGGCCCATAGGGGCAGATGGGGTGTTCCCACTCATTTCGCAGGAGATAGCTCACCCAGTTGTCCCAGAAGCGTATGCGTTTCTGCACATGTGTTGGCAGGGGGTAAGCAGCCGCCGGGAATTGGGCGATGCCATCGTGTAGTATCAGTTGTACCGCTCCCTCGGGTGTTTCCTCGCAGCGCAGGGAAAGCGGGTTCGCGTCTCCCTCGCCCGTGGCGGAGAAGCGTTGGCGCGGGCTTTGGCAGCCGACAAAGCGGCGCTTGTTGAAGAGTGTGCGGATATTGTACATGGGTGGGCTGTATGTTTAGGTAACAGGCGGAAAATCCTCCGGGCGGGCGCGGTAGCGGGGCGAGGAGGAGACGGCGACTCGCTCGGGCAGGTAGCGCAGGATGTCGATGCTCAGCGCATCCTGCACCAGGGGTGTGGTGAGCGGGCAGGGTTCCCAGAGGATGGGTTGTTCCTTGCCGTGTATGTACCAGAAGCGGGAATCCTCCAAGCGTTCTTCCAGTTGGCGTGTCAGCGTGACGAGCCAATGGGGAAATCCCTCATCCTCACGGATGTCGTATCGGTTGCGAGTGTCGCCTTCGTACCAGATGTGGTTGGGACCCCAATCGATGAAGTATTCCTGCCGAATGGAGGCGGCCGCCGGGTATTTGTCGAGCGTCTCGCTCGCCATCAAATCGCGCAGGTAGCGGCTTTTCTTGCAGGCGAGCGGTACGCGCGGCGCGTGTTTGTCCCACTTCGGTTCGCCGAGGGAGACCTGTGTATGCTCGCAAGCGTATTGGTAGAGCGCGTCGTCATCGTGCACGGGCAGGCCGCACCAGTCGACAGTGCGGTCGGGGCAGGCGGTGGCGATGCTGATGGCAATGGCGGCGGCGTATACTTCGGGGCCATAGGGGGAGAGCGGGTGTTCCCACTCCGTTTCGAGTGCGTGGCTTACCCAGTTGTTCCAGAATTCGCAGCGCTCGTACACATCGGGCGGCAAGGGGTATTCCTGCGGCAGCAGACGCTGCCCGGCAGCATCGAGCACCAGCTGCGCGCCGCCCTCGGGGGTTTCCTCGCAGCGCAGGGAAAGCGGGCTCGCGTCACCGTCGCTTGTGGAGGAGAAGCGTTGGCGCGGATTTTGACAGCCGACAAAGCGGCGAAGGTTGAAGAGTGAGCGGAGGTTGAACATAGCCAGGGCGTTGCATTCGGGGGCGTGGGGATGGTGTAGCACATTTTATCCCCTTTGTCAAGCGCTTGCGCAGTTTAGCGGGAGAATGTGGCGCGCAGGTAATCGATGACGGCCTGCACCTCGTTCTCATCCGCTAGCCCCGGGGGAAGCATGATGGCATTCCACGGTGTACCCTTGACGCTGATGGGGCCTTGCAGGCCTTGGGTGAGGATTTCGGGCAGGCGGGAGGGGGTGGCTGTGAGCCATTCGGAGCCGCGCAGGGGCGGGTAGAGCCCGGGTTGGCCGTTGCCGTCGTTGCCGTGGCAGGCCGCGCATTTGGCTCGATACAGGGCAGCACCGGGTGCGGCTCGGCGGGCGGCTGCCAGTTTGGGGAGGCTGCCGGCCACGAGCCAGTCTGTCAGCTCAGTCTCGGCTCCTCGGCTCAGGCGGGGGTGTGCCCGGCAGAGTTCCGCATGCAGGATGGGGGCGATGGGGGTACCGGGCTGCCATTGTCGCAGGGCGGGGCTGAGCGGTGCCTCGGCGCTATGGCAGAGCGGGCAGCCGCGCAGGCGGGCAGCCCGCTCACCCGCGCCCGAGGCGCTTTCCACATACACCCACAGGAACAACCCGGCGCTCAACAGGGCGAAAAGCAATGCGCAGAGTGAGCCTTTGAGCACGCGGCTGCAGGTCACTCTGCGCATGAAAGGGTGGGGCAGTGTTGATCAGTCCTCGCCTACGCTGCCGGCTTCATCGAGCACGCGTTTCACACGGGCGCCGAGCAGCTCGAGCTTGTCATCGAGCATTTCATAGCCGCGGTCAATGTGGTAGAGGCGGTGGATATCAGTGGTGCCCTCGGCTGCCAGTGCTGCCAGTACCAGGGCGGCGCTGGCTCGCAGGTCGCTGGCCATCACCGGTGCACCGGAGAGCCCCTCCACGCCGGTGATGATGGCGGTGCCGCTGTCAACCTTGATGTTGGCACCCATGCGCTTCAACTCAGAGCAGTGCATGAAGCGCTGCGGGAAGATGGTGTCTTTCACCACGCTGATGCCGGGGGTGAGGGCAAACAGGGCTGTCATCTGTGCCTGCATATCGGTGGGATACCCGGGGTAGGGGTTCGTGAGAATCTTGCCGCTGCGCGGGCGCTCACCCGGCTTCACGAAGACGGAGGTGCCGTCCTCGTTGTACTCGACCACATGGCCGCACTCCACCAGCAGGTCGGAGATGGATTTCATGTGCTCGCGGCAGACGCGATTGAGGGTAAGGCCGTCGCTTACATTCATGACGCCTGCCACCATGAAGGTGCCGGCCTCGATGCGGTCGGGAATGACGGTGTGCTCGCAGCCGTGCAGTTTTTCCACGCCGTGAATGGTGATGGTGCGGGAGCCTGCGCCCTCGATGCGGGCGCCCATCTTATTGAGGAAGTTTGCCAAATCCACCACCTCGGGCTCGCGGGCGGCGGATTCGATGATGGTGGTACCCTTGGCCAGTACGGCGGCCATCATCAGGTTGTCGGTGCCCAGCACGGTGGGGCCGCTGTCGCCGCGCATGTCAACCGTGGTGCCGACAAGGCCGTTGGGGGCTTCTATGACCATGTTGCCGCCCTTCACGCGTACGCGGGCTCCCAGTGCCTGTATGGCGCGCAGGTGCAGGTCCACCGGGCGGTCGCCAATCACGCAGCCGCCGGGCAGCGGCAGGGTGCAGCGCTTCATGCGTGCCATCATGGGCCCCAGCAGGCAGATGGAGGCGCGCATCTTGCGCACCTGTTCGTAGGAGGCGCTGGAGCTGATGCCATCAGGTGATTCAATTCGCACGGTGCCGCTGGATCTCTCTACCGAAGCACCCAACTGGCTGAGTATCTGAATCATGTAGTTGGTGTCGGATACGTCGGGTACACGCGAAATGCGCACCGGCTCATCGGTGAGCAACGCTGCTGCAAGGATAGGGAGAGAGGCGTTCTTGGAGCCGCTGATGTTGACGGTACCACTGAGGCGGTGACCACCTTCGACGATGAGTTTGTCCATGGCTGTATGTGTATGAGATGTTCTGTTAATTGCATTCTACCATATCGCGCATATTTTGCAAGTATTATGTGCCTTATATTGGTGCCTATCGCTAAATTTCTTCCAAATGAAACCAACACGGCTGACTAAACCCCGGGGGCGGTGCTAGGTCTTCCATCCACACACTCCGCGGGCGTGTTCTTCGCTGTGAGGCGAACATAATGAGGCGTTTTTTTGATTCCTGTGGGCTTGCACCCGTACGAGAAACCCCGCCATCTTTTACAGATGGCGGGGTGACTTGTGGTACTCCACATGCTCCCTGTTTTCTGCGGTGGCGCTTGCCACGCCAAAGTCGCTTTAGCGACGGCGGCGGCGTGCAGCCAGGCCAGCCAGAGCAAGCAGAGAAAGCGTAGCCGTGGTGGGCTCGGGGATGGATTCTGAGTAGGCAGCATATTGAACCTTCAATTGGCTGCCGTCTATTACAAATTGATACTTGCCAACATCTTCCGCTGTCAAGGCATTTGCATCGAAACTTGCCAGAGTCAAAGCTGAGTCGTTCACTTTAATTGACTCACCTGCGAAGTAACCGGAGGTCAGATAGTTGCTTAAAGTGGCATCAGAGTTTGCGTTGCGCGTACCAAAATCAATAAGAACCTTTTCACCCAGAATCACATCACCTGTACCATTCTTAACATAACCTTTACTGAATGTGGTAGAAAGCGTAATAGTGGAATTCCATTTTTGGTTCAAAACTGATTCTGAGAAAGAAACCGAGGCTCCTTCACTGAGGTTGATCGTAATGCCATTATCAGAATCTGAGCCGTCATCAAACCAGGTCTTTTTGAAAGCTACGTTACCGCTGAGAACATTCAGAGTGAAATTCTTCATCTTGACATCTTCCGCTGAGATGCTTATGTCATTCCCGTGAACCGTCAGTTCTGAGCCATTAAACACAACTTTCTGAGAAAGAGTCAAGCTTGCGCCGGAAGCAACATCCAGTTCGCAACCTGACATTGTTATGCCTGAAGAGGCGAACTCCATGCTGCCATCAATATCTATGGTTGAATTCGTAAACTTTGAATTGCCTTGTATCTTAGCGGATGCTCCGTTTTCGATCTTAAGTGTTCCTTCTTCGAAATTAGCATTTTGTCCGCATTTTGCCGTAGTGCCGGATGTCACAATAAATGTGTTACCCGCTGTTTGGGTTTTAGAGAGAAAGCCGCTAGAGCCTAATGTGGTTTCCGTGCCTTCCTCTACCCAATTTGGGATATATTCCAGCCAAGCTTCAGAATTACCGGTATAAACATAAGTTTTACCAGTCGTTTCTGCCGCCCCCGAAATCCCTGCTAGGGCAAGTAGTGCGATGATTGTCTTTTTCATGATTGTGAGGTTGATTATTAGATGTTTATGCTAAATTGCGTAATCCTCTCAATCTCTTGCGCAATGAGATATGGTCAGACATACTGCAACCCAGCAAGCACAGGATACAGCATTGACGATGCTGTAGGCGATTTGCATGTTGATAATTAGCAAGTAATGCGTATCAGGGGTAGAATATGCGTGCATGTAGAAGCAGCCTTGTTTGCACTCTAACATATAATTTTTAGTCTTTTGCGATTTTTAGGCTTGCATCAGCATCGTCAATGCTGTAGGTGCGCGGCGGTGGTGCCGGCTGCAACCTCAATGGATGAAGAGCAAAGGGAAGTCACGAGGTGCGAATTCCGAAGGTGGAAGTAGGGTGAATGAGTGGCGAAACGTTTATTGTGAGGCCTCGGTTTTCCGTCACCCCGCTAAAGCGGGGCTTTGTTTGTTTTTGCTCCCGTACCCAGGGGTTGGGGCTTCGAGTCTCACTGCGTTCGCTTTCTACGCCCTCACAAGTCGCTCGCGTTGCTCGCTTCCCCTGGGCTATGATTCCGTCGCCCTGAACGGGCTTTTGAGTTCGGCGGCGCTGTGCGCCGCTGGGGGTAAGCATGAATTGAATGGTTATATCGACCGCGGCTGGCGCTGCGGCGGTGGCTGCCGATGGGAATGCGCGGTGGCTGAAAATGATGACTGCGCTGCTGTCGGCCTCCTCAGCTGCGCTTCGTCGGACTCTGATTCGTTTTGTTTGCA
>JAUNRE010000030.1 GCA_030535795.1 Akkermansia sp.
CGGCAATCATGCGCTATAGAGGCGCGTTATCGAGCCTCTATGGGATGACAATGATTGTAAATCAACAAGCGTTATGATGCACGCTTTCGGATGCAGATGGCGGCAGCGATAATCCAGAGACAGAGGGCAGCTGCCGAGATACCGAGCATGACAGCCCAGCCGAGTTTGTAAAGCAGGGGGAGAGCAAGGGCAGTCCACAGGCCGCCGCCCATGATAGGCTCATGCAGCAGCTGTTTGTAGCCGAATGCCTGGGTGGCGCAGGTCTTGCTTTCGGGGTCGGCGGCACGCAGCAAGAGGAGCCCGGTGGCGGTGACGCCCAGCGATTGGCCGAACTCGGCAATGGCGCACTCAAACCAGGACTCCGGGAAAAGACGGCGAGCCACAAACACTACCATGAAGAGCGAGAGCAGGGTGCCTAACACAATGAGCACCAGCAGCCCTACCCAGTTATCCAGCACGACCTGAACCTTGATGGTGGCCATGGCGGAGACAACCAGGAAATCGAGCGCAGCGCCGGATATGCGCTGCATCTGCCCGTGGTCGATAAGGTGGTGTACGCGCACCCGCTGAGCCATCTTTTGCAGGAGCAGGCCGCCTATCATGCAGAAGGGGAAGAGCGGGAAGCCGCGCAGCACGCGCGATTCGGCGGCCGGGAAGCAGTACTCCTCCAGCCACTGCAGGCCGTGCAACATGCCGAACCCGGCCAGAATGGCAATGCCGACAAGCGCGATGTGCCAAGCCAGCGAGTCGATGGAGTCGCAATACACGGTCTGCACGCCGGCGGCGGGTTGCTCGTGCTTGCTGTAGATGCCTTTCTGCTGCAATTTATCCTGCTCGTCAAAGCGGCGGATGTTGCGGATGTAGCCTTTGCGGGCGGCCCAGTTCACGAGAATGATGCCGATGATAACGGCCAGCAGCATGCCTGCCGTGGCCATGGTGTAGCCCAGGGCGATACCGTCTTCCCATCCATAGGCTTCAAAGCTCTCCGCCATGCCGCTCACCGTGCCGTGGCCGCCCTGAAACCCTATTTCCAGCAGGTTGCCGAAGGCCTCGTTCACGCCGAAATAGGGCAGGAGCAGGAAGCCCACTATCGCAAAACCGATGACATATTGCCCCCACGCCAGAATCTGCCCGAAGCACAGCTGCGGAAATGCAACTCGCACCACCTTGGCCAGCGGAGGAGTCACGACTCCCAGGAATAGCGTGGCAAATACAACGTTAATCATGAAACCAGGTAGTTTGCCAATAGCACTCACCACATCTGCCGGAATAAGATCCGGAAAACACTGGAAAATCAGCAGTCCGATGAACCCGCCAATTACGGAGCTGGGCAGGTAACAGCGCTGCAACAGCGGAATGAGAGTGCGCAGCACCTTACCGAGTACCAGCAGAATAGATAACAGGCTAAATACGAAAATAGCGGTCATGACAATGAGGAGAAGCGGAGAGAAATACAGCCCCAGTCCGGAACTGACGCGCGGAATATATCACAGCAGACTTTGGTAGTCAAGCAGAAAAAGACTTTACAATCCCTGCGCCTTCTCCTATACTGCTCGCATGGATTACATTCATGTGAGCAGCCGTACTCGCGCAGAAGGCAAGCACCGGGTAGTGACTTTTCTGTCGGTGCCCGATGGCTGCGAGATGGGCTGTATGCGCTTCGAGGCGGGCGTGGCTGCCGGAGAGTTCTGCGGTGTGCCGTGGCGGCTGGAATGCAAGGATAGTGTAGTTCACATCATGGCCGGGGAAGATTGTTATACAGCAGAGCTGAATAGCCGGGCAGGGGATGGTGGTATCGTGAGACTGAGCATTGCAGCCGACTCCGGAGCGCAGGTGCAGCTGGAGTACGACCGCTATTGTCCTTCTGTTGCCTGTGGCGTGGTGGAAGGCGTATCGTGCCGGGTGAACCTGCGACGAGTCCAGCATTTCTGGGCTATGTTGGTCAATGTTTTGACGATGGGGACTCTGCGCCATCTTCTGCCTGTTTGCGTGCCGATGCTACCCCCGCCCTCCCACCTCCTGTCTCCCTCTGCGCAGAAGCTCCTTTTTGCAGCAGCTGTGACGCTGAGGCTCATTTTCTGCTGGGAGGATGATTCGGACTGGGTGTGATTGATGCATTTGAAAAAGTGCGCGATAAATTGGAATTGAGAGGGATTTACGATTTTTGATTTACGATTTACGAAGTGAAAGTTAGGCGGGCAGGCGCCCGCGAGAAGAGCGAAGCTGTGGCATGGCTCTGATACTCTATGAGAGCCTCTAGGCGAGCCAAATTAAGAGCCTCGCCGGACGGCGAGGCGGTATATGGTAGCCCAAGGCTTCAGCCCTGGGGTAGAGATGTATAAATATCCGAACCCCGACGTAAGGAGGGGTGGCATAATGCCTGCGCATCAATATGAAGCATCGCTTTATGCCACCCCACCATCCGGTGGGGTTCGGTTTGTTTTTTTGCGCTATACCCACGGGTTTCGTTCGCTTTGCTCACTCAACCCATGGCTATTATATGCCGCCTCGCCATGCGGCGAGCCTCCTGAATTCCGCCTGCCTGTCGGCAGGCTGGGCAAAATCAGAAGCCCCCGCCAGGGGGGCGAAAGAACTCAGGCAGGGGCAAGCGAGCAACGCGAGCGCCCCGTCTCGGCGTAGGCTTGCCGAAGCCGGACGCCCCTGCTAGAGATGGAAAATAATTTTGAGCCCCGTGAAACGGGGTGACAGAAAGCTATGAATCAAAGTATTGCAACGCTTTTCCGGCTCCGCTAAAGCTTCGCCGAGACAGGCTTTCGCCGCAGGTTCCCTGGACTCAGATATCTTTTTTCTGCATTGCAGGGGGTCCGCGGCTCCGCCGCTCCACCACCTGCCTTAGTTCTTTCGCCCCGGGCTCTTACATTCCGCTCGCTATGTTCGCCCGCCAACTTCCAATTTCTTGCGCATCTGCGTGTAAAGTCCGTTGTCCGAGGATTTGTGTCATGTTGCAGAAAAATCTTGCACCGGGGCTGCTCATTCGCTAGTATAGACGCACGCACAGTTTGTGCCTTATTCCAGGATGGGTGGCAGAGCGGTTTAATGCAGCGGTCTTGAAAACCGCCGAAGGTTTATCCCTTCCGTGAGTTCGAATCTCACCCCATCCGCTTATCCCATAAAAATCCCCGCAATCGCTTATCGGTTGCGGGGATTTTTATATTTCTGCGGTTGAACAATAAAAAACAACCCGCCGAAATCGGCGGGTTGTGGAGTAGCCCCGGCGGGAATCGAACCCACATCGAAGGTACCGGAAACCTTTGTCCTATCCATTGAACGACGGAGCCGTGGTTGTGTGTGGTGTTATAATGCCACATGGGGAGGCTGTCTGTCAAGAGCGGAGCGGCTGTGCTGTCACAGAAAGGCAGGAAATGATGTGTTATAGGGGGTGGGGAGCGAGCTGTGACGCGTTTTTTCGGCCTGTAGAATGAAATTTGTATTGACTCAAACGGCTAGCGGGGGTAGAATAACGACATGCCTTGCTGGGCCGGGTGGCTTAGCGGGAAACAAACAACTTAAAGAATACATCCTCACTATTATGGCTAAATACGCTATTAACGGTTTCGGTCGCATTGGTCGCAACGTGCTTCGCGCCATGTCCCAGACCGAGCTTGAGAAGGTTGTTGCCATCCACGACCTTACCCCCATTGCTACCACCGCTCACCTGCTTAAGTACGACTCCACGCAGGGCAAGTTCAACGGCACCATCGAGATCGACGGTGACAACCTCGTTGTAAACGGCCACGCCATCAAGATTGTTGGCGGTATGCTGGGTCCGGATCAGCTCCCCTGGGCTGAGCTGGGTGTTGACGTAGTGCTTGAGTCCACCGGTCTCTTCACCGCTCGTGAGAAGGCTGAGGGTCACATCAACGCCGGCGCCAAGAAGGTTCTTATCTCCGCTCCCGCTAAGAACCCCGACCTGACTTTCTGCATCGGTATCAACGATGACGAGTACGATGCTGCCAAGCACAACATCGTGTCCAACGCTTCCTGCACCACCAACTGCCTTTCCCCCATGGTTAAGGTTCTCAACGACAAGTGGGGCATCGAGAAGGGCATGATGAGCACCATCCACTCCTACACCAACGACCAGCGCATCCTTGACCTGCCGCACAGCGACCCCCGTCGTATGCGCGCTGCTGCCATCAACATCATCCCCACCACCACCGGCGCTGCCAAGGCTATCGGTGAGGTGATTCCCCAGCTCAAGGGTCTGCTCAACGGCGCTTCCTTCCGCGTACCCACCCCGACCGGTTCTCTGACCGACTTCGTGGCCGTGCTGAAGAGCGACGTGACCGTTGAGGAGGTGAACGCCGCCATGAAGGAGGCTGCTGAGGGTCCGCTTAAGGGTATCCTCGAGTACTCCGAGGAGGCTCTCGTGCTCCAGGACATCGTTTCCAACCCCCACTCCTGCATCTTCGACGCCGGCTTCACTTATGTGGTAGGCGGCAACATGGTGAAGGTTTGCGGCTGGTACGACAACGAATGGGGTTACTCCAACCGCGCTGCCGAGGCTATGAAGAAGCTGGGCGACTCCATCGCCTAAGCCATTCAGGCCACACAGTTGCAAAACTGACTTCCAACGGGGGAAATGCCTTAGGGCATTTCCCCCGATTCTTTGGCGCGATTGCCAAACAGTGCACGCCGAAGACGCGCATTGCGCTTGCCATCATCCTCTCTATTCGGATTTTTGGGCCGTAGAAGGGGATTTTTTTGTTTTTTATCATTTTTTTTGCAAAAAAAGCAAAAAACGTGAAATAATTGCGCCGCCTCGCGCGCCTATAGTAGTAAAGAACATGAACAATCGTCCGACAGACGGTCGACATGCAGGAGCAAGCGTGTCGCCGGATTGGGCTGCGTGGCTGGATAGGCACGGTGCGCGGCTCATGCTCTATGCGCGTCAACAGACGCGCAGCGAGGCTGATGCGGAGGATGTGTTGCAGGAGGCTCTGGTGCAGCTGGTACGGGCTGTGGAGCGGCGCACGTTTGAAGGCGGGGAGCCGCAGTTGCTGGCCTACGCGCTGACGGCCATACGCCACCGTGCCACGGATGTAGCGCGCCGCAGCATGGTGCGCCGACGGTACGAACGCGCCAATGGCGAGATACAGGCTGCGGAGCAGGAGAACCCCTGGATGAGCAGCGCGCTCGATGATGATGTGTACCGTGCGCATGTGGAGGGAATCCTGAAGAGAATACCCGAGGATTTTGCAGAAGTTTTGATATTGAAAATATGGGAGGGCCTGACCTTTGTGCAGATTGCCGCGGTGACAGGCGAACACGTTTCCACAGTAAACACAAGATACCGCCGCGCTTTGGCACGCTTCCGTGCAGAGCTGGCAGAAACACCCTTGCCCGAATGATGAATGATAGCCGTATAGAAGAAATGGAAATGTGCTTGATGGCCTGCCGCCCCGCCCCCATGTCGGCTGCTATGAAAAGCCGCTTGCTCGACGCCATGCAGGAGGCTCGGCTGGAGGAGCAGCTGGAGCAGGAGGCGCGGCGTCTGTATCCGCAGCCGCTTGGGGGGGCTCTCCGCACGCGCTTGCAAGAGAGCATGCTGGCGGAGTCTGTCGTGCAGCGCCGCCGGCGCCTGAGCCTTCGCTTCAAATATACTGCCGCAGCCGTGGTTGTGCTGTGTTGCGTGGCGGGTAGTTTATTCAGCCGCCATAGTGGTGAGCCGCATGCCCCGCAGGGCTTGCAGGCTATCGTGACTTGCCACCCTGAGCCCTATGCTAACAGCGGTCTGCCGTCATGCTCCGTTATGCAGCGCCATACCGTTATGATTAAGGCGGAGGACAATACCGTCCTTCGCGTCAGTATCCCGACCGTATCCACACCCTCTGTCCCTGACGACGTTATCTGATGAAACTGCTCGCAACCATCACGCTCTGCCTGCTGCTGCCTTATTCGGCTGCTGCTCAGCAGCCTGCATCTCCCGCTGCGGGGGGCGCAGGGCGGGTCGTGTTCGGCGTAGTGGCTGCAGCCACACCGGCCGAGGGTGTCGTGGTGGAGCGAGTGGCCCAAGAGAGCCCCGCCGCCCGCGCCGGCTTGCAGCCCGGGGATTGCATTGTGCGGGTGAATGCCGTGCAGGTGAAGGATAAGCAGGCCTTGCGAGATAAGGTGGGCACCTGCCGCCCGGGGGAGGTGATACGAGTGGAGTATCTGCGGGAAGGCAAGCGCCGCTTCGCCTTTGTGGAGCTGGCGGTACGCACGGAGGTGGCTTCTGAACCCGCGCCTTTACAGGCTACTACGGCGCGTGTGGCCGTGCCATACGAGATGCGCGTGCAGATGGCGCAGGCGCGAGCCCGCATCCGCTTGCAGCTGGAGGCCTTGCCTTGGCGCACGGTGCCCTCTGCCGTGGTGGCGGATTTGCACGAGCTGAGGAACCTGGCTTTGTCGCTGCGCGGTGCAGATGTCGGCGCTCCCCGATTGGGCGAGGGGGAGGCCGAGCTGGAGTTCGCGGACTCTGACGGCTATTTGATGTTACATACCGCCGGGGGGCAACTCCACCTTATCGTGAAAGATAATCAGCACCGCGAGCAGGCTCGATACCCCCTCAATACCCGGATGCAGTGCCGCGCACTGCCTCCCACCCTCGTGCGCCGTCTCCAAGCCCTCTGAGAGAGAGCATACTGTTATAATGGGCAGAATAACAGGGGCGTCAGTAGGTGATTGTTTTGGTGCGGCTGACACCTTCCAGAGGTGAGGCAAGTTGAAACGATACGCCTTGTACGCGTTGGAACAATTAGAGTCTTAGACCTATGATGTGGAGTTTGTCTACCTTTACAATCTTGAAAGCCCCGCAAGGCGGGGCTTTTGAATTCCGCTTGCCTTCGGTTCGCATACGGTGTGTGAAAGGCGG
This sequence comes from Akkermansia sp., assembly GCA_030535795.1. Taxonomy (GTDB): domain Bacteria; phylum Verrucomicrobiota; class Verrucomicrobiia; order Verrucomicrobiales; family Akkermansiaceae; genus Akkermansia. The sequence continues at coordinate 6,875 of JAUNRE010000030.1, forward strand.
ACGTAAGTCCCCCTGATTACGGGGGAGGCTTACAGCAAATCCGGTGCGAGGAAGGGCTTTTGTTTCTTGTCCTCCTGTTGTTGTTTGCGTTGCAGGCGCAGGCGGTAGATGAGGGGCAGGTCGAACTCCTTGCCACGCAGGGTGGGGGGAATGACTATCTGCCATTCGGTGGCGGCGGGGAGCTGCGGGGCGAGCTCGCGGAGGAGCTTGGGCAGGTCACCCTCGGCAATCACTCGGTCGCGTATGCGCAGGTAGTATTCCGGCCCCAGTTCTTCTTCCTCGATGAAACGAGCCTCTGTGAGCGGTTTATTGAGCCCCTCAGTCTGAACGGAGCGGTAGAGCACCCCATTGGGGAGCTTGCGGGTGCCGGGAATCTGCTCCTGAGCGGCCATGATTTCCGGGGTGAGCTTGTTGTGTTGCAGGCGCGTGAGGTCTTCGCGTGCCTTTTGAGCGGCGTGGATGGCATCGAGCCATGCTTTTTCCAACTGCTTGAAACTTTCCTGCGACTCATTGCCGTATTGTTGCCACAGAGCCTCCACACGAGCCAGGTGACGCTCATCCGCATCAATCCACATGGCTTCGCGCGCACCGTTCAGCACGGCGTCTTCGCGTTCGAAAGCGGCGTTGGTCATGGCGATGACGGGAAGAGGCGGTTGCTTGGCTGCAAAGAATTGGCGGGCGGCCTCAATATCTTCCTCTTCCATGCTTTCGCGTACGCACATGATTTCCACAGCTTTTATCTTCAGTCGCTCCGGGAAAATCCGATCCGTTTTTTCCAGCAGGCTCACCGGCAGCAGGAAGCGCCAGGCACGCCCGCGCGGGGCTTCATATAGGGCGTCATCAATGGCCTGCGGGGTGCTGCTCACATGCAGGAAAATCTCGCTGCCGGGCACGCGGGCGATGAGGCGGTGCGCGCGGCGTGCGCGGTAATTGTCGGCCGGTGTTGCGGCGGTGTAGACATCGTATTGCAAGCCGTTGGGCTGTTTCTCCACTCCGGGCTGAGCGGCGTGGGGGGGCAGGAAATCGGCAACGGGGAGCTGCTTCAGGACGAAGTCACGTTGTTCCTGCCTGTGTTTGAAGGCACGCTGCATGGTAGCTTCGCTACCGTGCTCGATGGTGTAGCGGAACCCTTCCAGAAAGAGCGCCATATCGGGCAGGGTGGCTTTTTCCGGTGTTTTCTCGCGGGTACTGTGGTAGCTGCTCACGAGCTCATACACGATACCGATGCACTTGCGGTTGAGCTCGCAGGCATCGAAGTGCTCCCAGATGTTGGGGGTGGTAGCAGGCGCTTCCTGTGCGCAGAGTGGGGCGAGCAGGAGGGGTAAGATGCTGAGATGGTGTGTGTTCATGGGCGGTAATAATCGGCTTGAAGCAACAACTCGGTGAGTTTTTCGGGGAGGCGTTCGTCGTCTCGCTTATAATTGTTGGCGCGCAGATGCGCATCCGGTATTTCGGGGTGATTGTTGGAGATGGTGAGGCTGCGTTCGCTTGATTTGATGCGGATAAGCGTTTCCCCCGAAGCCATGTACAGTACGCAGGTGCCGTATTCATCCTTGTCAGCCACGCCCATATCGGCCAGGCGGAGCATTTGCCGCCGCACCTCCGGCACATTGACCGTGGCTGTTTGTTCCTGCGGATTGAGCAGCATAAGCAGGCGGTAGAACTCGCTCTGCTGTTCCTGAGTCAGTACCGGTTGTTCCGGGCGGGCGGCAAGGGTAATGCTCAGCTCGATGACATCGCCAAGGCGCAGTACTTTGAGTTTCAACACATCTCCGGGTTTGCTGTGTTGCAGCAGTTCTGTCAGCTCTGCTTTGGTGCCGAGCTGTTTTCCGTTGATGCTCAGGATAATGTCGCCTCGGCGCAGTGCCTCGGCTGCGGGGGTATGTTCTGCCGTGGAAATAACGCTCAGGCCGGTACCGGCGGGGATGTGCTGAGCGTAGTGCTCGCGCAGGTAGGCCTCCGTGGGTTCAGCGCGCAGCCCCAGCAGAGCCTGCGGTGCGGCCGTGGCGCAACTGAGCGCCGGCAGGAGAAGGAATAAAAGTCGTTTCATGTTAATTTTGTGGTGATGGTGAGGATGGGGCTGTTGCGTTCTGTTGGCTGCGGCGCAGTGCCTGGGTTCGGTAGTAGGAGCTGATGTTGCGGTAGCCGACGATGTCCGCCTGTGAGGGCACGGTGCCGTACGGCGTGGCGGTGGAGATACCCTCAGCCACCAGGTGTTCAGCGGCAAAGGCCGCTTCTTCCCACAGCCCGGCCTCGGCGTATTGGCGTATCATCGTCGGCGTGATGCCTGCGGATTTACCGCCGGAGAGCAGCAGCTCGGCTTTCATGACGGAATCGGCACACCCTTCGCTCAGTGCCAGCTCTTCCAGGCTGCGGCGGTAGGCATCGGCATCGAAGCTCCGCTGCACCAGCGCCAGCAGCACGGCGTCTTTGTGCAGGCGTGCTTTTTGTTGAGCATCCTTGCTCAGCAGGGCGCAGGCCAGTCGATAGGCCGGGGTGGTATCGGTATCCTTGTCAGCAGCCATGGCGGTGAGCACCTGCGCGGCTTCCTCTTCCTTGCCCTCTGCCACCAGGGTGCGAATGAGGCGTAACCCATTGGAGGCAAAACTGCCGCAGAAGTAGCGCGTGGGGCATTCCTTCCATTCCGCAACGGGGCGGTGTTCGCCATGGCGGAGCAGGTGGCTAACGACCAGCCCGGCCAATTCACTTTCCGGGGCTGCCTGGGCTTTATCCATCAGCAGGGCGATGGCTTGTTGTCGCAGCGGCTCCTCCGTGGCGTCAGTGGCTACGGCTCCGCTTACTATGGCCGCCGCGTGCAGGATATCGCCCAGCTCATCCTCATGCGCGGCTCGTGCCAGGCACATTTCTGTTTCCATGCCCATGGCCTCGCCATAGTGTTGCAGGGCATCTTTCTCGCCTTCGTAGTGGGTAAAGAGCGCCGTCAGAGCCTGCGGACTGAAGCCACGCAGCTCGCGCTGGCAGATAACCAGCGGCCAGAGCCGGTGGCGGTTGAGCAGTCGAGCCAGTCGCGCACAGGCTGACTGCATGGCCTCGGTGTCTTCGCTGCGCTCAAACATGGCCAGCAGCAGGGTGAGGCGATGCAGGTGCAGCTCGATGGGGGCGGTGAGCTCATCTTTCCGGTGCTCGATGCAGAAGGTATCGCGCTCGCTATCGTAGGAGACGCTTACGCCATCCTCCTCCAGCCGCAGGGCTATGCGCAGGTAAACGGGCAGGGAGAGGTCGCGTACCACGGGGCGTACGGCGCTGCATTTGCTGAGCATATTGCCGAGCACAACACCGCGCAACCCGTAGGGCTCCAGCTTGTGGAGCTGCTCTCCCAGTGCTTCCAGCTCACGGTCAAATGCCGTCTGTAGTGTTTGCGGCGTGGCGTCCGGCAGGTCGAGCAGATCGGGTGTCCATTGCTGCAGTTGCACGGCCGAGGCATCCGGCCAGAGGGCGGGGTCGGTATCCCGGCGGACGGGTTGCCAGATGTCGCTGGCGGCGCCGGAGGCCAGCAGGCAGCGGGGGCTCAGGGCTTGCAGTGCCGGCGGAAGCTGTGCTACCAGCTCTCGCGTGGTAAATCCATCGCCCGCCAGCGCGGCGTAACAGCAGGCGGGTACTTCCGCCAGGTAGCCGCCGTTTTGCGCAATTCCGCGTCCATTCAGGTAGGCTCGCAGTGAGTCGGGCGTTTTTTGCAGAAGCTCAAAGCCGAAGAGCCCGAGGTGGCGCGCCAGCGGCAATGCCTCGGGGGCATTCTGCCACAGGAGCTCGTGCAGCAAATAGCCCTCCAAATCCTCTTTGCGTTCCTGCCGTGCCACAGGCATGCCGTTCATGGCTCCGGCGGCCAGTACAAAGGGCCGCAGTGCCCGGTGGCGCGAGAAGATTTTTCCCTCTTGTTCCGGTGTGAGTCTGATTTCCTGCATTCCCCGGAACTCCTTGAGGAACAGTCGGGCGTAAGCGGCGTGGATGTTGCTGCTGTTGCGAACGCCCGCCCAACGGGAGAGCGCCTGTTTCAGCACGCCGATTTCCACCTCTGTCAGCTCCTCATCTTCTTCCAACCAACGGTAAATACCCAGCACCAGGTCTTTACCTTGGGGGGCGGTTCGCAGGAAATCGCGCATGCGCAGGATGAAGCGGCGCCCGGGCTCGCCGGTGTGGATGTTTTTTGTTTTGGCGGTGAGTTTGCGGTAGGTCAGCAGGGGTGCGAGGGCTTGGAGCTGCTCGGCGGTGTAGAAAAAGCCCGGCGCTTTCATGACGGCGTTCACGGCATCGCGATCCAGCGCGAGGGCATAGTAGGCGTCATCATCATTCGGGTGTTGCAGCAGGTGCTCCAGCTGCTCCTGGGCTCGTACCTCTTCACCGGAGGTGGTGCTTTGCATCCAGCCTGCTTCCTTGCGGCTCTCGTTGTCAAACCAGTCTGCCGGAGATATCGTACCTGCACCGGGGGCTGTTACCGGGTCGTCGTATGTGTCAAGCAGGATAGCCTGTGCATGCGGCAGCAGGAACGGCAGGCCGCAGCAGATGGCTGTGTGTAGAATAAGCTTGTTCATTGTAAGTTGAAATCCAGTTTCTCCGGTGCCGGGAAATAGTCGTTGTGAAGGCTGAAGGCGTAGCAGTTTGACGGGTTGGGCTCATTGCGGCGAGCGTAGGGGTGGGGCATGTAGTGGATGCCGTTGGTGCGCTCGGGCTGTTCCTTTTGCCACTGCCGGGGCGTTTGCTGCGGGGTGTTGTTGGTGGGGGCGAGTTGGTGCCCCAGTGCGGTGATATCGCGCAGCAAGTCGGCCGGGTAGGTGCCGTCCGCCCCCATGTAGGCCAACAGGAGCACATGGCGGCGGCTCAGATGCGCCGCCGCATAGGGGTAGCGCTTCAGGTATTGCCGGAAGTTCGCATCTGCGCGGCTGCCGCGTTGCTGCAAGAAGAGCACCACGACGCTCTTGCCGTGGATGGCGGCACAGGCTGCGGCTTCCTGCACGCTTTCCGCTATGGTTGGCGGAGCCGGGGGGAGCTCGCTCTGGCAGAGCAGCCGGGTGTGGAGCATGTCGAGTGTCGATTGTGTCACCGGCACGGGGCGGGCATCGAAGCGCTCCCCGGGGAGTAGTGTTTTGCGGTATACCGGCCAGTGGTACAACTTGCCGTCCGGCTGTACCATGTGTACCATCAGCTCGTAGTCACTCAGTTCGGTGATGGCGCGTATCTTGCAGAGCACTTTGCCGTGGCGCAGTGTCTCCAGCTCGCTGAACTCATTGGCCGCTATCCATTGGCGTACGGCTTCCAGGTCTTCATCCCGCATGTTGCGAGCCGGGACATCCAGCCGAAGCCCGTATTCCGAGCGCAGGCATACCCTTGCATTTTTTCCCCATTCGCCTTCGAGGGCTACGACCGCTGCCTTCATGGGGCCGGAGGGGAGCTGCCAAGTGCGCATGTCGCCGGGGGTCAAATACTGCGGGGGAGTGAGCTCCGCGCGCGGAGCCTCGAACTCCGCCGCTTTGGCAAAGCCACCTTCCTGAGCCGGTGCTATGCTGCTGAGCAACAGCATGCCTCCGCTGATAAGGGTGAAGATGTGTTTCATTTCGGGAGGTAGAAGTAGCAGTTGATGAGGTGAATTTCGTTCAGGTGCGGCTCCGGCAGGCGCCCACCGTAGGCCAGCGCGCGCACGACTTGTTTGCCAAACTTGTTTTGTTGCGGTATTCTAGGGGCTTGTACGTACAGGGCATCATCCCCGAACACGCTCTGCGCGAACTCATTGAGGAATGCCACATAGTTGCTGCGGTTGATGTGCGGCGGGAAGCTGAAGGCTGTTTCCGGGCTGCGCCCGTCGCCTTTGCCCAGGTCGTACTTTTGGCGGAACTCTGCCAGAGCCGGCGCGGCGGCCTCCCAGCGGTTTCGGACGAGCTTGCTGATGGAGGGATGGTTGGTGTGGTGAGCTCTGCGGTCGAAATAGGTGTGGCGGTAGTAGTCGCTGTAAAGGGCGGCAAAGAAGTTGTCCGGCCTGCGCATGAGGCGTTCTTCCAGGTCGCCCCGTTCGTAGAAGTTGCGTTCGTAGAGCAACTGAAGGCTCGGGCGTGCGGCGATGACGAGCGCATCGAATTGCATGAGCGCGGCGGGGCTCTGCTGCAAGCCTTCTATACCCGGCTGCGCTTTGTCAATCAGTGCCAGTAGCTTGGCGTCAAATCCCTCCTCGGTATTCCACTCCTGCTTATCGGTGTTGCGGCGCAGCAGTTCCAAGAGCTCGGCTACGGTGCTCAGGGTGGCAGTCTGCGCTTCGCTGAGGGGGGCTCCTATCTGCGCTTCGCTGTATTGGGTATGACGGTTTGTCAGTGCCAGATACAGGCTCAGGGAACCGTGGCAGCCCTTGCTCAGCAGATGATCTCGCAGCTCGTTGTAGCGCCCTATCGGCAAGTGCCGCAGTGCCTGCCGCAGCTTGCCCTTGCCGTAGAGCTCCGTGACGCCGGCTCCGGCTTGCTCCAACTCGCGACCGACCGTGGCCATGCGTTGGTTTTCGGCATGCACGGCCAGCACGAGCGGGGCGGCTGCGTCTGCCGACTGGCGGTCGGCGGCTGCTTCCAGCGCGGTGTTGGCCTCGTAGAGCACCCGGCTCATCTCCCCGGCGCAGTCGTGAAAGGCTTTGAGTTGCGGCTCGTAAGGCAGGGCCGCCTTTTGCGGGGCGGCGATGCCGCTCAGCGCAGGCAGAATGGCGAGGAGAATGTGTTTCAGGCTCATGATTCAGGCGGGGGAAGGGTTCGTATGTTTCCCGGTTTGCGGCAGTGTTCCATCACTGTATCGTACTGGGCTTTGGGCATGCCTAAGACAGGTACGAACTCCACGCTGGCGTCTTTCAGCAGGATGCCGACCTCGTATTCGCCGCGGTATTCAGGCTTGTAGCTTTGCTCGCGGTCGGGCACGCCTTTGAGTAATTTCCCGTAAGTCGTTTCGTAGTAGGGGCCTCCCGGTACCCGTGTCCATTTCCAGTGCTGCATGCCATTTGCTTTTTCCCATTCGCTTATGTAAGCGGCCGGGGATTCGGCAAGGTCTTTTTCGGCAATAATGCGGGCACTGCCATCGGGCAGTCTCAGGCGCAGGCCGTTCACCAGACCGCGGTGGACGCTGATGAGGGTAGCCGAGATGCTGCTGCCGTCGCGCAGTTTCCACTCTCTTGCGGGCAGGGCTGCCAGCACGTCAGTTTCACGGGGAATGGCGCGAGGCTGCGGGGGCTCGGGTTGCGGCACGGGGAGCTTCAGCAGCTTGTGAGCCAGGGCTTCCGCCGGTGTGCCTTTCAGTTGCTGCAAGGCTCTTTCTGCCAGGTGAGGTTTGCTGTACAGCTTGCTGCGGCAAATATCCGCATAGGCTCTGTAGTAGCAGATGTGGGCGTGATCCGGGGTCAACCCGTAGGGGGTCGCGGCGGTAAGCCCTTCCGTCAGCAGGTATTCGTAGGCAAAGACAGCGGCCTCCCACTTGCCTTCGGCGGCGAAGCGCTCGGCCAGTTCGGGCGTAATCCCGGCGGACTGTCCGTTCGTATGGAGCAACTCGCTCTTAATCATGTTCTCGTACTGCGTGCCGTGGGCTGCCTGCTCTTCAAGGTAGGCGCAGTAAGCATCGTAGTCCACGCGCCGGTACAGGATGGCCAGCAGCAGGGCATCCCTGCGCAGTCTGGCGGCTTCCTCGGGTGTTTCGGCCATCAGTGCCAACGCTTCGCGGTAGGCCGGTGTGGTGTCGGTTTCGGCATGGGCTGCCATGGCGTTGATTAAGCGTCGGGCTTCATCCTGCTTTCCTCGGCGCAGGAGCTCGCGGATGAGATGCAGCCCCACTGTGGAATAGTTGCCGCAGAGGTAGCGTACGGGGATATCCTTCCACTCCAGTACCTCGGCGCTTGCGCCCCAGCGTGTCAGGTGCATGAGGATGGTGCCGGTGAGTTCGGAAGTTATGTTGCTGGCATTCTGTTTGGCAATGTCCAGGAAGGTTTGTATGGCTTTTGCCCGTTGTTCTTCCGTAGCCGGCAGGGCGCGGCTGATGTAGGCGGCATGCAGCAGATGCTGCCCCAGTTCATCCTCGTGTCCTAGGCGGGCAATCCGCATTTCGTTGCGCAAGCCCAGTGCCTCGCCATAGTCGAACAACGGGGCGCTTTCGCCTTCGTAATGGGAGAACAACTTCAGCAATGCCAGGGTGCTGAAGCCGCGCAGCTCGCGCTGGCAGATGACAAGCGGCCAGAGGTTGTGGCGGTTGAGTAGGCGTGCCAGTCTGTTGCAGTTTTTTTTCAACTGTTCGGTGTGCCCTCCTTTTTCCAGAAGCGCCAGTTGCAGGGTCATGCGGTGCAGCAGCTGCGGCACCTTGCACAGGGCTTCATTCACGATGGGGTTGCCGGTCAGGTAGTCGTCTTCCACGCTGATGCGGTAACTGCCGGTGAAGTCCACCGTGATGCCGTCTTCCTCGAAGTGCAGGGCTATGCGGGGGTAGATGGGGATGCTCAGGTCGGCATGGCCCGGGCGTACGCGGTTGCACTCATCGAGCGCTTCTGCCAACAGAATGCCGGCATAGCCTTGGTCGCGCGCGGATACAAAGTGTTTCTCCAGCACGTTCAGGTCGGCATCCCAGGCCTGTTGTATGGTATCGGGGGCGTTGTCGGGCAGCCCCAACAGCTCATCCCGCCACAGCGGTAACTGCACAGCCGAGGCATCAGGCCAATCCGGTGATACGCCATCGATGCTTACTTGCACGGGTTTCCATGCGGTGGCTCCGTTGCCTAGGGCAAGCAGGCAACGCGGAGCTAGGGCTTTGAGCTCTCCGGGCAGTTTCGGCAGCTGTTCCCGCACCCGGGCTTCCGCCTCATCCGGTGTATTGAAACTGTGTACGTTGAAGGCTGTTTTCGTGCAGTCCGGTACGCGCCACATGGTGCCGGCTGAGCGTCTGCCGGATGATGAGATGGACATCACCCCGGTACCCGAGTCGCCACGGTGGATGCCCTGTTGTACGATTCCCTTGAAAATCAGGTAGTCGGGCAGTGCCTCGGGCTTGAGCCCCAGCAGGCGGAAGCCTGCGTTTGGCTCCGTTTTCATCAGTTGCAGGGCACTGTCCGTATCGCGCCATATCATGGAGTATAACATTCTCGTGTGGCGGCTTAATCCCTCGGGAAAGTGACGGCTTACGCGGTCGTTGAGCCCTTTTTCCGCATGCAGAAACTTCAGATAAGTATTGCCGCTTTTTGCCAGCTGAGCCGCTTGTTCTTTGGTGAGGACGACGGGTTTGGCGCCACGGAACTGCTGGATTTGCAGGCGCATGAGGGCTGAGTAAATAATGTTGCTGCCGCTGCCTCCGTACCAGTTCCTGAGCACTTGCTCGAGAATGAGCAGCTCTTCAAAGGTGAGGCTGTCATCCTGTATAATCCAGATGAGGATTTGTTGCAACTGCTTTTTACTGCTTTCGTTATTGAGCTGTATGTCGCGCAGGCGCAGTTGAAATTCTCTGCGAGGTTTCTTCCCCCCCAGCTTGAGAAAAAGCTTGTTATTTTTGTTGAGGGAATGTAGCCGCAGCAGGGGAAGTGCTTTCTTGAAATCCTCTTCGCTGCAATACTCCGGCGTGCACACGAATTGCATCAGTTTGGTGTTCTCATCGGTAAATTCACTGAGCTGGTAATAGAGTTCATCGTTCTGCGGATCGGCCAGGAAGCTCATGAGGGTTTCCATGCTCTTTGCCGCTTCCAGCCCGGTGGCTTTGAGAAGGCTGTAGCGGTAGCCGTCTTCTTTTATCCACGGAAAGTCCTGCGCAATGATAACTTCGCCGGGCAGCGCTTTTTGCGGGGTGACGTAGTGGTACGTAATCTCCGCTGCCAGCGGCATAGCCAGCAGTGAGAGGGAAAAAAGTGTGAGCCTGATGTTCATCGAATGAGGAAAGAGCGGTCTTTGTTAACAAAAAGGTTGAAGTCGTGCTTGAGCGGTTTGTCCAGTCGGTAACGCCACTCCGTGGTGTATGTTTTGAACGGTTGAACCTTACAACCCGGGTGGTAGTATACGTTTGGCCCACGGAAGGTGTCCGGTCGCGTCGGCGGCAGATTCCGCGTTCCTACCCCTCCCTCCAGGAAGGCTGACAGGCTACCGAGCTCTTTTTCCAGTTCCGGGTGGTACAGGCCGTCGTCATCCGCGTAGGCTATGAGGAATACATGACGCTGCGCCCATGCTGAGACCAGTTTTTTGTCCTTCAGCAGCTCACGGAATGCCAAATCGGCTGTACTGCCCCGGCGGTTGAGTTGCAGATAGACGATACTGACCGCGCGTCGAAGAACGTAGAGAAGTGCCTCATTCGCGTTTTCGGCTACTGGCAGCGGGCTGTCCGGTATGGGGTCGTTTTTCCGTCGTTCGACTTCTTCGCGCAATATTTTGAGCGTTTCGGGGTGCACATAGTATAGGTAGGAGATGCTTTTTGCCACGGCGGCTGACACCTCTTCGTTGGGGATGGGGTAGGAGTATGTTTCGCCGAGGGTGGATACGGTATGTGCATAGATCATCTTATTGTCGCTCGAGGCGTAGATTGCCAGAAGACGCACCAGCCGGGAATTGTGTGCATAGAACGACAGCGGGATAATCTTATTATCCTCTTTCCATTTGTTGACAACGGCTTGGATGTCATCATCCGTCGTCATGAGCGGGAACGCAACGGTGCTGCCGTCCTTCCTTTCCAGGATGCCGTGCAGGGGGGAGGCGTGGGGATTGAGCCCCACCAGGCGTCCTGTCTCGGGTTTGCTGAAGGGATGCGGCCAAGTGCGTATCTCGGAGGGGGTAAAGTATTGCACCGGATCGAGGTTCAGGCGTGGTGAGCCGAACTCGGCCGCCGTCGCAAAGGGACCATCGGCGGCGAGAGCTCCCGGCAGCAGATGTAACAGCGCAAATAGTTGAATGAAGATGTGTTTCATAGGTTATTTCCCGGTAGAATAGAAATAGGCGTAAGTGAGGATAATGGGGTAGTAGTAATTATACCCCTTTTCGGGCAGCATGCCGACGATGATGGGAACTTGGAGTGCTGCGGGGTATTTGCCCGGTTTGGTGACGTGCATCTTGTTGTTGTACGGTACATGGGACAGGTGTTTTTCCCCGAATACTTCTCGTACAAAGGTGTCGATGTACTCTGCACGCTGCGCTAATGGTAAATCGGGTGGCAGCTCGAATGCTGTGTCGGGGGTTAACCCATCTCCGCCGCCGAGTTTGTGGGTGTTGCGGAACTCCTCTAGGCGCGCGGCGGCGTCTTGCCACAGTTTGTTGCGCATGGCTTTCGCGGTCGCGTTGCGTAACATTTCTTTGGGATAATACAGAAACAAGTAACGGTGGGCTTGCTCGCTGTAAAAATCAGATATATAGGTGGCGCGTTGTAATACAAAGCGTTCGACCAGCTTACCGTTGCAGAAAAAACTGCGGAAGCTGTCGATTTCTTTGCGATAGCGTTCTTTCAGACTCAGCCAGTGCATGATGCCGGCCGGTGTCTGCTGCAATTGCTCTACACCTGCCTGGGTGGCATCCACTTCTGCCAGAAAGGCATCCGTTAGTTCCGGTTTTTGATCCAGCTCTTTTATGAGCGCAAACACATGTTCCTCCACGCGGCGGAGGGTGGCGGCGTCTTGCTCGCTGAGCGGGGCTGCAAGCTGCTCTTCGCTGAAATCGCCGCTTCTGCCGGCAATGGTTACGGCCAGTTTTGCGGACCCGTGGCAACGCTCTGCCAGTTCTTTGCGTATAAGCTCGTTGTAAATTGCCGACGGCATTTTTCGCAGGTGTCCGTAAAGCGGGGTGTACTTCCAGAGTTTTATGATGGTCTCTTCATCCGGCACATGGGCGCGGAACTTTTCGTGCTCCTGTATCACGGTCAGCACGGCATCAGCTGCGGCGTCGGCTCCGGCTTTATCCTTAATCCCTTCCAGCGCAATGATGGCTTTTCGGATTGTGTCGGCAAGGGCATCCGTGGCTTTCAGGAGTGCCTCTACCTGTTGTTTATTGAACTGTGGGGTTTCCTGTGCCGGGCAGAGTGCCGCTGCCGACAGGAGAATTGCTATGGCGATGTGACGAAGATAACCCATATATTAGTTAAGGCGTTTGTCGATGCTGAATTGTTGCAGAAAATCGAGATTTTTTTGAATTTTTATTCGGAATCGGATTTTTGGCGTTGCCGGGCTCGGCTGTGGCAGTCGTTAGCCTGCTGGCGGTAGCGGCAGATGGCGGCATGGTCGGGTACTTGACCGTAGGGGGTGGCGGTGGTGATGCCCTCGGCAATGAGGTACTCGTAGCAGAAGGCCGCGGTGGCCCATTGCCCGGCGGTGGCGTAGTACTGCGCCAGAGCCGGGGTGATGCCGACACTGCGCCCTCCGCTGAGGGTGAGTTCGGCTTTCATGAGCAGCTCGATTTCCTCGCCCTCGCGTGCGAGGGCATTGCGCCAGGCTTCGTATTCGCGGTGGTCGATATGGTAGCTGAACATGGCGAGCAGGAGGGCATCTCGCCGCAGGCGCTCCTTTTCTTCTGCATTATCGCTCAGTAGGGAGCAGGCGTAACGATAGGCTGCTGTCGTATCGGTGGCGGCATCCTGTGCCATGAGCTCGCGTACCTGTTGTGCGGCAGTGCGGTTGCCGCTGCGCAGGTGGTGGCGGATGAGCAGCAACCCATTGCCTGCATGGCGGCCCCGTAAAGCTGCTGCCGGTAGCTCGTCCCATTGCAAGACTTGCTCGGTATGGCCGTGGGTGAGCAGCAGCCGGACGATATCGGCCGCTGTTTTCGGGCGGGTTCGAGCCATATCCAGCAAAGCATCGGCTGCCTGCTGTTGCTCTTCGCCGGTGCCGGCGAGGGCTCCGCTGATGCGAGCCGCATGGGTGAGGCTCTCCCCCAGTTCATCTTCGTGCGCATGAACGGCTACGTTCATTTCTGCGCGCATGCCCATGGCTTCGGCGTATGTGGCCAACGGCTCGCGTTCTCCTTCATAATGAGTAAACAGGGTGAGCAGGGCTCGCGGGGAAAAGCCGCGTAGCTCGCGCTGGCAGATGATCAGCGGCCACAGATTGCTGCGGTTGAGCACGCGTGCCATGCGCGAGCAGGATTGCTCGAGTTCCTGCGTGTGGCCATGCTTTTCCAGTAGGGCAAGCTGTAGGGTGAGGCGGTGCAGCAGCTGGGGGGCTTTGTTCAGTGCCTCATCCACAATCGGGAGTCCGGTCGAGTCGTTTTCCGCATGGATTTCGAAGCTCGCATCCCGAGGGCTGTAGTCGATGCTGAGGCCATCCGCTTCAAAATGCAGGGCAATGCGGGCGTACACGGGGATGACGAGGTCGCGGTGGACGGGACGCACGCGGTCGCAGGTTCGCAGCATGTCGGCCAGCACGCAGCCAGCAGCGCCATGCTCGCGGCGCAGGGCAGTGAGCAGTTTTTCCAGCGCTTCGAGGTCGGAGGCAAAGGCTGTCTGCACGGTTTTCGCTTGCTCATCGGGAAGCCCCAGCAGATGTGGCCCCCACATGGGCAGGGTTACGGCGGAGGCATCCGGCCAGGATGGGTGAACGCCCTCCGGGCTGAGCTTCACGGGCTGCCAGTCTGCCTGACCGCCGCCAAGAGCCAAGATACAGCGCGGGGCGAGGGCTTTCAGCTCTCGGGGCAGGGCTGAGTTCTGCCGCTTTACCGTGGCTGCTGCGGCTGCCGGGCTCTCGAAGTCTCTGACGGCCAGTGCTGTCTGACAGCTTTGGGGCGTTTCTTGCCCCAGCAGGCGGTAGTAGGTGATACCCCGGTGTTTCAGGAACTCCGGTATGCTTTCACTCTTGCAATACAGCAGCTCATAAGCCGGCATCCTCAGTTTGTGCGCCAGCTGTACGGCTCCCTCCGTATGCTGCCAGAGCAGGTGGTAGAGCAGGTGTCTGTGCCATTGTTTTGCGCGGTTCACGCACAGTGCTGCCTGGCCGTTGAGGGCGCGCTCGGCATGTAGCAGGGGGATAAGACCCGGGTAGCGGTTGGTTATCTGTTTATCGGTTGCGGTGTCGAAGCACACGGGCTTGCCCCCTCGGTATTTTTGCAGGATGAACTGTACTTGGCGAGACTCCACCAAGTGGCATTTGCTCACGTGACACCAGTTTTTGAGCATGGCATCGGCAATTCCCAGCTCGTCTTCCGTGAGGTCTGCATCTTCGGCAATCAGACGCATGAGACCGGTGGATATGCCCTCTATGTCGGAGGTGGAGGTAAGCAGGTCGCGGATGGCCAGCAGGAACTGAGGCCTGTGGTTGCCCCCTATCTTCTGCCCGGTGCTGTTTACCCGTACCAGCAGGTTCTTGTAGTAGAGTGCTGCCATCAGTGCCTCCATGCCTCCCTCGGGGATTGATTCGCTGTTTTCCGGCAGCAGAATTTCGGAGTATGGCAGCTGCGGCTGGCAGAACGATACAAAGGCCTCATCGTCTTTCGGGTTGAAAAGCAGTCGGTTGCCGCGTATCTGTACCTCGGATTCCGTGCCGTAGTATCGGCGGTTTGGCTGCACATCATCAGTGCGGTAGAAGTCGGCTATATCAGTTTCTGCCGCGCAGGTGGGCTTCAGGATGGGCTGGAAGGCCGTAGCCGTGATGGGCAGGAGCGTCAGGGCGCTGAGGCTGAGTCGTAAAATGTGTCTCATGGGGAAAAACAGGTTTATTGGAATTGACGCAATCCGGGGCCGAAGGAAACTTCTGCCGGGCTGAGGCTCTGCAATACAGTGGGGCTGAACTCGAAGGAGTAGGTGCTGCCGCTCTGCAAGGTGGTGAAGTTGTGCGGTTGGACGAACAGACGCCCGCTGACCATTTGCGAGCAACGCTGCACGCTGTAGGGCGTCTCTTGTGTGAAGTCCCTTGTGGTGAGGATGTTGTGGTGGCGGTAGAGTTGCTCCAGATCTTTGTAGCACTGTTCCGGTAGCTTACCTTGCGCATCACGGTAGGCAATGAGGAACACATGGCGCTGCGCCCAGGTGGCGGCGGCCTCCGGGTGCCGGCTCAGGTAGGTGCGCAGTGCTGTATCTGCCGCACAGCCGCGCGGCCCGAGTGTGAGGTAGACGATGCTCACATCGCGCAGCGCGGCGCAGGCCAGAGCCTCCGGCAGATTGTCGGCTATGGGCAGAGGCGTGGTTGTGGGCGTAGCCGGAGAGGGCTCTTGCAGGTGGCGCAGCAGAGCCCGGTGGGTTTCTTCGTGCAGCACCCACACATCGCTGCTGATTTTCCCGGCGCGGCGAGCCTGTTGCAGTTCGCTGTCGTTCAGCGGCTTTGCGTGGCAAATGCGGCTGTATACGGTGCCATCAGGCGTAGCGAATCGCAGCATGAGCAGTTCCTTATCGGAGCAAGGCTGAGGCCCGCTGCCTGTCATTTTCACCCCGGCGGTGTAGCTTACCTCCAGGAGGCGTGCAGTGTAGTCTCCGTGTGCACGCGTGCGGATGGGCATCATCTCATTCTGCGCCAGCCAGCCTCGCACGGCATCCAGGTCGGCATCACTCAGGGCTTGCGCGGAAACTTCCATGGTACGCCCAGTGGGGGTGCGCAAGGTGATGACTGCCTCTTTGCCCCAGGTACCGCTCATGCTCACCGGGACTGCTTGCAGCGGGGGCTCGCCTGCCGGGTGCCAGGTTCGCATGGGGGCTGGGGATATGTGCTCTGCTGCCTGTAATTGCAAGCGCGGGTAGCCGAATTCTTCTGCCCTGGCGTAGGGGGAATCGGCGGCTCGGCAGAGCGGCAGGGTGAGTATGGCAAGGAGAATAGGAAGAAGGCGGGTCATGGTTTCCGGTTTTTGTGTTGGCTGAGGGTGGCGGGGGTGTAGAGCTCAGAGATAAAGTTGTTCCCCTCTGTCACGATGAGTTGATACAGTGTGTGATTGTTGTAGAATTGGCTCATGCTCAGGCGTTCCAGTTGCGTTCTGTGTCGGGTGGTGAGCTGAGCCAGGCGCATGGCGGCAATGGGGTGCTGCCGTACGGACGGAATGCCGGGTTGGGCCGCTCGTACGGCTTGGCAGAATGCATCGGCATGCTTTTGCAGCTGCGCGGGGCGAGTGCTGTAGGTCTCCGTAAGGGTATGCAGCGCGCGGAATGCGGCTTCCGCTTCGCGTAGTGTGGCGGCATCTGCTTCGCTCAGCGGGGCCTCCAGCTGAGCGTCGTTGTATTGGTGCCGCGTGTTGTTGAGCGCGCAGAACAGGCGCGTGGAGCCGTGGCAGCCGTCCGCCAGTTCCTGCTGCACGGCTCGGGTGAACTGCACGGCCGGTATCAATAACAGAGCGCGCTTAACGGATGGTTCACGGCTGATGAGCTGTTTGATGCTGTATGCCGAGGCCTCCAGCCGATCGCAGTGCCGGCGCATTCGCTCTGCCGCAGCATGCACGGGCTCAATGTGCGCAGCTGCTGCATCGGCTTGCTCGCGTGTGCTCACCTGTTGCAAGGCTTCCAATGCCCGAGTGAGCGTGGCGGCGTACGCTTCCGCTTCCGTACAGATGTCCCGTACAACATCCGGAGCGGCAGCGTACGCAGGGGATACACTACAGACTGCTGCCGCCGACAGAATGCTCAAAACATGTGCTCTCATACCCCTAAAAGCGCATGAGACGGCTTCATTGTTTCACTTTTTTGCAAAAAAATGCAAAATCGTGAGATTTGGTGATTGTTCTGCTTGTCAGAAAAGGCGCTTCTCTGTCTCTCCGTACGGCGTTTTTTATCGGGAAAATACGCGTTGGAACAATTGGAGGCTTAGAC
>JAUNRE010000110.1 GCA_030535795.1 Akkermansia sp.
GCAGGTGGTGAACGAGCGTTAGCGAGTGTAACCCCTGCTAACCGAGAAAAATAGAAGAGAGCCCCGTGGAACGGCGGCGACAGCCGATGGGAATGCGCGGTGGCTGAAAATGATGACCACACTGCTGTCGGCCTCCTCATCTTCGCTTCGTCGGGCTCTGATTCGTTTTGTTTGCAACCCCGGGGCCGCGCCACTGCGTGGCTTGCCCTGGGCTACTATACTTACGCCCCGCGTTGCGGGGCTTTCAAATTCGGCGGCTGGCGCCGCGAGTGGGAGGGATATGGGTTATCATGTTGGCTGCGCCAACACGGTTATATCGCCCCGGCTGGCGCGGCGGCGGTGGATGGTGGATAGTAAATTGGTTTTGCATTTGCCAAAGTGGAAAAGGTATGATATATTGGAGCTATGGCGAATACAGAGAGCTTTACCGCAAAGATGGCAGCCACGCTGGGGCTGGATGAGCAGATGATTGTGCCGTATGGCCGCGACAAGGCTAAGGTGAGCCTGCAAGTGCTGCGCGAGCGCCCTCGCAAGGGGAAGCTGGTGCTGGTGAGTGCGCTTACGCCTACGCCTGCGGGCGAGGGTAAGACGACGGTGTCGATAGGCTTGGCCCAGGGGCTGAAGGCTAATGGCAAGAGCGTGTGTCTGGCGCTGCGCGAGCCGAGCATGGGGCCTGTGTTCGGCCGCAAGGGCGGTGCGACAGGAGGCGGTGCATCGAGCATAACGCCCGGCGAGAGCATCAACCTGTGCTTCAACGGCGATTTCCCCGCTATCACTTCGGCTAACAACCTGCTGGCGGCTGTGATTGACAATGCGCTTTTCTACAAGACGACGCGCCTCGACCAGAACAAGGTGCTTTGGAAGCGTGTGATTGACATGAATGACCGTTCCCTGCGCAATATTGTGGTGGGGCTTAACAAGAACGGTGTGCCGCGCGAGGATGGCTTCAACATCACCCCCGCTTCGGAGATTATGGCCTGCTTCTGTCTGGCGGAGGATTTGGAGGACCTGCGCCGCCGTATCGACAACATTGTGGTGGGCTTTACCGCTGATGACCAGGCGGTGTATGCGCGTGAGTTCGGCGTGACGGATTCTCTGCTGGCCATTCTGCGCGAGGCTATCAACCCGAATCTGGTGCAGTCTCTGGAGGGCGTGCCGGCGTTTGTACACGGTGGCCCCTTTGCCAATATCGCGCATGGTTGTAACTCTGTCATTGCCACTAAGATGGCGTTGGCCTGTGCCGATTACGCTGTGACCGAGGCCGGTTTTGCCTTTGACCTGGGTGCGGAGAAGTTCCTGGATATTAAGTGCCGCCAGAGCGGTTTGTCGCCCGATGCCATCGTGATAGTCGCTACGATTCGTGCGCTGAAGATGCATGGCGGCGTGGCTAAGACGGAGCTTGACCCGCCCAATGCCGAGGCGGTGCGCCGCGGGCTGGCTAACTTGCAGGCTCATATCGAGAGCGCTAAGCTGTACAACCGTCCTGTGACGGTGGCTATCAATCTGTTCGAGGCGTTCGATACTGAGGAGGAAATTGCGGCTGTGAAAGAGCTGTGCGCTCAGATGGGTGTGGGCTGTGCCGTGGCCAATGTGTTCGGCAAGGGGGGCGAGGGGGCTCGCGAGCTGGCTACTATTGTGGCAGAGAGCATGGAAGGCCCCGCGCCCGCTCCTTACAAGTGCCTGTATGAGCTGGATATCCCGGTGGAGGAGCGTATGGCGACGATTGCCCGCAAGATTTACGGCGCCGATGGCGTGGTGCTGACGAAGGCTGCTCAGAAGAAGCTGGCGCTCATGGCAGCCAATGGGCTGACCGACCTGCCTATATGCATGGCTAAGACGCAGAACTCGCTTTCCGACAACGCCACGTTGCCGGGGCGTCCGACCGGGTTCACCATTACGGTGCGCGATTTCGAGATTGCTAACGGTGCCGGCTTCCTGGTGGCGCTGTGCGGCGATATCATGCGCATGCCGGCTCTGCCCAAGGTGCCGTCCGCCTGCGCGATTAAGGTGGATGCCGATGGCAACATCTCCGGCATGAAGGGCTGATAAAGCTCTCAGCAAGCAGTTGTTGCAGCGCGTTTCGCTTCCCGATAGGCGAAACGCGCTTTTTTTACGTTGGGCGCTCACAAAAAAGCCCCGCAGAAGCGGGGCTTGGGGGAAAGTGGTGAGGCGTTGTGGCTCAGAGGGGCTTGATGGTGATGTTGACACCCTCGGGGCGCAGGGGGACGATAGCCTCCACGCCGTTGATGATGACGCGTATCGTCTGCGGTGCCTTAGCCGCCGGTGCGGGCTTGGGTGCCGGAGCAACGGCGGGGCGCACTACCTTGCCGTGGCGGTGTGCACAGGGCGGAGTGGTGCCGTGTGCAGGTGTGCCGAAGGGGCGAGCCTTGCCACAGGGGGGCATGTCGCCGGGGCGCGGAGTAATGCGGGGCTTACCGCACTTGCTGCAGATGGGCTTGCCGCGATGGATGGGACGGGAGGCTTGCTTGCCGACGGGAATGCGTACAATCTTAACAGGGCGGGCTGCCGGGGCGGCTGCGGGTGTGGCAGGTGCCGGTTTGGGGGCAGTCTTGGGGCCGCAGGTAGCGCCGGGTTTGCACTCGCAGGGCTTGGGAGCCGGGCCGCAGGTGCAGTCGGGGTTATCGCAGCAGGGTTTGGGAGCCTCGGGCTTGGGAGCCGGTGCGGGCTCGGGGGCTACCGGTGCAGGCGGCGGCTCGGGGGCAGCTGCGGGTGCAGGAGCGGGTGCAGGCGGCTCGGGGGCTACCACAGGTGCAGGAGCGGGTGCAGGCTGCGGCTCGGGGGCAGCTGCGGGTGCAGGAGTGGGTGCGGCTTTGGGTTGCATTTTTGCCGCGTTGCGGTGCAGCTTGTCAAGCTGCGACTGTAATTCTACGCGGAAATCGGACGGATCCACCTCCTTACCATTGATAAAGGCGCGGGTTGTCACCATGACGCCACCGGGGACGCGGGGCGGCTGGGGAGCCGGGTTCTGCGCCATGGCGGAGGGCAGCATGGCGGCAGCAGCAACGATTGAAAGTATGGTTGATGTGTTCATATTGATAAACGGGGGTTCACTTTGAAATTTAGCACTTGGCGCATGCCTTGGCAAGAAAAAAAGTGGCCCGCACCCCTCAAAAAATGAAATAACACGGGGAGTGGTGAGAGAAGACGGGGCAATAGGTTGCTGCCCAGGCCGGCTCACAGGCGCGGTGCCGCTGCCAGCAAGGTGCGCGTGTATTCGTGTTGGGGGGTGTTGAACACTGCATCCGCCGTGCCGTACTCCACAATGCGACCGCGCTGCATCACGGCGATTTCATCGGCCATATAGTGCACTACAGCCAGGTCGTGAGAGATGAAAATCATGGTGAGCCCTAGGTCGTGCGTCAGGTCGTTGAGCAGATTCAGTATCTGGCTCTGAATGGAGACATCCAGAGCCGAGACAGGTTCATCTGCCAGCAATAATGCCGGCCCCGGGGCAATGGCGCGTGCTATCGCAATACGCTGGCGCTGGCCGCCGGAGAACTCATGCGGGTATTTGTACATGTGCTCCGGGCTCAGACCGACGCGGTTCATCAGCTCTGCTACTGCGGCCTCGCGTTCCCGGCGGGGAAGAGCCCGGCGGCGGCTCAGAGCCTCGGTCAGTGTGCTGAAAATGCTGAAACGCGGGTTGAGGGAGGCGTAGGGATCCTGGAACACCATCTGGAAATCCAGGCGGCGCTGTCGAACCTCGGCGGCACTCAGCGCCGTCAGGTTCGTGCCACCCAGCACGATGCTGCCCGAGGTAAGCGGCTGCAGCTGCATGATGGCGCGCGAGAGGGTGGACTTGCCGCAGCCGCTCTCGCCTACCAGCCCCAGGATACGCCCGCGCTCTACGCTCAGGCTCACACCATCCACCGCCCGTACCACTTCACCGGTTGTTCCCCAGGTGTTGCGCACAGGAAAATGCACACTCGCGTCTCTCACCTCCAGATATGCCATGAGCCTATTCTACCAGAGACGCTCCGACTTGTACAATGAAAAAACGCGTCTGAGCAGAACTCAGACGCGCTATCGTAAAATGATCTCCGAGGGTTAAACCCTCTGTTCACTTACTTGGAGGGAACAGCAGCCGGAGCGGGAGCCGGAGCGGGGGTGTTCTGCTGCTGCTGCTGCTGCTGGCAGGAAACCAGAGCGGCGGCCGTAAGGGCGAGAATAGCGATGGTCTTCATTTGATCTTGACTAGTTTTGATTGTTGAAGCGCCTCAGGCATCCAAGAGTAGGAAGGAGGCGCGCCTAGTATACTCATTTTTTCGCGCTTGACAAGCCTAAAATGCTTTTTTGCGTAAAAAAAGACGAATTCTTAATGAGTTAGAGGCCATTTGCCGTCCCTGTTCGGTCGCCTAAGCGGTAACGGCGATTACTTAAGACTTGCTAATAATCAACGAATCAGAGAATGTGCACTCTCCATTCCGAGTGAAAAACAGGCATCCTCATAACTTTTTGCAAAAAAAATCGGTATCGGGGGTAAAAAACGGTTGCAAAAGCTTAAGGGATGTGAGACGATGGGGGCGAGATGGAAGCCGCCGAAACCATAGCCGCCATAGCCACCCCGCCGGGCACGGGGGCCATAGCCGTCATTCGCATGAGCGGACCGCAGGCCGCCGAGATACTGAGCACCTGCACCGGGCGCCGTCTGCAGCCCAGGCGCGCCACGCTGGTGCACATACGCGATGCCGCCGGGCAGGTGGTGGATGATGTGGTGGCTACGCTCTTTGCAGCCCCTGCAAGCTACACCGGCGAAGATGTGGTTGAGGTGAGCTGCCACGGCGGCATGCTGGTAACGCGCCGCGTGTTGGAGCGCCTACTGCAATGCGGCGCCCGCCCGGCTGAGCCCGGCGAGTTCTCGCGCAGGGCTTTCGAGAACGGTAAAATGGATCTCACGCAGGCCGAGGCGGTCATGGATGTCATTTCCGCCGGCAGCGACCTGGCGCTGCGCGCCGCCCACAACCAACTGCACGGTGCCATCAGCTCGCGCGTGGCGGCTGAGGTGGATAAACTTATTTCCGTGGCGGCTCATGTGGAGGCCTATATTGATTTTCCCGAGGAGGATATTGCGCCGGATACCACGCAGGAGCTGGTCGCCGGTATTGAGTCTGTGGCAGCCGGCCTGCATACCCTGCTGGCCACAGCCGACGAGGGGCGCCTGCTGCGCGAGGGCGTGCGCACGGCAATCGTGGGGCCGCCGAACGTAGGCAAATCGAGCCTGCTCAACATGCTGCTGGGCTACGAGCGCGCCATTGTCAGCGCCACTGCCGGCACCACGCGCGACACGATTGAGGAAAGCGTGACCCTGGGCGGCCTGCGACTGCGGCTTATCGACACTGCCGGGCTGCACGACAGCACCGACGCCATTGAACGCGCCGGCATGGAGCGCAGCCGCCGAGCCGGAGCCGAGGCCGACCTCGTGCTTGAAGTGGCAGATGCCACCCTGCCGCCGGCACGCCCGCAGCTGGACTCCCCCGGCGCCCACCACCTGCTGTTGCTCAACAAGTGCGACCTGCCCGAGCACCCTGCCTGGCAGGGAGTCGAGGCGCTCCGCCTCTCCTGCCGCAGCGGGGTGGGCATGGATGCCTTGTCCACCGCCATCGAGCAAATCTTTCTGCATGGGCATGCGGAGACGGATACGCTCGCTGCCATCAACATGCGCCATCGCTATGCGTTGCAGCAAGCGCTGGAGTTCCTCTCCGCTGCCAAGGCCGGGCTGCTGCGCGGGCAGTCTCCCGAGTTCACCGATGTTGACCTGCGTGCCGCGCTCGATGCCTTGGGCAGCATCTCGGGGCGGGTCGATACGGAGGATATCCTCACGCGCGTCTTTGCTACCTTCTGCCTGGGGAAATAAATATAATCTACGCGTTGGAATAATTAGGAAAACCGCCAATTTGTAGAAGTACGATGGTCGAATTCAGAAGGTCGAATTTGAAAGTTCGGCGGGCTTTCGCCCGAGGGTATGCGTAGCTTATTCCACCGCTTACGCCCCGCGCCTTAAAGCGCGGGCTGT
>JAUNRE010000111.1 GCA_030535795.1 Akkermansia sp.
CTCAGTGCGGTACTTACAAGACCCAGAGTGGGGCTGAGGTTATCGTGAAGCTGGTAGACTAATCTACCGCTTCCATAAAAGAACCCCTGCAAAAAACTTCAATCGCCCCGCAGAATGTCTGCCGGGCGATTTTTTGTTGACATCGCGTTCCGGGGGTGTTAGAGTATGCACGAACTTAGCAATTTTTTCTTGTATGAAGCTTGCATTAGATGCTATGGGCGGCGATGATGCGCCGCGAATCAACATCGAGGGTGCTGTGGAGGTGCTCTCGAAGCTGGATTCTCTTACAAAACTTTTTCTTGTCGGCGATGAGGATATTCTGAAAAAGCAGTGCGATGAGGCCGGTATCGGTGCCGACTCCAGGCTTGAGATTGTGCATGCGCCCGAGGTTGTGGGCATGTGCGAGAGCGGGCTTGCCGCCGTGCGCCAGAAGCGCAATTCCTCCATGAGCATATCGGTCGATATGGTGAAGAAGGGGGATGCGGATGCCGTGATATCTGCCGGCAACACCGGGGCAGCCGTGGCGGCCAGCACCATCAAACTG
This sequence comes from Akkermansia sp., assembly GCA_030535795.1. Classification (GTDB taxonomy): domain Bacteria; phylum Verrucomicrobiota; class Verrucomicrobiia; order Verrucomicrobiales; family Akkermansiaceae; genus Akkermansia. The sequence goes on from JAUNRE010000111.1 coordinate 545, forward strand.
CGCCTGCTGGAAGGCGTGGAGCGTGCCGGTATCGTCTCGCCGCTGCCGAGCATCCATGGCTATGTGCTGGTGAGCGACACCGGCGCCAACCCCGATGCCAAGCCCCGCCACCTGGTAGCCTACGCCGTTATGTCGGCGCTGATGGCTCGCTATATTTATAAGCGCCCTAACCCCAACGTGGGCGTGATGAGCAACGGTACCGAGGAGTGCAAGGGCAGCGAGTTCTCGCTCAAGGCCTTCTCTCTGCTGCGCGAGCTCAATGAGCGCGGGCTTCTTCCCTTCAATTTCACCGGCAACTGCGAGGGACACGACCTCTTCGAGACTGAGCTCGATGTGGCAGTGACGGATGGTTTCACCGGCAACATCCTGCTCAAGAGCGTCGAGGCGGTGGCCAAGGCCTACACCAACTGGATTAAGGCCGGCATCATGGGCGGTGGCTTCATGCCCAAAATGGGTGCGCTGTGCATGCGCTCCGTCTTCCGCGGGCTCAAGGAGCGCATGAGCGCCGATGCCATAGGCGGCTGCCCGCTCATGGGCGTGAATGGCGTCTCCATCATCGCTCACGGCTCGGCTAATGCCAAGGCTATCCTCAATGCCTGCCGCATGGCTGCCGGTATGGTGCGCAATAATGTGAATGCCCATATCATCGAGACAATGGCCAGGATTAACCCCGTGCTCAAGGAGCTCGATGCCTGAGGCTTTCGCCTTTGACCATTTTATCAGAAACGAGCCGGGTGAGGGGTGCCTCTCATCCGGCTCTGTCTATCCCCTCCCCATCAATGGCGCGAGGGTGTTTGTGTTCGTTTTCTTATGATACGGGCGGGCGCTCATGATATGTCGGCGGGCGTGGCCTGCGTGGTGATTTGGGGAAACTTATGGCTTGACCTTTTGGGGGATGTGTAGTAGCATGCTGCGCGGTAAATGTTATGAAGAAGTACGTGAGAAATACAGTTGTTGTGCTGGCGTTGGCTGCCATGGCATCGGCTGCGGAAACGGCGCCTGTCGTGCCATTCGCCCAACAGGTAGGGGTGGAGGTGCCCTCCTGCCGTGTGCCTCAAATTGAGGAATTTCAGAAAACGGAGCTCGAGCCGCTGCTGGAGCAGGTGCAGGATATGCTCGAAGGCATCGAGGAAGAGCAGCAGCGAAAGAAAATGCCGGAGATGGCGCGCGCGGCCGCAGCCGGCAATCCCGGGGCTCAGTTTGTGATGGGTGCCATGCATCTGCTGGGGTTCGCCGGGTTGGAGCAGGACTATGATGTCGCGCTGCGGTGGCTCACGGCCGCTGCCGACAATGGCGATGCCGATGCCTGCGTGACGCTGGGCTGTTTCTATTCCTCCGGTGTTTTCTCATCCTGGTGGGCTCGCAAGGGAATCGGCTGGCTGAAAGCTGCCGCCGAAGGCGGGCATGCCATCGCGCAGTATCAGCTCAGCGTGGCATATCTTTCCGGTATCGGGGTTGAGCAGGATTTTGAAGAGGCGGATACTTGGTACAAGAAAGCAACCGAGCAGAAAGACGAGAAGCTTCAGCTCATGTTCGAGAATCTCCGGCAGCTGTTGTTGCAGGAATCTGCTCAGGGGGATGCCGAGATGCAGTGTGTGCTCGGCACCATGTACTACCTAGGGCTTTATGGGTTCACGGAAAGCGAGGCCGAGGCCGCCAAGTGGCTGGAGCGCGCCGCTAAGGCCGGCCTGCTGGATGCCCAGATGTCACTGGCCGAAATTTACGAGGCCGGTGTTAATGGAAAACCCGATGTGGAAAAGGCCGTTTTCTGGTATACCAAGGCCGCCACACAGGGCCATGCAGATGCCGAAGATGCCCTGAAACGCCTCGGTAAATAGGCCGACGCGTTGGAAAGTACGAGGTGCGAATTCCGAAGTACGACGTTGATTTACCATCTAGCCGTCTTCGGTAATCCTCTGCCGCGCTTCTTCTTTTTCGCACTTTGAAATTCGACCTTCGTACTTCTCATTGCGGACGATGCACAAAAACCCCGGCAATTTTCATTGCCGGGGTTGTGTATTCTGCATATAGTCGCTCTGTGAGTGAAGCGTCAAATTTATTGCTCGTTGCTTTCAGGAGCCTCGGGGGCGTCACCCTGCGGCATCTCGGGCATGCCTTCCGGGCGCGGACCGAAGGGGCGGCCAGGGCGGCGGTGGCCACGGCGGCCCTCACCACGGGCGGCCTTGGCGGCCTCCTTCTCCTCCTCGCTCAGAACACCGTCCTTGTTGGTGTCGAAACGCTCCATGAACGCTCGGTGGAATTTCTCGCGACGAGCTTCACGTCCGGCCTTGACGTCGTTGCGCAGGGCGGTGCGTTCCTCTTCGCTGAGCTGGCCATCCTGATCGGTGTCATACTTCTTAATCATTTCCGGGCGCTCGGAATGGGGGCGGCGGCGGTTGCCGGGGTGCATACCGCCCTCGGGACGCGGGCCGCGGGGGCCACGCTCCGCACGGCGCTTTTGCATCTCGGCCTTCATGGCGGCCTTCTCTTCATCATTCAGTTGCCCGTCTTTGTCGAGGTCGAATTTCTCCAGCATACGCTTGTGCATATCAGCACGGTTGGGGCGGCCGGGCATCTGGCCGTGTGCACCCCAGTGAGGGGCCTGCGGAGCGGGAGCGGCGGGGGCTTCTGTTGTGGCATCCTGAGCCAGGGAGGGAAGAGCGGCGATAAGCGCCACGATAAGTGTATTCTTCTTAAGCATGTTTTGAGTTGCGTGGTTTATGGTTATCGGGCGCCTAACGCCCCTCTGATTCAGGGAACGCATTTTTTCAGCTGAATCTACAGAAAAATGAGCATTTTTTTGAGGAAGAAAAATTTCTAATTTACTGATGCTTAAAAAATAAAAATAAAAAAGAGAGGCGGCCGAAGCTGCCTCTCTTTGCTGAATTGTTAGCGTATTCTCGGGTGCTGATTTACTTAGCGCAACCGCAGGAGCACTTCTGCTGGGGGCGATAGGCGGGCATCATGGGGCGACGACCCCCACGGTTGAAGCCGCACTTGGAACCCTTGGGGCCGAACTGGCCACGGAAGCCGGGCATCATGGGGCGACGACCCCCACGGTTGAAGCCGCACTTGGGACCCTTGGGGCCGAAGTGGCCACGGAAGCCGGGCATCATGGGGCGACGACCCTCGCGGTTGAAGCCGCACTTGGGGCCTTTGGGGCCGAAGTGGCCACGGAAGCCCTTGTGGCCGTGACGATGTCCGTGCTTGTGGAAGCCGCCGTGGCGGTGACCACGCTTGTGGAAGCCGTGGCGGTGACCACGCTTGCCGAACTTACCGAAACCACGGTGAGCGCGCTTAGCGAAAGCCTCCTTTATGGCCTTCTTCTCGTTGTCGTCAATCTTGCCGTCCTTGTTGGTGTCAAACTTGTTCATGAACTTGGCCTTGAAGTGCTCATTCACGGCCTTCTTCTCATTATCGTCAATCTTGCCGTTCTTGTTGGCATCGAACTTGTCCATGAAAGCGGCCTTGCGAGCCTCCATGATAGCCTTGCGATCCTTCTTGGGAGCCGGAGCAGCTTCGGGAGCCGGGGCAGCGGCAGGAGCCGGGGCGGCCACAGGAGCCGGAGCGGGAGCCTGGGCGGGTGTCGTCTGGGGCTGAGCCTCCTGTGCGAAGACAGGCAGGGCGGCCACGAGGGCGATGATGATGTTCTTCTTCATAATTCTGAATCTTTGTTTTGATTAAGCATGTAGGGCCGGGAGGCCGTGTACAGAGTGAAGAACGCTCCCCTCCTGAAAAAATCTACAAAGAAAATGCAAAAAAAAATCACGCCTCCGCCGAGGATTGGTTATCTCATAAGTGCAGTGAGGGCAGAATTAGCGCTTGTCACGGGCGCTGAGTGGCGGTATGATAGGCGCAGGACATGAATACATACAAGATTGCAGTACTGGCGGGTGACGGCATCGGCCCCGAGGTGATGGAGCAGGCTCTGCGCGTGCTGGACGCCGCAGAGGAGAAGTTCGGTTTCGCCACGGAGCGCACCGCGTGCTATGTGGGTGGCGCCGGCATCGACAACTGCGGCAAGGCGCTGCCTGCCGAGACTCTGGCAGCCTGCGAGGCGGCAGATGCCATTCTGTTCGGCTCCGTAGGTGGCCCCAAGTGGGATAGCCTGCCGCCGGATGAGCGCCCCGAGCGTGGTGCCCTGCTGCCCCTGCGCAAACACTTCCGCCTGTATGCCAACCTGCGCCCCGGCATCTGTCTGCCCGAGCTGGTGGAGGCGTCGCCCATTAAGAACAGCATCATTCCCCGTGGTTTCGATATCTTGTGCGTGCGCGAGCTGACCGGCGGTATGTATTTCGGTGAGCCCAAATTCTACGGCGAGCGCGATGGCGAGACTGTAGCCCTTGATACGCTATTCTACAAAAAGAGCGAGGTGGAGCGCATAGCCCACGTGGCGTTCGAGGCTGCCCGTGGTCGCAGTGGCCGCCTTTGCAGTGTGGACAAGGCCAACGTGCTGGCATCATCCGTCATGTGGCGCGAGGTGATGAACGCTATCGCCCCGCAGTACCCGGATGTGGAGCTCACCCACATGTATGTGGATAACGCTGCCATGCAGCTGGTGCGTAATCCCAACCAGTTCGACGTCATGGTGACGGAAAACACGTTCGGCGATATTCTGACGGATGAGATGGCTATCGTCTGCGGCTCGCTCGGTATGCTGCCCAGTGCCTCCCTTTGTCAGAACGGCGAAAGTACTTTCGGCCTCTATGAGCCCTCCGGCGGCTCCGCTCCCGATATCGCCGGCAAGGGGATTGCTAACCCCATCGCGCAGATTCTCTCCATGGGGATGATGCTGCGCTACTCCTGCCACGAAACGGCCGCTGCCGATGCCGTGGATGCCGCCGTGCGCGCCGTCATCGCCGCCGGCTACCGCACCGGCGACCTCAGCACCGGCGCCGAGGGCGAGATACGTGTGGGGACTGACGGCATGGGCGATGCTATCATTGCGGCACTTAAGAAGAATTAAGCCGCCGCTCGCTCCTGTCTCTCTACGTGCGCAGGGCGAGTGCCCCTGCGCCGTAGGCGCCTCACTCCAAAGCCCCGCCTTGCGGGGCGAAAGTATAGTAGCCCGGAGCAAGTCGCGATAACAACGCAGCTCCGGGGTTGCAAACAAAACGACCGGGAGTCCGACGAACATCGTGAGGAAGCCGACAGCAGCGCGGTTCCATAGCATCTCATGGTGTTGTTCCCGTGGCAATCGTGCCCGTCTCCGGGCTTACGCCTTACGCCGAGGCAGGCTGTTGCTCCGTTTCACCGGGCTTTTTTTCTAAGTACAGAAAACGCGTTGGAACAATTAGGAAAATGGCAATTTGTGGAAGTACGATGGTCGAATTCAGAAGGTCGAATTTGAAAGTTCGGCGGGCTGTTGCCCGCGGGTATGCGTAGCTAAGACAACCGCTTGTGGCCGCGCCTTAAAGCGCGGGCAGTAACCGCAGCTAAGCTCTGCTACCCATGCGCCGCCAGGCGCGGAATTCATCAGCCCGGAAGG
>JAUNRE010000112.1 GCA_030535795.1 Akkermansia sp.
AAACTCAGGCAGCTAACATCCCCGTCATTCACGCGACTTTTTTGACGCAGTGCCAAAAAAATGAAAAAAGCCCACAACGACAAGACCTATCTTTTCGGTGACTGTTTTTTATGAAGCAACACGGACAATCGACAAGCACAAGTTCCTCAAATTATATGGGGACACCCCAAATGAGCGCGGCCAATATGGGAGAACATAGGCAAAGGTAGCCGATGGTAACATTTCGCCCCCAAAGGAAGAAGCTCAGCAGCAGCACCGGGAGCCCCCAGAATAGCCAGGAATCCAATACATCGACATTATACGCGATTTCGCCGTCTATGATAAGCTCGGGGTATAGTAATCGGCACAGCCACTCTCCGAGACGCAAGGGCAGATATTGTCCGGCATGTATCACTCGTCCGTCAATAACAAATAGCAGCATGTGCACCATAAATACCGCTATAACCTTGCCTATATATCTGAGTAGCGAAAAAATGTTCATGGTTGGGAAAGGACGCATCCGGCCTCATTATACCAGAAGGTCAGCGTTTATCAAGTGGTGAAATGACATAGCGAACGATTTTCCAACAAATACAATGACCGCTCTGTAGTTTGTTTTCATGCATCTGTCCACCCCCCTTCCCCACGCGAACACCAATTTGACATATTAACATTTTTTTCTTTGACATCGACTTGCCTGAGGAGTATAGTCAGGAGCGGAGGCTGGGGCGGCTCTCATCGTGAGACCTGAAACGAGCCACAAACGGCACGTTTCCGCCTACAAAGCGAGCCATCGTCACCCAACCGTGTACTCCCACACCGGGCAAAAACTCTCTCTCAACGATTCAATTTACTCGGAATAACACAGCCGCCTCGTGTAGCACCATACTTATAACACCGAACTCTTTATACCACCATCATGTCCGTAGAAGAAGTAACAACGGAAAGCTGGGGCAGCCGCCTCGGCAACTCCTTCAAAGGAGTCATCGTAGGTGGCGTCCTGCTGTTGAGCTGGGTGGCCTGTGCCGAAATGAGCATCCCGGCCGGCATAGCGGAGCGCTGCCATACAGAGCAACAGCGCCGCGAAGTCCGCGCCCTGATATGGCAAGCCAACGAAAGCCGCGACATAAACTGCCGCAACCGACAGGGCTTAACCCTGCTGGAGCTCTGCATGCTCGAAATCCACCAAGACAGAGCTGATGTGGTGCACAAGCTGCTGTTGGCCGGGGCTTCACCCCATCTACCGGGCATCAACGGCATGACCCCGCTGCATCGCGCAGCATACTTCAACGATTACCGCTCAGCCCTGCGCCTGCTGGCATTCGGCGCCCGCGCCGATGTGAACGATGCCGCAGGTCGCACCCCCGCCCAACTCACCACCCTGCCGCAGCTGCAACAACTCTTGCAAAACGGCGCCCCGGTGGAATGCCTCACCCCCGCCACCCGCAAGCTCTGGAAACAAGCCTGCGCCGGCCATGCAGCCGCTCAGTACGAACTGAGCACCCTCTACCATGGCGGTGAGGGCTCGCAGGTGGGTTCCCTTTCCGCATGGGTGAACACAGCCGCCACCCCCGATGCCGATGCCGCCGAAAGCCGCGCCTGGCTGGAGCAGGCCGCAGCCGCCGGTGAGCCCCGAGCCCTCTACGAGCTGGGGATTCGCCTGCTGTGGGGACGGGATGGCGAGCAGAATGAAGCCCTCGCCCGCCAATACCTGCAACGCGCCGCTGCTGCCGGCCATGAGGGCGCCGCTGAGCTCCTGAGCAACACCCCCTGATTTTTCGCCATGAACCAATGATAACAAAGTTTATCTACAATCTACAATTTACCATCTACAAAGTTATATCCAGGCGTGCTGACGCACGCAGTATAAGCGTAGCAAGTGCCATGGCTGCCGCTCCGCGCCCGCAAGGCGCGGGCACAAGTGGTTGCATGAGCTACGCATACCCACGGGCGAAAGCCCGCCGAACTTTCAAATTCGACCTTCGGAATTCGTACTTCGTACTTCCACCAATAGTCAATTTCCTCATTATTCCCACGCGAACAATCCCCGCTCTGATTCACACTCAACTCACAAACACAACTATGAAGATTCCGTTTATCTCGCTTCTTGCTACCCTGGGCAGCGCCTTTGCCGCCCAGGTGAACATACTTGGCATCAACGACATGCATGCCGACATTGACAACCTGCCACAGCTGGCCACCTTCCTGAAAGCCGAACGCGCCGCCGATCCGGATGTGCTGCTGCTCTCCGCCGGCGACAACCGCACCGGCAACCCCTATGTCGATACCGGCGACACCCCCGGCCTCGCCATGATACAGCTCATGAACAAGCTGGGCTTCGATGCCTCCACCTTCGGCAACCATGAGTTCGACTCCGGCCTGGCTATTCTGCGCTCCTGCCTCGGCGCCGCGAACTTCCCTTTCATCTGTGCCAATGTAGCCGCCACGGACGGCGAGCCGCTCAAGGTGGCTCCCTATTGCATCTTTGAGCGCGACGGCGTGCGCATCGGCGTGCTGGGTCTGGTGCAGACCGGCGAGAACGGCCTGCCGGATGCCCACCCCGACAAGTGCAAGGGCTTGCAATTCCGCTCGCCCTTCACCACCGTGCAGGACTATGCCGACCTGCGCCGGAAGTGCGATGTACTCATCCTGCTCACCCACCTCGGCTTCGAGGACGACCTGAAGCTCGCCAAGCTCTTCCCCGAGGCAGATGCCATCGTTGGCGGGCACTCGCACACCCGCGTGGATAAGGAGCACCGCGAGGGCGATGTCATCGTCACCCAGACGGAAAACAAGGTCAAATACATCACCCGCCTCACCTTCGAGGTCGAGAACGGCAAAGTGCTCAGCAAAAAGTCCGAGCTCATCCCCCTGCGCCACCTCGAAAAGGATGCCGACATGCAGGCCGCCGTTGACAAGGTGAAGAACAACCCCTTCATGCTGCGCCGGCTTACGACCGTCAGCACCCCCATCAAACACCGCGAGGGGCTGGGATGCCTGATGGCCGATGCCATGCGAGCTGCCGTCGGTACCGATATCGCCATCGTCAACATCGGCGGTGTGCGTCAGGATTCCTTCCCCGCCGGTCCCTTCTGCGTGGCCGATTGCTACCGCCTCGACCCCTTCGGCAACAAAATCGTCACCCTGAAGCTGACCGGGCGCGAGCTCATTGATTTCCTGAACGCTGTTCCCTCTTCCGACCACCACGGCGCCCCCTGCGTTTCCGGCATGCGCTACAAAGCCACCAAACCCGCAGGTGAACTGAAAGCCATGCAGATTACGGAAATAACGCTGGCAGACGGCACCCCCATTGACCCGGAGGCCACTTACACCATGGCCACCAATTCCTACCTCATGTCCACCAACCCCGTTTTACCTGCCGACCCGGGTACCACGCAGCCGTTGGATGGCGCCGATGCTCTCATGAAGTATCTGGAGAACAAGCCCGCCATCGACTACTCGTCCACCTCGCGAGTGGAGGTGACGATTCTCCCCTGAAAATCAGCCCCGTCGAGAATACCATGAAATCACTCTACACACTAGGTGCCATTCTGAGCTGCTGCACGCCGATAGTATGCGCGGCGGCTCAGCCTCCCGCTCAGGTGGCCGGCAAAACACTGCTGGTGCTCATGAACGAAGTGCAGATGTGCACCACGGAGAAGTACGAAAAGCCAACCGACAACTGGTTCCCCTTCCGCTTCGATGTGCCGCTGCTGCTGCGTTTCCCGACCGAGGGCAACAGCTACACCGCACCGCATCCTCTCAACAGCGATGATTTCCACGCTCCCGATATCACGGTAAGCTATGATGTCGCCACCGATGCGAGTGAGGCCTATGTGAAACTCGAAAACGGCGTATTCAGCGCCTTGGTCGTGCTCACCTTCACCTCGCCCGATGCAGGGAGCGCCTATGTGTACTGGCATGAGGATGGCGAAACGCGCCACATGCGCCACGCAGGCTTCGTGCTACGCGAGGCTCACCCCTACGACCCCGCCATTCAGCTACAGGGTGAAGGCGCGGAAGACGGCGACCCCGAGCTGCTCGATGACGGGCTCAACGACATCCTCTCCGCTCTGCAGAAACGCCGGTGCAGCAATGCCACCGAGCGCCTGTACTGCAAGCGCCTGTGCTCCCTCATCCCCACCATCATGAGCCTGCACAACCCCAGCTTCACGTCCCCCGATTACAAGGGCAACACCGCTCTGCACTACGCCTGCGCCCTCAGCCACACCACCCTCGTGCAGTGGCTGGTGGACCACGGTGCCGACCTGAACGCCGTGACGGAAAAAGGAGCTACGGTCGATGCCTGCGTGAGCGGGCCGAATGCCGCAGCCATCCGCAGAATCCTCAGCCGCGCGCGCAACAGAAAGAAGTAGTGATGCCGAACATGCTTGCCCGACCGGCAGCAGCTGAGGCTGCCACTGCCCCGCGCAAATGATTTCGTACTCCCCATCTCAAAACTGATAATCCACATGAAAACCACCCTCTTCCTCACCTCGGTATTGGCTCTTGCCCTGGCTCCTGTCGGCGCCGCCCCGGCGGATATGGCCGGCAAGCGCCTCGTTGTCGAAGTCAACGGCGCTCAGGAGGCCTATTCCGACACAGCGCAACAGCCGACGCAGTGGCAGCCATGCCACGCCACCCCACTGGTGCTTCATTTCCCCACCGATTGCGCCGACAACAGCTACAGCTACCAATTGCTGGATGGCTCGCCCGATTTCCCTTGGCCGCCCATCAGCATCACCTACACCCCCGGGGATTCCGCCATAACGCTCACGGGCAACGGCCTGAGCATCACCATACAGCTGGCCTTCAGCTCCGATACTCAGGGCAAAGCCGACATCGTCTGGCATGAGGAGGGCAACAGATGGTGGATAAAGGGCGCCACGTTCGCCCTGCAAACCGCCGCCGCCACAGCCGGTGTTGTCACCCTGCCCCGACCGGAGGCAACAGCAGCCCCCCGCCCCATCGATGACGGCCTCGGCGACTTGGTGCGCTCACTGGAGAAGAGCACCTACAAGACCGCCGTGGAGCGGCTCTACCAAAAACGCTTACTCATCCTGCTGCCGCAAATCATGCAGGGTGCCCCCATCGATACCACCCTCAACAACGCCAACAACAGCACATCCCTACACTACGCCTGCGGGCTCAGCCATGTCGGTATCGTGCAATGGCTGGTAGACCACGGCGCTGACCTCAATGCCAAAACAGCCAAGGGCGCACGGGTGGATGACTGCGTGGGCGGCAAGAACGCCAAAGCCATCCGTGCCATTCTGCGCAAGGCAAAAGCAAAAGCAGCGAAATAAACGGACAGAGGAAGTAAGAAGAACATGTTTTGATAGACAAGTTGAAAGTTTGGAGGCACAGCGTGCCGCGTAGCTTCCATCAACACGCCCACCGGGCGTGTTTTTCACCGCAGGCAAAGCCCGCTTTTTGAGCCCGCAAGGCGGGGCTTCGTTCTCTTTTGCGGCAATGTTACACAAGGGCATTGCCCTTACCTCCGGCGGCGACGTGCCGCCAGCCCCGCCAATGCCAACAACGCCAACGTCGCCGTCGCAGGCTCGGGAACAGCCGGGATGTCTATACCGACAAACTGCATACCCCAAGCATCGGTTGCTTTTGCATCCAAGAATGTGAGAGAGTCTATATATTTGGCAGTTGACCAATAATCAGTTAAGACCAAATTATCATCTACTACACCTACAGGAACGCGGAACAAGCCTTGGTCACCCACCGTCGCTAGAGCATCATCCGAATCGGTGACCCACAAAGCGTTTAACGTTTTAGAATCACCGCTCACATCAAATTCAGCCCCCCACACAGTAATACCATGAGAACCGCCAGTACCAGTGTAAGCACTCAACCAAAAGCCTTGTTGACGCTATGCTTAAAGCGTGACATTTCG
>JAUNRE010000113.1 GCA_030535795.1 Akkermansia sp.
CCGTGGCGGGAGCCGCGGGAAGCTCAACCGCAATTTCTTCTTCCTCTACCGGGGCGTCTACCAACACCGTCACCTCAGGCTCGGGTGCAGGCGGCGGGGTGTAAGCCACGGGCTCTTCCACGACCATGGAAATATCAGCGGCGAGGACCGTCGGCGGCAAATCATCCCATGTGGGTGCCGCAGGCGAAACTTCCTCAACAAGGGGAGCGTCTTCCACCACAGGAGCGTCTACCAGCATCGTCACCTCGGGTTCAGGAGCAGGCGGTGGTGTGTAAGCTTCGGGCTCTTCCACTATTTCCGTGGCGGGAGCCGCGGGAAGCTCAACCGCAATTTCTTCTTCCTCGACCGGAGTATCTACCAACACCGTCACCTCAGGCTCGGGTGCCGGCGGCGGGGTGAAGGCCACGGGCCCCTCAACATCCGATAATACTTTATCCGGAATGACCGTCGGCGGCACATCATCCCAAGCGGGCTGAGCGGGAGGCGGTAACGGCTCGGACGGCGGGAGGGATACAGTGGTCTCGCTCCGGGAAATAGGCTCTGCGACGGGAGCGGAAACAGCCTGCGGATTACTCGCAGCGATTCGAATATCGAGGGGTAATGTTTCCACCACCTCGGCGAGCACATCTTTCCAGATAGCGGCGGTCTGCCACCTGTCCTCGGGATGGCAGCTCATGGCTTTATCGATTGAATCGAGGAACTGGCGTGAGAAGCGCCCATAAAGCGCGGCATTGTTAGCGAGCGCGACCTGCGCATTCAGCTCTGCCGTACGATATACATTAAGCGGCGGCTCCTTACCAAGGATAAGGCGGTAACAGGTAGCGCCCAGAGAATAGAGATCCGACCAGGGTCCGGGGGTACCGAAAAGGCGATCCAGCTCAGAGGGCACATACGGCGGAGGCAAGGGAATAAGACGGGTTGTCTCATCGGGCACAAGCTCCTCGGTTTTCATCCCGAAGCTTGTCAGAATCGGCAAGGAACGCCCCTGCAAAAGAATGGAATCGGGGCGGATATTGCGATGCAAGGCATCGTGAGCGTGGATGTTTTCCAGCGCATCCAGCAGCTGCATCAGCACCGGCAGCAGCCAACGCTCCGACATCAGTTCGGGAGGGGGTGCCGCCTGTTCTAACGGCCTTCCCTCAATGAACGGCATCACATAATAGGAAGTACCGAGTGCGCGAAATAGAGATTTCACGCTGACGATATTAGGATGTTGCAGCGATGACAGCAAATGCGGCACTTGCTCGAAACGAGCCAACTGCGCGGCGTAACTCTGCACGGCGACATGGCGCTGCAGGCGCAGCCGCAGCGACTCGCGTTCGCGCACGACAGCGGCAACAGGCAGGAACTCTTTCAGGACGACATCGCAGGCATTCTGCACATCCCGAGCCCGATAGGTAGCGCAATCCGCCCCACAGCCCATCACCTCTGTCACGGTGTATGGTCCCAGCGATACACCAACGGGTAATAACGCATTGTCATTGAATTTTCCGTACTGCCCCAAACTGTCTGCTGTGTTTGTCATCTGTAACGCCACTCTATGTTGTAAAAAAGCTCTGTGATACCTAAAAATCGGAAAGCCCCGATACTTGCTACCATCGGAAATTGAAGCACAAAACACGTCCTGCGTCAACAACAAAGCCCGCGGCACAGAAATTTTGCTGAGGAATTCATGCAGGAAAACAGCATTTGGGCTTCACAAGCGCCCGCGCGGGTGATATAATAGGCGCATGGCTAATAAACCCGTAGTTCTGATTATTCGTGACGGCTGGGGCCGCAACCCTCAGGGGCCGGAGGCCGCCAAGCAGACGGGCGATGCAACCGTGCTCGCCAACACACCTTTCACTGACAAGCTGCTGGCCACCTGCCCGCACTCCATGCTGGGAGCCAGCGGTCAGGATGTAGGCCTGCCTGACGGGCAGATGGGTAACTCCGAAGTAGGCCACCTGAATCTGGGTGCAGGCCGCGTGGTGTTCCAGGATCTTTGCCGCATTACCAACGCCATCAACGATGGTTCACTGGCTAAGAACCCCGTCATCACGGAAGCCTTTGCCAAGGCTGCGGGTACACGCCTGCACCTGCTCGGCCTCGTTTCCGACGGTGGCGTACACTCTCACATTGAGCACCTCATCGGTGTCGTCAAAATCGCCGCAGAAGCAGGCGTGAAGGACATCATGATTCACGCCATCACAGACGGCCGCGACACCGACCCCAAGAGCGGTGCCGGGTTCCTGACTCAGTTGCAGGAAGCAGTGGCTCCCTACGGCGCCAAAATCGCCACGGTGGTGGGTCGTTTCTACGCCATGGATCGCGACAAGCGCTGGGATCGCGTTCAGGTAGGCTGGGACGCCATCGTGCTCGGCAAGGGCGAGCAGTGCACCTGCACTCCCGCAGAATATGCCGAGAAGAGCTATGAGGGCGGCGTGACAGACGAATTCCTGAAGCCGGCCATCTTCTGCGAGGGCAATACTCAGCGCGTACGAGACGAAGACGTTGTCTTCTTCTTCAACTTCCGCGCCGACCGCGCACGCGAGCTCTCCCGCGCTTTCATCTATGATGATTTCGACGGCTTCGACCGCGGCGTGCACCCGCACGTACACTACATCACCATGTCGGAGTACGAAGCCTGCTACCCCACCCCGGTGGTATTCGAGCAGGAGCAGCTCACCAACATCCTCGGCGAAGTCATCGCCGCTGCCGGGCTCAAGCAGCTGCGCATCGCTGAGACAGAGAAGTACGCCCACGTCACCTTCTTCTTCAACGGAGGTGTAGAGACTCAGTTTGAAGGTGAGGACCGCATCCTTGTCCCCTCCCCCCGCGAGGTAGCCACCTACGACCTGAAGCCCCAGATGAGCGTAGGCGAGGTAGCTGACAAGTTTGTGGAAGCCATTGCCAACTACGACATCGCCATCATGAACTTCGCTAACCCGGACATGGTGGGTCACACCGGATTCCTTGAGGCCGGCATCACCGCCTGCGAAGCTGTAGACAAGGCACTGGAGAAGAGTGTGAACAAGATACTTGAGCTGGGCGGCTGCTGCCTCATCTGCGCTGACCACGGCAACTGCGAGAACATGCTCAACCCCGACGGCTCTCCCAACACCGCCCACACCACGAACCTGGTGGACCTCATCTACTGCGGCCCCGATCAGGATCAGGTGAAGATGACGGACGGCATCCTGGCAGACATCTCCCCGACCCTGCTGAGCCTGCTCGGCATTGCTCAGCCGGCAGAGATGACCGGCCACAGCCTGGTGACCAAGTAAACTCAGCGAAAACTACTTACACACAGAGCGGCATTTGCCGCTCTGTTTTTTTGTCATTACGAAGAGCAAGAAAAGCGCTACACACAAGTGCCGGCATACAGAAAAACACCATATTTTTCTTGTCAATAGCGGCAGAACGTGGTAAAAGGAATTGCGAATACCATGGAAATCTATTACATTATCTTTGGCATGTTGTCACTGCTGTCGGTCTTCGCCCTGATAGTGGGCGTGAGTAACGATGCGTGCAATTTCCTCAACTCTTCTATCGGCAGCCATGCCGGCACCTATAACCAGGCCGTAGCCGTAGCAGCAATCGGCGTCTTGCTGGGCGCCTGCTTCTCCAGCGGCATGATGAGTGTTTCCCGAAACGGTGTCATGCAGCCGGAAATGTTCACCTTCCACGAGGTCATGGTACTGTACCTTGCTGTGATGGTGGGCAACATCATCCTGCTGGACACGTTTAATACCCTGGGGCTCCCCACCTCAACTACCGTGTCGCTGGTGTTCTCCCTGTTGGGTGCAGCCATTGGTATGGCCATCTCCAGCAGCGGCCAGGTGCTCACCTGCCCGCTGGCCGACTACATCAACGAAGAACGCTGCTTCAAGATGGTAGTAGCCATATTTGCCTCAGTGGCCATAGCATTTACCGTGGGAGCCATCGTGATGTGGATATCGCGCCTCATCTTCAGCTTCCGCTTCCAAAAACTCTACCGCTACATCGGCCCGCTGTGGTGCGCCCTGGCTTTCACGGCCATCAGCTACTTCATCATCTTCAAGGGGCTGAAAGGCAGCATCTACAAAGATGACATTCAGATGCTGGTAGACCAGGGACTTACCGGTCCCGTCGTCATCGGGGCGGCTATCTTCTGGGCTCTGTTCTCTGCTCTGCTGCAATACGTGTTCAAAGTGAATACGCTGCGCATTGCCGTACTGGCAGGCACCGGTTCGCTGGCTCTTGCCTTTGCAGGCAATGACATGGTGAACTTCATCGGCGTTTTCATGGCCTCCAAGGATGCGCTCTTTGACCCGAGTGTCACAGCTGAAAACGTCAACACTCTCAAGATGGGCGAAATTCTCGCCGGCGACGGCTCCGCAGCCAGCATGCTTTACCTCGTGTCTGCCGGTCTCATCATGGTGGCCGCACTCTTCTTCTCCAAGAAGGCACGCAAGGTGACGGAAACCGAGCTGAAGCTCTCCTCCTCCAACACCGGTAAAGAACGCTTCGGTTCCAGCCAGCCGGCTCGCATTATTGTACGCTCTGCCATCAATACGGCTCGCTTTATCACCCGCATCACCCCCAAGCCGGTGGTTGATTTTGTCGGGAAGCGCTTCGCCCCCCTCACGGCTGAGGAAGAAACCGGAGCCAACTACGACATGATACGCGCCTCGGTTAACCTCACCATCGCCGCTCTGCTCATATCCGTGGGTACGGATCTGGGGCTGCCGCTTTCCACCACATACGTCATATTCATGGTATCCATGGGCACCTCGCTGGCTGACCGCGCCTGGGGGCGCGACAGTGCGGTATACCGCATCACGGGCGTGCTGACCGTGATAGCCGGCTGGTTGCTCACCGGCGTAGCCGCCTGCGTAGCCTCGCTAGTGGTGGCACTCGTCATGTCGTACGGTGGCACCTGGGGCATGATTGCCATGCTGGTGATTGCCGGTGTGCTGCTCATCAAATCCACCTTCTTCACCCGCGACGACAAGCAGGAGATTCGCCTCATCGACGTGAACAAAGACGCCTCCGTGCACGAGTTTGCCGCAGCCGCCGCCGGACGTCTGGGTCGCATGATTGGCATCTACAAAGCCATGGTCAAAGCCCTGCTGGAGGAAGACCTGGACGACCTGAAACGCCTGCGCAAAAAGGCACGATCCATTAAGCGCGACCTCGAAGTCATCAAAGAAAACGAAGTACTGCCCACCCTGCCCACCATACCGGCAGAGCTGGCAGACCGCGGGCAGCTTATCTTCCGCATCACCGAGATTTCGCTCACCACCAGTGAGCGCCTCTCCACGCTGGTGAAGGCAAGCTACAACCACATCGACAACTTCCATGCGGGGCTCAGCAAGGAACAGGCAACTGACCTGCTGGCACTCACAGAAAAGATCGGGCGGTTCTATCCCAACCTCATCGACATGCTCAAAGCCGGGGATTACGCCGGCATCAAGGCCATGCTTGAGACCACGGAGCAGCTCAGCGATGATTTTGCCGACTGCATCACCCGCCACCTCATGCACAGCGCAACCAATGAATCGGATATGCGCAACGGCATCCTTTACCTCACCCTGCTCAACGAGACTCGTGCCATGGTAAGCCATGGATTCGCGCTCATTCAGCGCATACGCGAGCTCTACGAGGGGTGACGCAGCAGACATCGCTCTGTGAACGAAACGGGCACCACGTCGGCCGACGTGGTGCCCGTAACACATCAACAAGCATGACACAATATAGATTTGACATCCCCCCGCAAAAGAGTAGTATATTGAGCAAATATATACCATTCTGTTTGCAACATGAAACCACACCTCCCAGTTACTCTTTTATTGCTCCGGCAATAAAACATGATTGTTCGAGGCATAGCGAACACTGGCTT
>JAUNRE010000114.1 GCA_030535795.1 Akkermansia sp.
CGAACTGGCCGCCACCCAGGGAAATCTGGATGATGCCGTCGGACTTAGCCTCGGCAAAAGCCTTCAGAGCGCCGTTGATCACCTCGATGGTGGTCACATTGATGGCCGGGTAGGCATAGCCTTTAGCCTTGGCCGTATCAAGCATCTTGATGTACTGTTCTTGTGTAGGTACAGGCATGGTACTTATTTCAGTTAATCGTTTTAAGCGTGCGGGCTCGCCCCGCATTTCACGCGCACATTTTACCGCGCCCGCCCTCTTCTGGCAAGCAAAAAGTGATGAGCTGGCGGATTTCTGCTTATTTTTAACAGCCGCTTTCGATATGGCGCTTGCATGCGTTTCCCTTTTTTGATATGATGCCCGCATGGAATCACAGGCTGAAGGAACAGCGAATGCTGCTATCGAAACTCAGGCCAACTCGTGTGCCGAGGTTGAAATGTGCGCTCTGCCGGCGGGGCTGAGCAGGCTGGGGCTGCTCGTCGCATTGCACGATGTTCTCAACGCTCTCAAAAAACTGCATGTCCTCAAGAAAGTTCACGGCGGTATCTCATCCGCCACCATTTATATGAATGGTGATGGTATCGTGGTGTTAGGCAAAAAACGCCAAAATGTCGACGAGGCCTCACCCTTCCCGCCCTATGAAGTCGTGTGCGATGGTAAAAAGGGCGACGCCCAGAGCGATATTTACTCCCTCGGCGCTTTCTTTTACCTTTATCTCAAAGGCTCACCCCCGGAAACAAGCAGCAACCGCCGTAAGCCGAAAAAAGACCCCTACATCCCCCTCAGCGTTACCGGGGACACAAAGGGTAACCTGGAAGCCTGCGTG
Organism: Akkermansia sp.; assembly: GCA_030535795.1. Classification (GTDB taxonomy): domain Bacteria; phylum Verrucomicrobiota; class Verrucomicrobiia; order Verrucomicrobiales; family Akkermansiaceae; genus Akkermansia. Next base: position 825 of record JAUNRE010000114.1, read on the forward strand.
GATAAGGCCCTAGGCTTGTACCCCGACGAACGTTGGGCAACGGTTGATGAATGGCTGGAAAATCTCCCCCTCACACACGAGGAGGAATTGCAGGGGCGTATCGACCTGCTCAAGACCCGGCTCAGGCTGCTGCACAAAAAATCGTTCTGGGCTCTCGGCTGGGGCTGGCGCCTACTGGTGCTTCTGGTACTGGTCATCCTGTATTTTGCGTACATACACTAACACGCCCCCTGTCAACACGCCCCCGGACCGTTCTTCGCATGCTCCTTCGGGGTATTTTCATGCACCGCATAGCGGCTCCGGCCGCCGAATCATCCACCGCCGTAGCGCCCGCATGCGGGCGATATAACTGTGTTGGCGCAGACAACACAATACCCCACCACCCCGCGCCGCAGGCGCCTAACTCATCAGCCCCGCAAGGCGGGGCGAAAGTATAGTAGCCCAAGGTGAAGCTGCGTAGCAGCGAAACCTTGGGTTAGATGAAAACAAGAAAATCAAAGCCCGACGAAGCGAAGCTGAGGAGGCCGACAGCAGCGCGGCCACCATTTTCAGCCACCGCGCATTCCCATCGGCTGTCGCCACCGTTCCACGGGGCTCTCATTTATTTTTCTCGGTTAGCAGGGGTTACACTCGCTTCGCTCGCTCACCACCTGCCTACCCTCTGTCGCCCTACCGGGCTCTCGATTGAGGCTCGCTAACCGCTCGTTTTCTCCCGCTCCCGCTCGCGGCTCCGGCCGCCGAATCATCCATCGCCGGATATAACCCTTCCTGCGTACCCCCTGCAGCGCACAGCACCGCCGAACTCAAAAGCCCGTTCAGGGCGACGGAATCATAGCCCAGGGGAAGCGAGCAACGCGAGCGCGCCCCTGGGCACGGGAGCAAAAACAAACAAAGCCCCGCTTTAGCGGGGTGACGGAGAGCCGAGGCTCCAATCCATAGCGTTTTTCCCGAGGCAACCGTGGCCGTCTCCGGGTTCACGCCCTACGCCGAGGCCGACAGCAGCGCGGCCACCATTTTCAGTCACCGCGCATTCCCATCGGCTGTCGCCGCCGTATTCACGGGGCTCTCGTCTATTTTTCTCAGTTAGCAGGGGTTACACTCGCTTCGCTCGTTCACCACCTGCCTACCATCTGTCGCCCTACCGGGCTCTCAATCGAGGCTCGCCTTGCTGGCGCGCATGAAGAAGCCGCTATGCGGCTATGAAAAATGCCCCTTGCGGGGCATGTTAGAACAGGCTTGCGATCTGTGGTGAAGAACAACGCCCGGCGGGCGTGTTGATGAAAGCTCAGCGGCGCGTGGGGCGCCGCTGAGCTTTCGTGAATCGCTTTTATCTGAAGTTCAGGCCTTTGACCTTGGCGGCGAGGGTGTCGAGCACGCTCTTGTGGGCGGTGTCTACCTCGGCGGCGGTGAGGGTTTTCTTTGCGTCGCGGTAGAGGAAGGTGTAGGTCATGGCTTTGCGGTCGGCGGCGAGTTTTTCGCCGGTGGGGTCGCAGAAGACGTCCTTGAGGCCTGTGCTGACCAGCAGTTTCTGTTTGGCGGCTTCGACGGCTTTGATGATGTCGGCGTGGCGGGTGGCGGCGGGGATATCGAGTGAGGCGTCGCGGGAGGAGCCGGGGAACTGCGGCAGGTCTGCCGCCTTGAAGGGGGCGGTGGCCACTTGCTGCAGCTTGCGCAGGTCGAGCTCGGCGTAGTAGCTTTCCATGGGCAGGCCGAGGGTGCGGCACTTGGCAAGGGAGAGGCGGGCGAAGTAGCCACAGGCCTGGTTGTTGATCTGGATATCGGCGCCTACGGCGGCGTTGTCGCGGGCTTGCTTGGCGGGCACGAGGGTGATGGCGGCCTTGGGCACCAGGATGTCGAGCACGGCGCGGATGTGCTCGAAGCCTGCGCCGGCGGGCTTGGTGTCTGCCCAGCTGGCGGGGCCTACCTTGCCGGCCATGAAGATGCCGAGCACTTCGGTCTCAATATCCTTGCCCTTGCCGCCGCCGGTGTTGCGGAACACGCGGCCGCATTCGAAGAAGCGCAGTACCTCCAGCCCTTGGTTGATGTTGCGGGCGGCCACGGAGATGAGGCCGGGGGCAAGCGAGGGGCGCAGGGTGGAGTGGTCTTCGGAGATGGGGAGGGATACGCGGATGATGTCGCCGTCCATCAGCGGTTTGATGGGCAGGGCGTTCTCAACGCTGGCGATGGTGGGGTCGATGCTTTCGGCGGCGATGAGCTTGAAGGTCTGTGCCTCCCAGAAGCCGGCGCCTGCGAGCTTGCGGCTGAGGGCCATGCGGTAGTCGCTGGCGCGGTCGTGGGCGCTTTCCTCCACATAGATGGCGGTGTTGGTGGCGGGGATGTTGTCGATGCCGTACACGCGCACCACTTCCTCCAGCAGGTCGCAGCTGCGCTTGAGGTCCAGGCGCCAGGGCGGGCAGTCCCAGGTGCCGCGGCCGTCGATGTTTTTGAGGCCGAGGTTTTTGAGGATGGTGGTGGCCTCGGTGTGGGGGATGGAGCCGTTGGTCATGATGTCGAGCTCCTTCCAATCGAGCTGCACCTGGTCGAGGGCGTAGTAGATTTTGGCCTCGCTGCCTTGCTCTACCACGGTGGCGTTCGGGGCGTTCTCCTCGGGCACCAGGCAGGGGGCTTGGCCGCCTACAAGCACGGGCTCGGCGGTGCCGCCGGCGCATTCGAGGATGAGCTGCGTGGCGCGGGCTGCGGCGCGCAGCACGTTCCACGGCGAGGTGCCGCGCTCGAAGCGGTAGGAGGAGTCGGAGCCCAGGGCGAGGCGGCGGCTGGTGAAGCGGATGTTGCTGCGGGCGAACCAGGCGCTCTCGAGCACGATATCGGTGGTGGCTTCGGTCACGCCGGAGTTCAGGCCGCCCATCACGCCACCCAGTGCCAGGGCGGCGCCGGAGGCGTCAGAGATGACGACGTCGTCTTCCTTCAGGCTGTAGGTGTCGCCCATGAGGCTTTCGAACTGCTCGCCCTCAGCGGCGCGGCGGATGTTGAGGCTGCCGGTGAGTTTGGCGGCATCGAAGGCGTGCAGGGGGTGCCCCAGCTCGAAGAGGCAGTAGTTGGTGATGTCCACCACGTTGTTGATGGGGCGCAGGCCGATGGCTACCAGGCGGTCTGCCAGCCACTCGGGGGAGGGGCCAATCTTCACGCCGCTGATGCGGGTGGCGGTGTAAAGCGGGCAGATGTCGGGTGCGGAAAGGGTGATGAAGTCGCCGGCAGGGCGGGTTTCCACCGCGCCCATGGCGGCGGAGGCGGGGTCGGCCTTCAGCTTGCGGCCGGTGATGCCGGCGAGCTCGCGAGCCATGCCCCAGTGGCTGAGCAGGTCGGGGCGGTTCGGGGTAATCTCGAGCTCGAAGATGGTGTCGGTACCCACGAAACTGCGCACCGGGGTGCCGATTTCATAGTCGGCGGGCAGAATCCAGAGGCCGTGCTCTTTGTCGGGCAGGCCGAGCTCGGAGGCGGAGCAGAGCATGCCGCGGCTCTCCACGCCGCGCAGCTTGCCGTCCTTAATCTCCCAGCCGCCGGGCAGCACGGCACCGGGCAGGGCGCAGGGTACTTTGTCGCCTACCTTGTAGTTCTGTGCACCGCAGACAATCTGGCGCAGGGAGCCCTCGCCGGCATCTACCATGCAGACGTTGAGGTGGTCGCTGCCCTCTACGGGGGTTTTTTCCATTACCTGCGCTACCACCACCAGGTCGGTCGTGACGCCGCGCTCCTGGATACCCTCCACCTCAATACCGGCGAAGGTGAGCATGTCGGCCATCTGCTGTGTGCCCAGACCCTCCAGGTCGATGTAGCTTGCAAGCCAGTTAAGTGAAACGTTCATTGTATGTTACGGGAAAGGGGTTAGTGGTTTATTGGAACTGGGCGAGGAAGCGGACGTCGTTCTCGATGAGCAGGCGGATGTCGCGGATGCCCCAGCGAATCATGGCCAGGCGCTCCAGGCCGATGCCGAAGGCGAAGCCCGTGCAGCCGGTGTACTGGGTCTTGCCGGTGGCTTTGTCGATGTTCTCGAACACGGCGGGGTTCACCATGCCGCAGCCGGCAATCTCAATCCAGCGCGGAGCCTGGCCGGCCGCCTGCAGCAGCACGTCAATCTCGAAGCTCGGCTCGGTGAAGGGGAAGAAGTGCGGGCGGAAGCGCACCGCTGTCTCGCTGCCGAAGAGGGCTTTCAGGAAGTATTCCAGCGTGCCCTTCAGGTCGCCCACGCTTACGTTTTTGTCCACATACAGACCCTCAATCTGGTTGAAGGCGGAGAGGTGGGTGGCATCGATAGCATCGCGGCGGAAGGCGGAGCCGGGGCAGATGATGCGCACGGGGGGCGCCTGCTTCTCCATAGCGCGGGCCTGCACGGTGCTGGTCTGCGTACGCAGCAGCTTGCCGCTGTCGAAGTAGAAGGTGTCCTTCTCATTGCGGGCGGGGTGGTCATCCGGCGTGTTGAGGGCGTCGAAGCAGTGCCACTCGTCCTCAATCTCCGGGCCGTCGGAAAGCGTAAAGCCCATGCGGCGCAGCACGCGTACGGCCTCATCCCTCACGATGGAGATGGGGTGCAGCCCGCCGGCGGGCAGGGTAGCACCGGGCATGGTAAAGTCCACCCCGGCCACGGCGGCAGCATCCAGCTCTGCCTGCAGGGCCGCCTTGCGATCCTCCAGCGCAGCGGTGATGATGGCGCGAGCCTCGTTGAGCATGGCACCCACGGCCGGCTTGTCCTCCTTCGGCACGTTGCGCATGCCCTGTTGCACCTGGGTCAGGGTTCCCTTTTTGCCGAGTATGCCCACGCGGGCATCCTCCAGGCCTTTCATGTCGGTGATGCCGGCAATCCGGTCCAGAGCGGCGGCTTGTACGCTTGCTATCTGGTCTTTCATAATTTGTTCGCGTGAAAATATACGCCCCAAGCACCCATTGGTCAAGCTTAAAGGCGCTCGCACAGCTCCTTCTGCGTGTCTTAATCCCTAAATCCACGCCCCTGCAAGGGGCGTTTTTCACCCTCTGAGCGAAAGCTCAGATTT
>JAUNRE010000115.1 GCA_030535795.1 Akkermansia sp.
TTATACTGCGTGCGTCAGCACGCCTGGACATAAACTTTGTAGATTGTAAATTGTAAATTGTAGATTCTGCCCGACAAATTGGTGTTTTCCTAATTATTCCAACGCGAAACACCCTCTTGAGCCGCGATTTTTTGGCTTGCAATGTTGAGAGTGCGTGTTAAGATGGAAGCATAATCCCAACACGACAAGATTTTTTCGCGTTTCCTGCGAGGGAACGTATTATTATTAATGGGAGCACAGTTATGGATATGCTGAGAAAAACGTTAATGATGGCGCTGGCGGCACCGGGTGTGGTGCTGGCGGATGCGGTGCACCATTCGCCCGATGGGGAGAGCGTGGTGATAAAGTTCGATGAGCCTGTCGTGCCGCTGAGTGTGGTGAACAATGCGCACCATGAGAAAGCCGGCGCGGAGGAGAAGGGGCTGAATCTCTTTGACCTGACAGGGTGTGAGGCGGAGTGTCTGCCCGAGGTGCGCTGGTTGGACCAGGACCGCTTGCAACTGACGTATCGTCCCGGTTTTGCGGGTGATACGGTGTTTCGTGTAGCGTTCCGCCCCGGGGCAGACAAGTACCTGAGCGGGGCGAAGATGCCGCAGTCGGTGTTTGAGTTTCAGTGCAACCCCAAGACGCCGCAGTTGATGGAGGTGAACCCCGGCATGCCGCGTGCGGCCACCTGTGTGTATGTGCCGCGGCCGCTTACCAAGGCGCAGCTGGCGTTTTCGCATACCACGCCGGTGCGTTACGAGTTCCGAGAGGTGGTGAATGAGAAACTGATGCCCTTGGACAGCAAGCGTTATGGGAGAAGAGTGCCCGGGGTGAGCTCCCCGGCACAGGTGCGGCATTTGCCGGCTCGGCAGGTGTTGCAGTGGGTCTGTGGTGATGGGAAATCAGCCGGGGAGAAGATAACCCCGGAGGCGATGACGCCGGAAAGCGCCGTACCCGGTCATGTGCTGGTGCAGCCTGCGGAGGACTTGCCCGGTGCGAATGAATGGGTACTTGCGGTGGTGCCTGAAGAGGGGACGGATTTGAAGGAGGGATTCCCGGAGCAGGTGAACAACGCGACACCGTTGTGCATGGTCGTGGCGAACGGGATGGAGGGCGATGCCGGCAAGGAAACACAGCGCTTGCGTTTTGCGTTCAATGCATTGGTGCTGAAGAGTGACCTGCCGGATATTTTCCGCAAGTTGGAGATGAAAGTGGGTGATGCCGTGGCTTGCAATGCTGAGGACGGCAAGAGCAAGACGCTTACTCTGCCGAATGGCAAAACACTTGTTTTCACCTACTGTGAGCCCAAGCGGCAGTTGGTATCTCACCTGACTCGCCCCCGCTACAACCGCCACGGGCAGCCGGATAGTGAGAAGACGTACAGCTACAACCCGCCGTATACGACAGAAATGGAAGTGGAGGTGAGCGGCACGGCGGCTTATCCGCAGCTGTTGGATGTGTGCCTGCCGGCCGGTACCAGGGCGATGCTGGGTGCCGAGAATAAGGAACCTGTGCGTATGCGTCTGAATCTCAGCCCCGCCTGGCCTTTGTTGGGTGCCCGCAACGGGGGGGTGGATGATGTGCTGCTGCTGCCGCTTGTGGGCGACCACAAACTGCGTGTGGCTGCCTGCAACCTGTCGGCTGTGCAGGTGAGCGCAGCACGCTTTACGCCGGAGCAGTTCCTGGAGTATACGGAAACTCTCGGCAAGGTGCAGTTCGGCGCCTTGTCAGAATACCGTGAGGCGCTTTACGATCTGGCATTGCTCCGCACCCGGAAGCATATACCCGGCATGAAGGTGAGCCGCAATAATATCACCAGTGCAGAGCGCAGGGTGAAGAATGTGCGCCGCTGGCTGCCGAATCTGGCGGCTCTGCGCACTGAATTGAAGGGAGTGAACTTTACGGCGCCGCAGCAGGTGGCTGTGCAGGCTGCTGCGGTACCCGGGTTGAGCCGGGGGGAAGCCGTGGTGGAGCTGGATGCGTTGATGGGCGGCAAGGCGGCTCCCGGTTTTTACATAGTATCGGTGGTGACGACGCCTACGGCTGATGTGCAGGAGCAGCTGCGCAGCGTGGGTGCCGACCCGGCGGATTTTGTGTGCGAGCAGTGGTTCCCCGTGTTGTTGAGCAACCTGAATGTGGTGAGCGGCAACGGCGCTGTGGCGGCTACCCGCCTGAGCGATGGTGCTCCCGTGGCTCAGGGGCAGGTGCTGCTGCAAGACCATGACCCGGTGCCGTTGCAACACGCTGTCGCGGTGGTGCCCCGCCCCCGAAATGAGCGCAGCCGGCGCTACCAGCGTTGGCTTATCCTGCAAAGCGGGGAGGACTACCGCCCCATTCGCTGGCGCGATGAAGCTGTGCGTATGGGGAATGACTGCCGCATGGAGATCGTGCGTGACCGCGGTACCTACCGCCCGGGCGAGACGGTGCACATGCGCGGCGTGCTGCGCGAGGTCAGCCCGCTGGGTGTGGCCTCGCTGCCCAAGGAGCGTAACGTTATCTTTACCGTGAATCGGCCGGATGGTAACCGCATGATTGACAAAACGCTTCGTGTGAATGAGTATGGTGCGTTCGAGGTGGATTTCGTGCTGCCGGACGGCGAGGAGGATGTGACCGGCAATTACCGCGTGCAGGCTCGCTGCGGGGATTTTCGCGCCTACTCTTATGTGTCCTGCGAGGTGTTCCGTCGGGATGCGTTTAAGGTGGAGACAGAGCTGACCATGCAGCCCATCCGCCCCGGGGAATACAGCGTGAAGGTGACGGCAACCGACCTGAACGGCACCCCGCTGAGCGGTGCCAAACTGGCGCTACAAACCCGCGTGGAGCAGGGGCGCAAGCTCGGGAGCGAGGTGTCGCAGACCCATCAGCTGACCCTGGGGACAGACGGCACGGCTACCTACACGGCAAAGCTACCGCAGCTGTCGCCGGAGGATGTGGTGAACAGCGTGAGCATTGGCGGCGAGGTGCGCAATGACCGCGAGGAGGTGCTGCGCCTGCCCGGCAAGTCGCAGGCGTTCTACCCCGCCGATTTTACCGCAGCGCTGGAGAATGGCGATACGCTGATGCTCCGCAAGGTGGTGGCGCCCGGTGAGAAAGGCGGCGTGTTGGAGCGAACCCAGACGGTGCACCTGCGCCTGAGCTCCCGCTTGCCCCGTGAGCATGAGTTCCCCAACGGTATCGTGGTGCAGGACACCGTTCCGCAGACACTGTGGGAGGGCGATGTGACCGTGCCTGCCAACGCCGTGAACGGTGTGCCTACCGGCCTGCTGGAGCATTGGCAGCGCTTTGCCGACAGCCTGAATAAAGGCTCCGAACGCCATGCCAACCCGCCCATGGTGGTGGAGCTGACAGCTACGGATGCTGCCGGGCGCAAGTTGGCACAGAACCTCTACGCCTACCGCCCCTGGCGTGACCGTGTGGACAGGCGACCCGCCCGTGGTGAGCTGGTGAATGGGTGCGTGAAGCTTTCTGCCCCCTTTGCCCATGGCGGGCAGGGCATTGTGGTGCTGCGCTCGGTGCAGGGCACGCGTGCGTTGCCTGTGGTGCAGCTGCGCGAGGGGGAGAATGAGCTGAGCCTGCCGCTGGCAGAGGGTGAGGTCGGCAATGTGCAGGTGAGCATCATGCTGCCCACGTCGGCAAAGGGCTTGTATACCGAGTTGGAAACAGCCGGCTTGCATGTCAATGTGCCCCATACGGCTGCTACGCTGAAGGTGGCGCTGGAACTCCCGCAGGAGGCCGCACGCCCCGGGCAGAAGCTGACTCTGGCCGGTACGGTGACGGGGCCGGACGGCAAGCCTGCCGAGGCTCAGGTGACGCTCTTTGCGGTGGATGCCGGCATGCTTTCCGTGGATCAGCACCGCGTACCGAACTTGTTGGAGGAGTTTACCCGCGTGTGGGTAGATGCGTATAACCCCCGCGTGTTGTCCCTGCCCTCTGCTGCTGCTCTGGCGCAGCCCATCACCCCGAGATGGATGCCGGGTATCTGGTCCGGCCAGTGGCTGGATGCTCAGGGGCGCATTATCGAGCAGAATGGTTTTATGCGCTACGCGAGCGGTGTTATCATGTCGTCATCTGCGGTGATGGGGAGCCGTGTTCGCAAGAACAGAGCCTTTGTGGCTCGTGCTGAGGATGACGGGGTGGAGTGTGAGATGGCGTCGGTGGAGATGAGTGCTCCGGCTGTTTCCAACGCCATGGATTGCGCAATGGAAGAGTGTGCCGAACCCATGAGCATGGAGCGCGGGCGGGTGCCTGCTCCGCAAATGGCTGCCAAGGGCACTGCCACCGGCGGCTCGGCTGTGGCGGCTCCCAGGCTGCGCACCAACTTTGTGCCGGTAGCGGTGTGGTGCCCCGCACTCGCGACGGATGCCAACGGGCGTTTCGCCACGGAGGTTACCTTGCCCGATACCCTCACCTCCTACAAGGTCTTTGCCCTGGCTTTGGGCAAGACCGGCAGCACCTTCGGCAATGGAGAAGGTGAGTTTACGGTGAACCAGCCCGTGATGCTGACGCCCGGTACGCCGCTCTTCATGAGCACCGGCGACTGCCTGCGCCTGCCGCTCACCATCACCAACGCCACGGACAAGGAGGCGAGCTGGGTAGTGATGCTGGAAGGTGCACGCTCGCTGCAGAAGGTGTCGCTCAAGCCGAAATCGACCGCTACGCTGTATTTCGACTACACTGCCGAGGCCGAGGGCGAGCGCACCCTGCGCTGGAAGGCCGTCTCCCCCGTTGGCGGTGATGCTGTGGAGGGGCGTTTCCCGGTGCGCTTCCCGGCGCCCGTGCTGAAGGAGGCTCACCACTTGGTGCTGAGCGAAGGGAAGGAGGCGTTGAAGGTGGCCACACTACTGGCGCCGGAGCTGGCGGGTTCCACCCGCGGCGAGCTGGAAATCCTGCTTTCGGCCAACCCGCTGCTGCACCTGTATGGCTGCATGGAGCTGGTGCAGAATACGCCCTATCCCTGCACGCAGTATAACGCTACCTCCCTGCTGGTGTGGATGCTCTATGACCGCCTGGCACCCTTCAGCCCCATCATGGCGCAGACCGAGCCGGCTGCCGCTCGCCGGTATGTGACGACAGGTATTGCTGAGCTGCTTAAGTGCCAGCAGCAGGACGGCGGCATCTCGTTCTGGTGTGGTGCGCGGCAGAGCAGCCCCTGGGCTTCTGCCTACGTGGGGCTTGTCCTTACCCTCGCCGGGGAGCAGGGCTTCGATGTGCCGGCCGACGCCATGGCCCGCCTGAAGGACTACCTGCGCAAGCAGCTTGCACTCTCACGCGAAAAGAACCCCAAAGTCAGCTTCTCGCCCTTCGACCTCTATGCCATCGGCCGCACCATCGGCGACCGCAAGACGGCGGATGACGCCCTGGCCGTAGCGCTGAAGAGCGCTGAGAAGAACAGCGCTGAGGCCGCTATCTTTGCCCCGGTGCAGACCTGCTGCTGGTGGCGCACAAGCTACGCTGTGGCGAGCCTGCGCTTCCTGGCTGAGATGAGCCGCGACAAAACTGACATTCATGCCGATTTCCTGAAGTGGATGCGTGCCGTGGGGCATGATTACCGCCATGCAACCCACTGGGATGGCGGCTGGATGCTCCTGGCTCTGCACGAGTACCTGCGCCGCACCCCGGGCAGCAATGCGCAGGCTACCCTCACCTTGCAGGATGGCCAGCAGTTGACCCTCGGCCAGGGGATGACAACTATCTCCCCTGCGGCGGTGACCACCCTCGGGCAGATTCCCACCACCCTGACCCCCGTGGCAGGCACCGCGTACCTGACGGTGAAAGCCAAGGCGTTGCCGGAAAAGACGGACTACCCGGGCGTGACGGAGAAGGGGCTGCAAATCACCCG
>JAUNRE010000003.1 GCA_030535795.1 Akkermansia sp.
ACGACATCAACCTTGGCAAGGTTGCGCTCTACCACTGAGCTACATCCGCGTGTCTGTTTTTTGCTCTTTCGCCGTTTGGCGTGGGAGCGGGGCTATTATACACGTCTGAGCCGCCGATGCAAGACTTTTTTTGCAAAAATAGGTAATTTTTCTAAAAATATGGCATTTTTTACGATTTTCGGATAAAAGGACAGCCTCGCCATGTGGCGAGGCTGTGGAATATAAAGTCGCGATACGACCCGATGATTACTCGTTGGGCAGGGGCTGCAGGCCGCTTTCCTGGAGCTGCTGAAGCATCTCCGGGGTAAGCTGGATGGGGTTAGCGGAGGTGCCGCGGCCGGGTTTGATGTCCACGAGCTTAATCTTGAAGATAAGCGTGGCATTGTTGCCGATGATGCCGGGTCCCTGCTCATTGTATGCGAGCTGAGAGGGGATGTAAACTTCCCACTCGGAGCCGATGGGCATGAGCTTGAGCGCTTCTGCGAAGCCGGGAATCACGCCGTTGAAAGGCATGTCGGTGGGGGTAGCGCTGGCGTCAAACACGGTGCCGTCGATAAGCTTGCCTTCGTAGGTGATGGAGGCCATGGCGGCGGAGCCGTCCTTCTTCTCGTCGTACTTGCGACCATTGCCGGCGGTGATGACCTTGTACTGGAGGCCGGACTTGGTTGTCACAACGCCGTCCTTCTTGGCATTCTCTTCGAGGAAAGCCTTGCCCTTGGCCAGATTCTCAGCGCCAACCTTGTCAGCGCGCTCCTTGAGAACAGCCATGAAAGCCTGCATGCAGGCGGCAACGTCCTTCTGGCGCATTTCGGGGTCTACCTTGTTGGCGAGGCCGTCAGCTACTCCCTTGAAGAAGACAGCCTGGTCGAAGTCTTCAGCTGTCAGGGTGTTGGCGTCCATGGCAAGCTGGGTACCGAACTGCTGGCCCAGCAGGTAGGAGAACACAGTCTTGACCTCCTCGGGAGAGGGGGTAGCAGCGGGGGCTGCGGCGGGTGCAGGAGCGGGTGCTTCCTGAGCGAATGTAAGCGGTGCCAGGGCTGCAAGAGCCAGGCTCAGTATGGTGCTTTTTGTGTGTTTCATGATAAAAAATGGTTTTCTGTACCCTATTAGACCTTCAAAGTGCAGCCTTTGTTCTTCATTATTGCGTTCATGACAGAATCATAAATTTTGTCGAGCACGGTTACTTCCTCCACCTGGTACTCAACATTATGGCTGTAAGTGCCTTCGGGGAATTTCTTGGTGGGGAGCTTGCTGTTGCGGCCTGTTTTGCTATCCATGAGCTCGCGGGTATTGCTGAGGCGGTCCTTGTAGCGCTGCTGCTGTTCGTTGACGTTCATGCAGTAAATACGGATGCTGTTATTACCGGTGGTGTCGATGGTAACTTCGCGCACTGTCTGGGAGCCGACGTTGTAGGTATGTTTGCTGACGCTGGTGATGGCATCGAGGCGCACGCAGGTGGTGGCTGTTTTGGGGCAGCCGAAAATGCAGATCCAGAATTTGTGGTTTTGTTCCTGCGCCTGAGCGGGAGCCGCCGACAGCAACAGAGCACTTGCTGCGGTGGCAGCAACGGCTAGTAAGGAGATGATGCGTTTCATGATGTTTCTTTTCTACGTTAAATGAAGTTGGTTGTCAAGCTGAAAATCAGGGCAGACGCCAGGATTTTCGGAGCCTTGCGTATTCTGCCCTAGGCAAGAGAATGTAAACCGGGTTGCGGGAGGGATTGAGCCGGGCAATGATGGTGCGCAGGTTCGTTTCGTTCATGGCGGTGCAGCCGGCTGTGGCTGCTGCGCCATCGCGCCGCCAGATGTGGAAGAAGATGGAGGAGCCTGCATTCACCCTGGGGTTATCCGTGTTGTGGCAGATGAGCAGCTTGATGCTGTGCGCGTAGTCCGTCTGGCGCATCTGCTCTTTTTTCTCCCAAGCGCTGCGGGCAGGGTGGTTCAGGCGCACATGCCGATTGTAGAGGTGCGGGTAGGCAGGGTCACTTACCCACAAATCAGCCGGGCCTACTTTCACATAGGGAATACGCGAATCGCGTTTCACTGTTTTTTTGTTGGTGACCCACAGCCCGCCGATGCGGAAGATACCGGCGGGGGAGCGTCCGTCGCCCTCCTGCTTGATAGTGGCGCGGCGATAATTGCGGTGCAGCCCCAGCCCCCATACCAGGCCGGAGCGCCCCAGGCGTCCCCTGTATGGCCCCAGAACGCGAACCCACCGCCCGTGAGCATCTTTTTCCACCACGGAGAGGGTAACGTGAGAGCTGTTCCAATCATCGGCAACGCCGATGACAGCTTGAGTGCAGTTGTGCGGCACAGCAGCATGAGTTACGCAGATGAGCACCATCAGCATCAGGATGTGTACAATTCCCTTCATGTCCACAGCATTCTATCGCAGCTGTGGGGGCATCTGCAAGCCTTCACCGCGTCAGCAGAACTGAACCATTGTGGCAGATTATGCTTGCAAAATAGACGTTTATAGCGGAGAATAGGCGCCGACATGTCAGAGCTAACACCGGAAATACTGGCCCCTGCGGGTAATTGGGATTGCGTGCGCGCCGCTGTCGCCAACGGGGCGAATGCGGTGTACTTCGGGCTTGACCGATTCAATGCGCGCATGCGAGCCGATAATTTCACGCGCGAGGATTTGGTCACTCTGGTGCCGTTTTTGCGCGAGCACGGGGTGCGAGCGTATGTCACGATGAACGTACTGATTTTCCCGGCAGAGATGCAGGAGGCGTTGGAGTATCTGGATGCGCTGGATGCCGCCGGGGTGGATGGCGTGATTGTGCAGGACCTCGGTCTGGCTGCGCTGGTAAGCCGCTATCGGCGCGAGGGGCGCTGGCGCATTGAGCTGCACATATCGACGCAGATGACGGTGAGCTCGCCCGAGGCGGTGCAATGGGTGGATAAGATGTTTGACCCGCAGCAGATTGTGCTCTCTCGCGAGCTGTCGCTCAAGGAAATCGCCGCCTGTGCCAAGGCAACCGACAAGCCTATCGAGGTGTTTTGCCACGGGGCTCTCTGTGTAGCCTACTCCGGCCAGTGCCTCACCAGCGAATCGCTCGGGCAGCGCAGTGCCAATCGTGGTGAGTGTGCTCAGGCTTGCCGCATGCCCTACAGGCTGGAGGTGGACGGCCGCATGCGCGACCTGGGTGAGCGGCGCTATATTTTCTCCCCTCAGGATCTTTGTGCGCTGGAGCGAGTGCCGGAGTTGCTGGCAGCCGGCGTGCGGAGTTTTAAGATTGAAGGCCGCCTCAAAAGCCCCGAATATGTAGCCGCCACGACTCGGGCGTACCGCCGCGCGCTCGATGCCGCATTGGGCGGAAAAAACGTGTCGCGCGGGGTGCTGGAGGCTGATTTGTACGCCATGCAGATGGCATTTTCACGTGGTTTTTCCTTTGGCTGGCTGGAAGGCTCGAATCATCCGCTGCTGACGCACGGCCGCTTTGGCAAGAAGCGAGGCGCTCTGGCCGGGCGGATTGCCCGTGTGGGTGAGGGCTGGGTGGAGCTGAGCGGCATACCGGCTATTCCCATTGCACCGGGGGATGGCTTTGTGGTGGATGCCGGGCAGGATCGCAACGACGAGCAGGGCGGGCGCATTTGGAAGGTGCAGGGCGCCAAACTCTTTTTCCATGGCAAAGGAAGTCGTATCGACTGGCGCTATGTCCGCCCCGGTGATTTGCTGTGGAAGACGGCAGACCCGGCTCTGGACAAGGCTCTGCATGCTACCTGGTGCAACTTCGCACGTGCTGCCGAGGCTCCGTCACAGGCTCTGCGCATTCATTTTGCGGGGCGCAAGGGCGAGCCTCTCACCGCGACTTGCTGCGGCGTGACGGTGGATAGCAGGCAAGTGTTGGCGCCCGCCGAAAAGCACGCCCTCACGCCGCAGGTGATAGAAGGCCAGTTCAGCCGCCTGGGGGGTACCGGCTACAGTCTTGGCGCGTGCAGCTACGAGCTGGAAGAGGGGCTCATGATGCCGCTGAGTGTGCTTAACCGCATGCGCCGTGAACTGGTGGAGCAATTGCCGGAACAGGCCACACCGACTCAGCGCCCGCCCTTTGTCTGGAATGGCTGGAAGGGAGATTTTGCCCCCATTCAGGCATCCGACAAATACAAGCTTTCCGTGCTTTGCCGTGAGGAAGAGCAGGTATACGCCGCTGCGGCTGCCGGAATTAAGCGCATCTATCTGGACCTGAAAGATTTGCGACAGTTGGCCCCTGTGGCGGAGAAGATACGCCGGGATTACCCGGGTACGGCGGTGTGGGTGGCCACTCTGCGTATCATGAAGCCGAGAGAGGCCGGCTATTTCAAGTTTATCCTCGATGCCGCGCCCGATGGTGTGCTGGTGCGAAATCTGGGAGCTGCTCTCTACTTCAAGGAAAAGGGCTTGCCTATGGTGGCCGACTTCTCACTCAATGCCGCGAACCCCGAAACTGTGAAAGTCTTGCGCGGCTATGGCATGCGAACCGTTACCGTCTCTTACGACCTTAATGCTCACCAACTGGTAGATTTGCTTCGCAGTGCCTGTGGTCCTGAGTTGGAGCTGACCTTGCACCAGCACATCCCCATGTTCCATACGGAGCACTGTGTGTTCTGTACCTTCCTGTCACAAGGGCGGAATTTCATGGATTGCGGACAACCTTGCGAGCACCACCGCGTGCGTGTGATGGATCGCACCTATGCCATGCATTATCTCCGCAGCGATGAGGGCTGCCGCAACACTCTGTTCAACGGCAGGGCTCAGACGGCGGCTCGCTATGTTGCCGGTATGCGCCGCATGGGGCTGCGGCGCTTTCGCCTTGAGCTTCTGGAGGAAAATGCGGAGCAGACGACCTCTCTTATCAACTCCTACCGTGCGCTGATGCGCGGTCGCATCGAACCCGAGGAGCTGATTTCCCGCCTGGATTTGCTGGACAGAATCGGTGTAACAGAAACAAAATAATAGCATCATCATCATGGAATTACCTGTTAAGAATCACATCCGCGGCTTTTGGACCCTCAGTCCGCTGCTGGTCTTTTTCCTGCTTTATGTGGTGACCTCCGTTGTAGCAGGGGACTTTTATAAAATGCCGGTGCCGGTAGCCTTTGTGGCAGCTTCGGCCTGGGCGCTGGTGGTGTGCAAGCCCGCCACGCTCAATCGCCGCATAGAGCGCTTTTCAGCCGGCGCGGCTCACCGCAACATCATGATGATGGTGTGGATTTTCGTGCTGGCCGGCGGCTTTGCCGGCTCGGCCAAGTTCATCGGTTCCGTGACCGCGACAGTTGACCTGACATTGGCGGTGTTGCCTGCCAATATGTTGCTGGCCGGGCTTTTCCTGGCCTCGTGCATCATTTCTCTTTCCATCGGTACTTCCGTTGGCACGATTGTGGCGCTCATGCCTGTGGCCGCCGGGCTGGCGGCAAGCTCCGGCAGCAATCTCCCCCTGGTGGCCGGTATTGTGGTAGGCGGTGCCTTCTTTGGTGATAACCTTTCCTTTATATCCGATACCACCATTGCTGCCACGCGTACACAGGGCTGCCTGATGCGCGATAAGTTCATGGCCAATTTTGCCATCGTATTACCTGCTGCCTTACTGGTGCTGGTGGCATATGTGGTGCTGGGGCTTCAGTATTCCTCCCCGGTGGTGCCGCACGCCATCGATTGGGTGAAGGTATTGCCGTATTTGCTGGTGCTGGTGACAGCGCTCTGCGGGCTGAATGTCATGATTGTGCTCATGCTCGGGATGGTGAGTACCGGTCTGGTGGCTCTGGGCTCCGACTCCCTGACGCTGCTTGACTGGGCGGACTCGGTAGGCAAGGGAATGACGGGCATGGGGGAACTCATCATCGTGACCTTGCTTGCAGGCGGTATGTTGGAGCTTATTCGCTACAATGGCGGTTTACAGTACATTATTTCTCATCTTACCTCCCGGGTGCGAACCCGTCGCGGGGCTGAGTTTTCCATTGCCTGTATGGTGTCACTGGCAAACTTCTGCACGGCCAACAATACGGTGGCTATTGTGACAGTGGGTGATATTGCACGCCGTATTGCAGAGAAGTTCGGCATCTCGGCTCCTCGCACAGCCAGTATTCTGGATACTTTCTCGTGCATCGTGCAGGGGATTCTGCCCTATGGCGCGCAGTTGCTGATGGGGGCGGCGCTGGCCGGTATATCGGCGCTGGATATTATCCCGCATCTCTATTACCCCATGGCGTTGGCCGTTTCATCGATTTTCTTCATTATCTTCAGGCGTTGAACGCACCGAAACGAAAAGCACCCCGCAAGGATGACCCTGCGGGGAGCTGAAAGAATGGAGGCTGCCGATTAGTGGCGATGGTCGCCAATCGAGACTCCGCCACGCTTGCGGGGAGCGCGATAGTGGCTGCCGTGATGCCCGCCGTGGTAGCCATGGCCACCGTGGTAGCCGTGCCCGCCGTGGTGTCCGCCGTGGTGGCCATGACCACCGGCGTGGATGTGGACGGGAAGACCGTGGTGGAAGCAGGAGCTCAGCGACAGAACGCTGACCGCGGAAACGCACATGATGATGAACTTTTTCATTGTCTGACGGATGGATTGAGGTTAATAAGAATTATGTTTGGAACTGATAACTATTTATCTCATTTAACAAAGAAAGTCAAGCAAAAAAACAATTAGAGAGCGAATTTTGGGAATTTTGTGTTAAAAAAAAGCCCAAAACAGCCGTTCCCTCGTGTCTACGGCTGTTTTGGGCGAGGAAAGTTTTTTATTTTTTCTGTTTCAGGGGCACGGCATGGTAGGGGGAAGGCTTCTCGCCGTTGAATCGCGGATTCATGGAAGCGATGTGCTCATTGCGAATGGTAAAGGAGAACGAGCCACCCTCAGCCTTGTCAGTTTCATCGAGGATGTGGTCGAAGACACACACCGGGGTGTTACCGGGAGTTTCCGGAGCAACAAAGATACCGATAGCCATAGCGGGACGCTCGAGCCCCTCTCGATCCTGAATCTTGTAAGAGATGGTGTTGAGCCCGCGCTTGAGGCCGCCGGAGATGACATCGGCACGGCGCTCATCATCGAAGGAATGCATGGAGATGCCGTTGATTGTCATCTCGATGTTACGCCCGGGGCAGTCAACGAATACCTTGCCGATAAGCACGGGGGCATTGCAAGCGGGCGGAGTGGGGGGGATGGCTCCGTAGGGCTGGAAGCCGTCATGCTCCTTCAGCACGTCGATATCGCGGTTGTACAGGCGCTTGCGAACTTCCGGAAGCCGGCTGAGATTGAAGAATCGTGTCTGGTCGAGCTTCCAGCGGCCGCCCTCAAACACCAGTTCGAGCACAAAGGCATTCTCGGCCACCTTGCCATTGCCCAGCTGCATGCGGCCCACATAGGTGCATGCCATGGTATAGCCATTGCAGCCTTGCAGGGTGCCGACGTAGGCAAAGTTTTCCAGCTTGGGTGTTTCCTGCGTTTCATTGAAGAAATCGCGCGGGAACTTGCCGCGTTGTGAGACGATGAGGTTGCGCACCTTCATCTGGCGGGAGTTAGAGGTGGTGGAACGCCAGGTGGGCTCGCTGCCGCGAATCATGCTCAGGCGCCAGGTGTTGTATACGCGCTCGGCTGTCACGCGAGCTTTTTCCTGGTCGGGAACAATGAAATTCGTTTCATTCGGTACCGGTTGGGTAGCCTGCTTTTGAGCGCTGCGGCGCTTCAGTTCTGCCTCGATAGCTGCTGGGGTGGCAGCCTGGCTTACCAGGGCAAAAAGGCATCCGATGGCTGCAATTACAGGAAAATTCGCTCTCATAACTAAAGATAAACTACTACAGGCTTGCCTTTTTTGCAAGAAAATAGCATACTGTTGCTACGTTATGACGTCATTTTCACAAAGCGAGGCAGAAGAAACGGAGGCTGAGGTGCCCTCCGTCGTGTGGAAACGCTTTGCTGATGGTGTGGAACTGCGTGCGCATATCTTTGCGCCGCGAGGGCATAGCACGTCCTCATTCCTGCCGGGCGTATTGTTTCTGCACGGTGGTATGTGGATGCTGGAGTTCAGCGATGAGTTCACCTCGTGGGCTTCGCATCTGGCTGCTCGCGGTATTGTCTGTGTGCTGCCCGAGTACCGCACGCATGCTCGTTTTGATGTGACGGCACAGGATATCATACGCGATGGTATTGATGCCTGGCAATGGATTTATCAGAATGCAGCGGCTCTTGGTATAGACCAGGAGGCTATCACCATAGCGGGCACGGATGCCGGAGGCTTGATGGCGCTCAATGCGGCTATGCAGCCTATGGAGCAGACCCGACGCTGGTGGAAAATCGGCAGCCGCGATGTGCCGCCCTTGCAGCCGGCGGCGGTTGCCATCATGCGCGGGCTTGTCGATATCCATGCCCCCGAGTGCCGCATGTTGCGGGTTAAGGAGGAGGTGCCCCAGGCCGATGCGCTGAATCCCTGTGCCTTGCTGCGCCGTTATCTGCCCCCGTTGTTTTGTGCCCATGGCATGGTTGACCCGCTGCAGGATTATGGCATGCGCGAGTGGTTTTGTGAGGAATGGCGGGCACTGGGAAATGATGCGGAGCTGGTGCTATGCCCGCATGCAGACCACACCCTGACGCATTTCGAGGTGAACCCTGCCGTGTTTGAGCAGATTCTGCTGGCCTGGGAGCATTTCATGGCTGAGCGGGGGATATGGCCGCACAGTGTGGTGGAGGATGCCTCCCTCATCTGGTGACAAGTTTTGCAGAGACACAAAAAAGCCCGCTTTGCAGCGGGCTTTTTTAAGATTACTTGCGGCGGTGGCGTCGCGGTTGCTCCGGCTTTGTCGGCTCGGGAGCTGCGCTGCCCTTGGGATACCAGATGGAGTTATCACCCGTGACAACCACGAATCCCTGTTCCAGCAGCCAAATCATGTCAGCAGTGTAGGGAGCGTAGGCCTCCGATGCGGCCTTGCGGCTCTCGTCATCGGTGCCGACGGGCACACCGGAAAGCTCGGCGAACATGGCTTCGACTTTTTCACCGGAATGCTCCTTGCTCCAGTTCACAATCGCCATCATGCGGTCAGCCAGCACCGTGTCAGTAGGTATGGCTCGCACACGGCTCGGGCCGGTGAAGTGGTTGCCCTGCCACTTGTAGATAGGCATGTGGTGACGAGCCAGACCATGGCAGAGGTTCGGGATGAGCATCTGCGGCGAGTGGCGCGTCTTGTCGCTCAGAATGGCCAGGTGTGCTGCCAGACCGGGGGAAAGCACCTTGCGCGGCGTGGCTCCGTTGATGAATACCTTGTCAACTGTTTCGTACACCTTGCCGTAGTGGTTGGCCACGAAGTCAGCCTCCACAGCCTTGGCGTCTTCGAGCACAATGTCTGTAGCGCCTTCGCGGGTCGGCTTCCATACAGTCTTCTTGCCGGCACCGGCCAGCCAGTTCTGTACGGCTTCTTCCTCCTTGTTGAGAGTGATACGGTTCTTGAACGCATCCAGAGCCATGTTGGAATACTTGGAGCGATACAGGGTCATGAGAGCTGCCTGATAGCCGTGCCAGTTGACCGGGCCGATTACTTCATTGCCCAAGGTGCAGGTGGCAATAGCCGTGAAGGTGCCTTTGGGTGCTTCCGTCTCAATTTCCTCGGTGGTGTAGAGCTCGCTGAACCACGGGGCGCTCCACATATAGGCCACCGCTTCGGCCTCGGTGAGCCAGCAGGCGGCATCGCCCTTGGTGGAGTGGATGAGCATGGAGCCGTTCTCCAGCTTCATGAAAACGAGGTCGTAGCGATCTTTGGCCGCCATCACGACCCGGGAGAGATCCAACAACGGCAGCGCGCGCTTGTGGCGGGCAATTTCCTTGCTGAAGAGCTCCAGCACACCGTTGGCGGGGCGCAGCTCGACGCGGAATCCGTCTGCGGGCTGCGGCAGCTCACGGCGGGGGGCACTGTCCCGGTTGCCGCGGCGCGGGCCTGCCGAACGACGAGGCCCTCGCTCGGATGCGCCTGCCTGGTCATCCCTGCGGGGGCGAGGGGCACGGCGGTCTGTCATATTGGGCCGACGCGGGCCACCACGGCGCTCAGGGCGTTCATCGGTGCGCATTTTCGGCAGGGACGGTGCAGTATCGGCACCCGGCTTAGCCCAGGCAGGGCCAAACTGGAAACCGGTCAGCTCGGAAAGGTCAAAGGGCGTGTTGCCCCCCTGTGTGCTGTCTTCCATATAAATTAAGTCAGTAAAAAATCTGTAACTGTCCTTAGACTACTGCTAAATGCGACTGATTGCAATCTTTTTTTGCATATCACGGGCGAAAAAGCGCGCTTTTATGCGTATTTTCCGCCGCGAGAGGGGAAATAGGGCTTACTCCTCGCAGAATTCCACGCCCAGCAGGCATATATCATCATCCTGACCGGGGTTGCGAGTGAAGCTGTGCATGGCTGCCAGCGAGAAATCGAGCATTTCCTTAATATTCTGCGGAATGTTTTCCTGTAGGTACTTCATCACGCGGCCGACGCCGAGTTCTTCGCCGGAGGGGTCGCGAGCTTCGGGCAGGCCGTCGGTAAAGAGCATGAGTTTCATTCCCGGTTCGAGGGTAATGTCGCTTTCGCGGAACGGCGCATTCTCCAGCAGTCCCAGCGCGGGGGAGCGGCGCATGATGGGCTGGAACGCCCTGCCGTCAGCTCCCAGTATCACGGGCACGGGGTGGCCGGCCGTGGTGATGGTAAGCCTGCGATTCTGCAAATCAAAGTACACATAGCAGGCTGTGGTGAACATGGTGATGTTGGCTTTGTCGAATATGCCCCACAGCTGGCGGTTGAGGCTGGAGAGGAAAAGCCCGGGTGTGTCGGCCAGGCTCACGAACTGCTCCAGCAGGCCGCGCAGCATCGAGGCTATCAGCGCGGCGCGTACTCCATGCCCCATGACATCGCATATCAGCATGCCCACGCCGGATTCTCCCACAGGGAAGACTTCGAAGCAATCGCCCGCCACGCCGGTACACGGCAGGTACATGTGCTGGAAGCGCGCCATGCGCCGTATGCCGCTTTCTTCATCCTTCCATTCGCGGGTCGGGATGCGCTGCGACTGGAGCGCCAGCTGAATCTCGCGCGCGAGCGATATTTCCTTCTCGAGAGCTCGGTTGCGCTGGTCTAGTTGTTCTGCCATGCGCTGGTAGCGCTGCTGGGTCTCGATGAGTTTTGTGACATCCGACGAGATGCCTACAATGCCTTTGATAGTGCCGTCTGCCGCGTACCAAGGGAACTTCGAGAGGCGGCACCAGGAACTTTCTCCGTCCTTCCAGCTTTCCTTGTGAATGCGGTTGGTGATGGGTTTACCGGTGCGCATGATTTCCAGCTCTTCCTGGCGTGCTACTTTGACAGTTTCCTCGGAGAAGAAGTGGGTGTCTTTGCAGCCGATGAGGTCGGAAGGGGTACGCACTCCCATCTTGCGGGCCGTAGCTTCGTTGGCCATCACAAAACGTGACTCTCGGTTCTTGTAGTAAATGTTATCGGGCAGGTAGTTGATGAGGTTGCGGAAGAGGTCGCGGTCTTCCATGGCGTGCAAATCCGTCATCTTGCGGCGGGTGATATCCACCCACACACCTACCAGCTGCACGGCTTTTTTCTCGCGATTGCGTTCCGCCAGGCCGTTCACACGAATCCACCGCCACCCCCTGGAGCGCAGGTTGAGCAGGCGCACCTCCAGTCGCAGCGGCGAGGATGTGGGTCGGTCTAGGTAGCGCTGCACGGCATTCATGAAGTACTGACGGTCTTCTTCATGGATGGTGATTTCGGGCTCCGTGAAGATATTGGGGGCGAATTCCTGTACCGGTAGCCCCATCATGCGTATGCACTGTTCCGTGTAGTATATTTCACCGCTCTCCACATTCCAGCAGTATACGCCTTCTTCCGCCGCACGCAGGGCTTTGCGCACCAACCCCCAATTGAATACACCCGGCACGGATGCTCGTGGTGGCTTGCTGTATGAATCGCGGCTCATTTCTGATATTTTTACGCTTTTTTGGCAACATTTCAAGCATAAATTTCATGTTTCGTGCAATTTTAGCAGGCGAGCCCGGTGTGTGTTGCATGGCGCGACCTTTTCAAGCGAAATAATCAGGTTTTCCGTATCTTCTCTGTTGACATGTGATGGTGAGTGGGGTAGAATAAACGGCATGAAGTCGCGCATGGATGAGTTTGCAGAGTGGGGCACCGAAGTGGTGTTCGGTCGTGCACATGGTATGCGCGCCTGGCTGATGAAGTGCGTGCTGCGATTTGCCAGCTTCTTTTTCTATCTTCTCATAAAGATGCGTCTGTTTCTCTTCAGCCGACGCATTAAAACGGTGCACTACCTGAGCACGTTTGTCGTGAGTGTGGGCAACATTACGGCGGGGGGTACCGGTAAGACGCCGGTCGTGGAGTTGCTTTCCCGCACGCTTGCCTCGCGAGGCCGCAAGTGTGCTATCCTGACGCGTGGCTACAAGAGCGAACCGCTGGATGAGCCCCAGGAATGGAAGGATGCCAACGGTAAACTCGTGGGCAACCTGCCCAAGATTGCCAGCGATGGCGTGACACGCTATCTCGGGCCGTTGTATGCCGGTGATGAGCCGTTCATGTTAGCACGCAATTTGGATGGCGTGGCGGTTCTGGTGGATAAAGATCGCGTGAAGTCCGGGCTCTTTGCCATTGAGCAGCTGGGAGCCAACACGCTCATCCTGGATGACGGGATGCAATACCTTAAGCTTAAGCATGAGATTGATATCGTGTTGGTGGACTGCGGTTTCCCTTTTGGTACGGGGGCGCTTCTGCCGCGCGGTACCATGCGTGAGCCCCGCAGCAGCTTGGCTCGAGCCAGCTACATCATCCTCACAAAGAGCGGCGGCAAGCCTCAGGGTGAGCTTATCTCCACCATTCGCAAATACAACAAGGTGGCAGATATCATCGTGACCAACCACGGGCCTTCGTATCTGGAGAATATCTTTACCGGTGAACGTAAGCCGTTGTCATTCCTGGAGGATAAGTATGTAGCCTGCATGAGTGGCATCGCGCGCCCCGAAAGTTTTGAAGAGTTGGTGGAGAATCTGGGTGCCCATGTGGAGATACGCCGCCGCTATCCTGATCATTACTGGTTTGACCAAGCGGATTTGGAGACGTTCGTGGAGCGCTGTGCCGACCGCGCCATGGATTTGATTGTAACAACGGAAAAAGATGCCGTACGTTTCCTTAAACCCGGGGAAATGGAGGTGCCGATTTATTTCCTGCGTATTCAGATTGACATTGAGCAGGGGCAGGAATACTGGGATCGTATGATTGACCGCATTTGTGCTTTGTCAGAGCCCCAGCCCACCCCCCAGTGGAGTAATAACGTGCTCTGATTTTGCCTTTATACCCTGCACAGGGAACCCCGGGTGCAATGTCGGCCAAATATCAGCCCGCATATGGCGAAGCTGCTGTAGATGCCGGCAATGCAGAGGTCGGGGCGCGATGCCATCATGGCCGGGCTGGCTGCCCAGGCCAGTAGGCCTCCACCCACAAACCCCAGCCCTTGGGCCATGCCCGAAAGCGCTACGGTAGTTGCTTCATCCGCCGAATTTTCGACGATAAATGTCATGCCAAGCGCGAAAATGCAGCCCAGACTCACCCCCAGTCCGCAGGCAAACAAAATCCAGAGCCCCAAGGGGGCGAGCAGCAAGCCCCAGCAACACCCGATGGAGAGAAGAATGGCCGCCGTCATGAGGCGCTCTCGCCCGCCGAACCATTTGACGAAATGGGCACAGAGCAGTGCCGCCGGAATCTGGAAGGTGGTGGATAGCGCCAGTACCAGGCCGGCTTCCACAGTCGGGAGTCCGCGTTGTCGCATGAGAGTTGCCAGCCACACAATCAACAGCCATGCCCCCGCAACCCTGAAGAGGTAAAACAGGCTCACCGCCCAAGCTTTGCGCTGCCGCAGCAGGGGCCTGATGGGGGCCCGGACGGTGTGCTGTGTTTGCCGAGGGGCAGGGGAAAACAGGATGAGCTCCGCCCATAGCAACACAGCTGCCAGCAATGGCAAGCCCCAGAAAAGCAGCCCTTTCTGCCAGCCTCCCAGCAATAAGGCGATGGGGTCTGCCGCACCTGAGCCTACCGCTGTGCCCAGGCTGACACAAGCGGTGTAGGCACCCATGAGTTGGGGTAGGTTGAGCGGGAACTCTTGTTTGACAACCCCCAGAATAACGGAGCCGGTTATACCCAGGCCGATACCGATGACGATGGTGCCGCCGTACAGGCCGGGCAAGTGTCCGTAGCTGCGCCATACTACTCCTGCTATGGCTAGCAACAGAGCGTAGAGAATAAGCAATCGGGGGCGTATATGTGCCGCCAGCCGAGCGCCCAGCGGAGCCGCCACACCCAGTGATATAATGGGCAGCAAGCCGAAAAGCCCGCTGCTGTTTACCCCTAGTCCCAAATCTCGCATCAGAAACACCAGCAGCGGGTCCGCTGCAGAAAAACTCATCCGCAGGTTAAAACTTACCAACAGGAAAATGATGATGAAGTGAATACGGTGATTCTCATGCATAGCTCCCATTCTGTACCGCAAAACCCATTTGTTTGCAACCTATATTGCTACCATGCAGCAAAAAACACTTGTCATTGGCTCAGTTTGTGATATAAAAGCCTCACGCAACAACAGCAGAATCACAATTATGTATAAGTTCGCCTATCTTGCACTTGCTGCCGTACCCGCTATGGTAGCCCCGGCTTCCGCTCAGGAGCAGACGATTACCGTTAAGGAATACATCGACTTTCAGATGGTGCTTCTGGGCGGTGCAACCAAGCTGTTGACTATTGAGTCGATTGCAGAAGCACCCGGTGAAGTGGCCGCTGCCATGAACCAGCTGACGCAGTATGCGGCAGCTCTTGTCAGCCTCAAGAATACGCTGAATGCAGATGACCTGGCAGCCGCTCAGGGTAATCTGGAGACTGACCCCATCGCTCAGGCCACCGGCGTTGCCTTTGTAAAGGCTGTGAATGACCTTGCAGACAAGAAGTTCCACAACAGTGATGAGCTTGCAAAGGCTGTGCAGCAGTTTGCTGCTGTGCTTGCCAATATGTAAGCAGAGTATACCGCTTTTTTCGGGCTCATGCGTGCTTCTGACCGCATGAGCCTGCGCTGTTTTGCAGGGCAGCGGCTCCATTTTCTGAGTCGCTTGATTCGTTAAAGCTTGCAAGCAACCCGAATAGGGTGTAGAATAGCAGGCGATGAGAAGAGCACCAATACCCGGGTTGGTACTGGCCGATGGATGGCTGGCACCCTATGAGCGCGAGATTAAAGGCCGCATGCGCTTGTATGATGGTCGGTTGGCGAGTATACGCCGCCGCTACGGCTCGCTGTTGGAGTGTGCCAACGGATTTACAAGGCTGGGGTTCAATCGCGATGCCACTACCGGTGAGTGGGTGTATCGAGAGTGGGCGCCGGGTGCGCGAGCTCTTTACCTGATAGGTGATTTCAACGGCTGGAATCGTGGCTTGCACCCCATGCAGCAGGATAAAGAGGGCGTGTGGGAGCTGCGCTTGCCTGCCGAGGCACTGCAACACGGCGAGCATGTGAAAGTGCATGTGGTGGGGGCTGATAATGTTGGGCGAGACCGCATACCGGCCTGGATTCGCTACACGGAGCAGAACCCTGATACCTTTGACTACAGCGGTATCATCTGGGCTCCGCAGGAATCCTACAAGTGGCAGAATACCCGTTGGAATCCCTCGAATGTGAAAGTGCCGTTCATCTACGAGGCTCATGTGGGCATGGCCGGGGAGGAGGAACGCGTGCACACCTACCGGGAATTTGCCGATAATGTGCTGCCGCGTGTGGCAAAGCTGGGCTACAATGTCGTGCAGCTCATGGCTATCCAGGAGCATCCATATTATGGCTCATTCGGCTATCATGTTTCCTCGTTCTTTGCGCCCTGCAATCGTTTTGGCACCCCCGAGGATTTGAAGTACCTGATTGATACCGCGCACGGGCTGGGTATTGCCGTGCTGCTGGATGTGGTGCACTCGCATGCCGTGAAGAATGTGGCGGAGGGTCTCAATAACTTTGACGGCTCCGGCGGGCAGTATTTCAATGCCGGTAAACGAGATGCCTTCCACCCGGATTGGGATAGCTGCCTTTTCGACTACGGCCGCTCAGAGGTCATCGAGTTCCTGCTCAGCAACCTGCGCTGGTGGCTGGAGGAGTATCACTTCGATGGCTTCCGCTTCGATGGCGTGACCAGCATGCTGTACCTGCACCACGGGCATGAGCCCTTTACGGATCTGGGCTGCTACTTCAACACGCAGGTGAACGTAGACGCTGTTGTATACCTGCAACTTGCGGCTTCACTTGTGCAGCAGGTGACCCCCGGCGCTTTCGCCATTGCTGAGGATATGTCGGGCATGCCGGGGCTGTGTCGCCCGGTGGATGAAGGCGGGTTCGGCTTTACGCACCGCCTAGCCATGGGGCTACCTGATTATTGGATTAAGATATTGAAGGAAAAGAAGGATGAGGAGTGGAGCGTGGGTGATATCTGGTACACGCTTATCAACCGCCGCTACGGTGAACCCAACATCGCCTATGCTGAAAGCCATGACCAGGCCTTGGTCGGCGATAAAACTATCGCTTTCCGACTCATGGATGCCGAGATGTACACCCACATGAGCTGCGAGACCCCCAGCCATATCATCGACCGCGGAATGGCTTTGCATAAAATGATACGTCTGGCTACTCTTGCAGCCGGGGGCGAGGGCTGGCTTAATTTCATGGGGAATGAGTTCGGCCACCCGGAGTGGATTGATTTCCCGCGCGAGGGGAACGGCAACTCCTACAAGTATTGTCGTCGCCAGTGGGGATTGGTGGACAATGGGCTGCTGCGCTACCGTTACCTGAATGCCTTTGATGCCGCCATGGTGGCACTGGCTAAGCGCACGGAGTTGCTTGCAGCGCCACCTGCACGTCCTCTCAATATGGATGAAGAGAATCAGGTGATGGCTTTTGAGCGTGCCGGGATGGTGTTCGTATTCAACTGGAGCGGTACCCGCGCCATACCGGACTACAAGTTGCCGGCGCCTGCGCATGGTGAATGGAAAGTGGTGCTGGATTCCGATGACTCTGCATTCGGCGGGCTCGACAGGCAGGACCACAGCGTGAATCACTTCACGGATAAAACGCAGCACCTTTCTCTCTACCTGCTGCCGCGCACTGTCACTGTGCTGGCTCGTGCCTACAGAGGCGGTATGATGCGTTGATTATTAAAAATTATGAAGGGCGAATCGAAAATTCACTGGCCGATTCTTATCGGTGCCATCATTCTGTGCTTTCCGCTGGGGTGCATCGCTGCGGCGTATGCTGCCCAGGTGGAGCCCCACAGGGCGCAGGGGAATACGAAAGCTGCCGAGCTGGCGGAAGCAGAGGCTTCGCACTGGTGCATTTGGGCGTATTTGGTGGCGATACTTATATTCTGTATCGTGTTTCTCTTTACCGATGTTTTTACAGTCCCGATTTTATAAAAACGTTTGACGGTATCATGAAAGCACTTTCGTTATTCATCTGCGTAGCTGCGGTATTGCTGAGTCAGTGTGCGCCCTATAATCCCAACACTGCACCCGTAAC
Organism: Akkermansia sp.; assembly: GCA_030535795.1. GTDB lineage: Bacteria > Verrucomicrobiota > Verrucomicrobiia > Verrucomicrobiales > Akkermansiaceae > Akkermansia. The sequence goes on from JAUNRE010000003.1 coordinate 17,554, forward strand.
TGTTGCGAGTCTGCCTGCCGAGTTCTGCTATCTGGATACGGTGGCTCCCACAATACGCGTCGATTTGAAATACAGCGGGCGTGACAATTTTGTCGGTCGTCCCATTGCCGGGTATGCCGGCACCCGAGCCATTCTGCGCAAGGATACGGCGCTGGCTATGAAAAAGGCGGCAGATTTGCTGGCGAAGCAGGGGCTTGGGTTGCTGGTGTGGGATGCCTATCGCCCCTCCGGCGCGATGCGCGATTTTCGGGAGTGGTCCCTCACGGCAGATGAATGCATGAAGGCTCGCTTCTATCCCAATATCAGTAAGCAGGGAATTTACGACGGTAAGTATATAGGCGATATATCAGAGCACAGCTGGGGAATAGCCGTGGATATCACCCTGGTAGACCTCCGCACAGGCAGGGAACTTGACATGGGCGGCCACCATGATTTGCTGGATGTTTCCTCCGCAACCGAAAGCCCGCTTGTTAGCCCGGCACAACGAGCTAACCGATTGAAACTGAGAGAGTCTATGGCGGCAGCGGGAATGAAGAATTACCACACCGAGTGGTGGCATTATTTCCTGGCAAACGCCTCGCCGTACTACTCCTACAATTTTGAGGTGAGGGATGATTTGACGCCTGCGCCGTGACGGACTTGTTAAGAAAAGTAAAAAAAAGTGAGGCATAGTCGGTTAATCGGCTTGAAATAGTGGGTGCTTTGTCATATAATGCCCCCGTAGCTATGGACGCGATGAACATTTTAGGTCAGGCAGTCAAGACGGCGGAGTCATCCGTCGGCTTTGATATATTCGAGATTTTTGATAAAGGCGGCCCGCTGATGTACGCCCTGCTGGGGCTTTCATTCATCGCGTTGATGGCTGTGTTTGTGTGTTTATGGACGACTCGTTCATCGGCTGTTCTGCCGCGAGACATTGTGCTGTCGGTGGAGTCATACATTCGCCGCAAGGATTATGCAGGTTTGCTCAGTCTGTGCGAGCGAGACGGTTCAAGCTTTGCCCGCACGGTGCATGTGATTGTGATGTTCATGCAGCGCAACCTGCGTGCCAATATGGATGCCGTGCGTGAGGTTGCATCTGCCGAGGCTACCCGCCAGGCCAACATTCTTACCCGCCAGATTAACTGGCTCTCAGATATCGGTTCCATTGCACCCATGGTGGGTCTGCTCGGCACGGTGCTGGGTATGATGAGCACCTTCTGGGAAATGGCTCAGGGCAACTTCGAGGGTGTGAAGCAGATGCAGATGGCCAGCGGTATTTCCGAGGCTATGATTACCACGGCAGGCGGTCTTGTGCTTGCCATACCCTGTATGCTGGCCTACGCCGTGTTCCGTAACCGCATTCAGAAGCATGTGACTGACATGGAGGTGGCTGTAACTCACATCCTCTCCGTGCTTGCTGTGCAGGCTGACCGCGAGCAGCGCTTGGGCAACATTGCCCAGAAAGGCGCCCGCAGCGAGATGATGGATGATGAGTATTGATGCCCAGACCCGCCGAGTATCATGAAAATCAACGCGAAGATACCTGAGCCCATCGGCTTCCAGTTGGCACCCATGCTCGATGTGGTGTTCCTGCTGCTGATTTTCTTCGTAGTCACGCAGAAGTTCATTCTCAACGAGCAGGACCTCAAGGTAAAGGTGCCCACTGCACCCAAGACCACGGAAGAAGCATCCCGCGCTATCGATGAAATTATCATCAATGCCCGAGAGGAAGCGGATGGTACGCTGATTGTGACGATTGACCGTGCCGTGTTCACGCTCGAACAACTCGAGCAGCGTTTGCGGCGTCAGGTTCGCCTCAACGAAAACCAGCCGGTGCGCATTCGCGGCGATGCCGATATGCGCTGGCAGAAGGTGGCCGATGTGATTTCCACCTGTACCAAAGCCGGCGTGTATAACGTGAGTTTCTCCAAGCAGATGCCCAAGGCCGCTCAATGAGGTCTTGGCATTTGCCGTTTAATCCAGGTATTCATCAGCCTGCCTGACCGAAGAAAAAATCATATATTCTGACCCGATATGTTGAAGACCGGAACATTTTTCTGCACACTGGCTCTGGGGCTGCTCCCCGTGCCGATGCTTCATGCCGAGCAGCCGGGGAATGCTGCGTCTGACCATTCGGCGAATCCGCAGGCTGATGCCTATGCCGAGGCGGAGGCTTTCTATAACCAGGCAACGAATTCCGGGGCTGATGCTCAGTCTCGCCGTGTTGCCATGGCGCGTGCTGCCACCCTTTTCGGGGAGTTTATCCGCAAGTACCCGCAATCTCCCGATGTTGTGAAAGCGATGTACCGCCAGTCGATGTGTCTGGAGGCCTGTGGGGAACGTGCTCGCTCTGAGGCTGTGCTGGAAAAGCTGGCCGGCAGGAAGAACGGCGGAGAGTTTGCCGCCGCAGCAGCATACAAGCTGGCGACTCAGGCCGCCGGGCGCAACCTGTGGACCAAGGCTCGCAATTACTACCTTATTACCCTGCGCGAGACGCGCCGCCCGGAATTGAGCAAGGATGCAATTTATCGCCTCGGGCGTGCGCATTTGCAATTGGGGCAGAAAAAGGAAGCCGAAGATCGTTTTAAAAGTCTGTTGTTGGATCGAAGCGTGTCGCCCGTCATTGTGAATGCCACGCTGTACGCGTTGGCTCACATGAAGTCCGATGACGGAAAACACGCTGAGGCTTACGAGTATTTCATGCAGCTGCTGAAGCGTGAAGACGTGGAGGATAACATGCGCAGTATGGCCACCCTTGAAGCTGCTCGCCTTGCCTCGCGTCTGGGTAAGGCTCAGGAGGCACAGCAACTCTACGCCCGCCTCAATGGCATGCGCGGCATGGATAGATACGCCGGCGAAGCCCAGATGGAAACGCTCCATACCCTCTTCAAGAACAGAGATTTTGAGGGCGTTGTACGCCAGATTTCCAGTAACTACGCGCAGCTGGATGACCCGGCTAAGGAAGCACGACGTGCTCTGATTGTCGGGCAGTCTTTCATGGAGCTGCGGAATTTTGCGAGAGCGGCTCAGTGGTTTGCCGTGGCAGAGCAGGCTCAGCCCCAGAGTGCTCTGGCTGCTGATGCCGCCTACCGCCGCCTGATGTGTGCTCAGCAGACGCGCAGCGTGAATTTCTTTTCCATGGCGCAGCGCTACCTGATGACCTATGCAGCGGCCGGCCAGCCTACGGCTTCGTTGCCGTGCAATGACTTGGTGCGACTCATGTACGCCGACCGCATGATGCTGGCGGATGTGACCGAGGCGGCGCGTCAGTTCGAGGCGATTAAGTATGAGAACCTGCCGGAGGCTGTGCGGGCGGAGGCGCTCTACAAGAAAGCCTGGTGTGCCTTCCAGAGCGGCACCGGCGACCCCGTCTCAACGCTCAGTAAGTTCATCGCCGTCTACTCCAAGGACAGTCGCATGGCGGAGGCTCTGGCTTTGCGTGGCTGCTGCTATGCCAAAATGAACAATATCAGTGGCGCACTGGCTGATTTTGAACGAGTCATCAATGAGTATCCCCAGTCTCCTGCGGTACCCATGTGTTGGCAGCGTGCTGCGCAGGCTGTGGCAAACCGTGACCCCAAAAAGATGATTGGCTATTACGAGGGGCTTATTCGCAGTGCGCACCGTGGTGTTAAGCCGGCGGCTATAGCCGAAGCTCACCACAGTATTGCCAAGGCTCAGTACGAAACTAACCCCGCCGCCGCCATTCCGCACTTCCGAGAAGCCCGTACGCTTAATCCTGAGCAGTATGCGGCCTCGGTGGATGTGAGCCTGGTGCATTGCTACTTCAAATTGAAGGACGGCGAGCATCTTCGCGAGGCTTTGGTGGCACTGGAGCGCAACAATTCTTCTTCCTATAACGCCCTGCCGCCTGCCATTCCGCGTTCGTGCGGGTGGATGTGTTTCCAGAGTAAGCGCTATCTGGATGCTGATAAGTACCTCTCCGATGCCGTGGCGCGTGCTCCCCGCGAGAAATATACAGCCGCGGATGGCTCGCAGAAGGAAAGAGCTGCCGTCGAGCCTCTTGTCTGGAAGACGCTTGCCCGCACACGCCTGGAGCTGCGCCAGTATGAGCGTGGCCTTGAAGCTGCCGAGCACTATGTGAGCATGGAAACTCAGCCCTACCGCAAGGCAGAAGGCATGCGCGATAAAGCTATGTTGCTCATTGGTGTCAACCGCACGGAAGAGGCTCGGAAGTTGTGTGAGGAGGCTATCTCCCTGGGGATTGACGGGCCTATCAAATCAGCCATATTCATCACGTTGGGCGATGCATACTATGCCGAGCGCCAGTTCGCCGAAGCAGCCAAGTATTACGGACGCACGGCCAATGTGGTCAGCGACAAAGACCTCAAGCCGACAGCTCTCTACAAGATATCACAGACACTGCGGCGCTGCGACCGTGCCGGCGAAGCGTCTCAGTACGAAGAAGCGTTGCACAAGGAGTTCCCGAACTGGCTGCCCGAACCTAATACGGCCATTTTCATGAAGATGCACGACCGTCAGTAGCCCCGGCTGTGCTGACTGTCCTCAGATTTTTAATATTAGACCCGGTTATGATGAATAAAAGCGTTTTATGTGTCCTGGCGCTGGGAGTGCTCCCGGCTACGGCTTGGTGTGCCCCGGTGCAGGAGGATGATGGTGATTTACAGGTGAATCCCGAGGCTGATGCCTATGCTATCGCTGAGTATCTTTACAGCCAGGCGCGCCAGCCAGGCGGCGATGCTCAGGCTCGGCGTTCCGGTATGTCGCGTGCGGCAAGCCTTTTCGGCGAGTTTGTGCGCAAGTATCCGAAATCTGCCAATGTTGTGAGGGCTCAGTTCCTGCAGGCGGTGTGTCTGGAGGAATGCGGTGAGAAAGCCCAATCCGAGGCTGTGCTGGAGAAGGTGGCCGCCCGTAAGAATGCCGGGGAGTATGCTGCCATTGCTGCGCTGCGCCTGGCTGCGGTCGCCGTGAACAAAGGGGCTTGGGCGAAGGCGAGAGATTACTATCTGATTACCCGCCGCGAGACGCATCGCCCCGAGTTGGCTCGCGATGTGCTTTACCCGCTGGCCAGCACCTACCTGAAACTCGGGCAGAAAAAGGAAGCCGAGGCGCACTACCGCAGCCTGCTGGAGCAGGATGGCGTCTCGCAGGCTATTGTCAATGATTCGCTCTATACCCTTGCCAGAATGAAGAATGAGGCGGGGCAGCATACCGAAGCTTACGATTTCTTTGTGAAGTTGTTGCAACGCGAAGGCGTGGAAGACAACGTGCGCGGTATGTCCACCCTTCAGGCGGTGCGTCTGGCTTTGCGACTGGGCCTGGTGACCGAAGCTCAGCAGCACTACACAAAGCTGCTCTCCATGAGCGGTATGGATCAATATGTCGGTGATGCGCAGTTGGCGATATTGCAGACTCTGTACAAGAATAAGGATTTTGACGGTGTGGTGAAGCTGATTACGGAGAACTGTGCTCCGCTGCCCGATGCCGGCAAGGAGGCACGCCGCGCCGTAATGGTCGGTATGTCATTCATGGTGCTTGGTAACTATTCCCGCGCAGCGCAATGGTTTGAGGTCGCTGAGCAGGCTCAGCCGGAAACGGCTCTGGCGGCCGAAGCCGCCTACCGCCGCCTTTCCTGTGCGCAGCAGATGCGCAGCGTCAATTTCTTCTCTCTGGCTCAGCGTTATCTGAACACCTACGCCGCCCGTGGTAAGAGCACAGCGTCTCTGCCGTGCAATGATCTGGTGCGACTCATGTATGCCGACCGCATGATGCTGGCCGACGTGCCCGAGGCCTCCCGACAGTTCGAAGCTATCAATTTTGCGAACATCCCGGAGGCCGCTCGCGCCGATGCTATGTACAAGAAGGCTTGGTGCTCCGTACAGTCCGGGCTGGGCAACCCCGAGGCAACGCTCAATACCTTTATTTCCTCTTACCCCAACGACAAGCGCATCCCTGAAGCGCTTGCCCTGCGTGGTAATTGTCTGGTGAAGGCGAATAAGCTCGAAGCCGCTCTGGCTGACTTTGACCGCGTCATCAGGGATTATCCTGATTCTGCCTCCGCGCCTATTTGCTGGCAGCGTGCGGCTCAGGCGGTTGCAGCAACTGACCCTGAAAGGATGATTCGCTACTATGAAGGGCTCATTGGCTGTGCGCAAAAGGGCGTGAAGCCCTCAGTCATTGCCGAGGCTCATTACGCTATTGCCCGTGCTCGCTACAAGAAGGATCCCAAGGCGGCTATTCCGCATTTCCGTCAGGCTCGCACCCTCAGCCCCGAGCAGTTCGGCTCGGCAGTGGAGCTTTGCCTGGTGCAGTGCTATTTCCAGCTGAAAGATGCGGACAACCTGCGTGAAACGCTCGTGCAGATTGAGCGCAATAATCCTTCTTCCTACAAGGCTCTGCCTTCTTCCATTTTCAGTTGGTGTGGCTGGATGTGTTTCCAGAGCAAGCGCTATGCCGATACCGATAAGTACCTCTCGGATGCCGTGGCGCGTGCCCCGCGTGAGACGTACACCACGGCAGATGGCACGACAAAGGAGCGTGCTGCCGTGCAGGCGCTGGTCTGGAAATCCCTGGCTCGCGCTCGTCTGGAGCTCCACCGTTACGCGCAGGGACTTGAGGCCGCTGAGCATTACGTCATGATGGAAACTCAGCCCTACCACAAGGCAGAGGGTATGCGCGACATGGCATTGCTGCTGATAGGCGTGTGCCGCACGGCCGAGGCGCGTAAACTGTGCGAGGATGCCATCGAGCTGGGCGTTGACGGCGCAATTAAATCCGACATCTTCATCACGTTGGGGGATACTTACTATGCCGACCGCCGGTTCAGTGACGCAGCTAAGTATTACGGGCGTGCGGCAAACGTCGTGAGCGACAAGGTATTGAAGCCGATAGCTCTCTACAAGGTATCTCAGGCGCTGCGTCGCTGCGAGCGAGCCGGTGAGGCTGTCCATTACGAGGAGTCTCTTCACAAGGAATTCCCGGTTTGGCAGCCCGATGCCAATATGTCTCTTTTCATGTCCATGCACGATAAGCACTAAACTGAGCATCTTACGAAATGTATTATTCCCGAGCAACGAATCGCCGTAAGCGTTGGTATCATTTGCTGCACATCGGCCACAAGCGCTTGCTGTTTATCGGCTCCGTGCTGGCTTTGCTGCTGATTGCACTTATTACCGTGGTGGTAACGTACGGCCTGCGTGCAATGAAGTTTGACCTGGATCGCGTGGCGGCCGGCGGGGGGGTGAGCTCGCTGTATGATTGTGAGAATCGTCCCATTGCATCACTGAACGGCGATGAGCTGATGCTGGTGAAATGGGAGGACCTGCCTCAGCCGCTTATTAACGCCTTTGTGGCGCGCGAGGATGAGGCCTTTTTTGAGCATAGCGGGGTGGTTTATTCCTCGGTGCTGCGCTCCATCCTGCGCAATGTGGCTTCCATGAGCTACGAACAGGGCGCGTCTACCATCACCATGCAGCTGACACGCAATGTGTTTGAGATGAGCGATAAGACCTTGGATCGTAAGTTCCTTGAGGCTCTGCTGGCTCAGCGTATCGAACGCGCTTACGATAAAAAGACGATTTTTACGCAATACCTCAATCGCATTTATTTCGGCCAGAATTGTTATGGCGTGGCAGCAGCGGCTAAGCGTTATTTCGGTAAGTCTGTGTCGTCGCTTAATTTGGTGGAATGCGCTACGCTTGCCGGGCTGGTGCGGGCGCCTTCGCTTTGCAACCCGGTCACGGATATGGAGAACGCCATGGGCGTAAAGCGCGAGACGCTCGACCGTATGCTCACTCTCGGTTATATCACCCAAGAGGAACGCGATAACGCCGTCGCTGAGGAAATCCGACTTGCTGAAACATCGTCCGAGTCTCAGCAAGTGGTGTCCTATCCCACCATGTGGGCTATGAAAGAGCTGGATGACATGCGCGATGACCTCGGTGAACACATCGGCGGCATAGGGGTTGTGACCAACCTCGACCTCCTGCTTCAACAGCGTGTGGAGCAGGCAATGGAGCGGGCTCTCGTCGCTGTGGAAAAGCCCGGTTGTATACCTGAGGAATGGATGCCTATTCTGCATGAAAATCGCCAGGAGGCGGAGCGGCTCAGAAAGTTTTTCGATGGTATTAAACGCCCGGCGGACATGAAGGTGCGCGATGGCAATGACCTGAAGAATGTCTTGCAATGCTGTGTTCTGGTTGTGGATGCCCGCCGCAACAACAAGGGGCGAGTTATGGCGGTGGTTTCGGGCCGTAGCGCTATTGATGGGCGCGACCGCTGGTATGAGAATTGCCGCCCCGGCAATGCCGCCGCCCCGCTCGTGTACACATGCGCCTGTCTGCCCGGTGGCGATAATACACACATTGTGGCAGCCAAGGTCGACGTGACCGGTCAGAGCCTGGGCTACGATATAGTGAGTGACTTCTATAAAAAGCTGGGTGTCAAGATGGATATGCCGCCCCGCGAGAATGAGATGTCGCTCTACCGTGGTGAGTTCAATATGCGCCGTATTGACCTGGCTCGTTTGTTGTTTGATGTTCAGAACCAGGGGCGAGATTACAAGTTCATGCTGACGGATCGCATCTGGAGCAGGGGGCAGAAACTTCTCTACGCCTTCGAGCCGCAGAAGACCGGCGAGTATATTCGCCGCGAGAGTGCCGCGGCCGTGGCTCAGTTGCCGCCCTTTGTCCTGGAGCCCAGACAGCCTGTGGTGCTCAATGAAATCCTGCCGGACAAGCATGGTGTCATGTGCATGGTATTCAACAACAAAGGTGTGGCTGTGTTTGTGTGGATGGGCTTCGATGACCCCGCTGATATGCCCGAGGGTAATCGCATGAGCGGGCTGATGAAGCGTGCCGCTTACTGTCTGGCTCGCGAACTGCATACCGAGGCTCGCGCTCGCCTTGATGCCCGCAAGCGCGCTGCGGAGAAAAACGTTGAAAAGAAGTCATGACGGATTATTCCCCTCAGCTCCGCGTAGCCTGTGCCGCCGCGCGTGCCGCCGGTGCTTACCTGAAGCAACGCTTTCATGAGGTGCAGCGTGTGGATGCTGAGCTGCCGCACGATATTAAGCTGCGGCTGGATAAGGAGACGCAGCAGTTAATCGTGGAGCATCTCGCAGCGGCGTACCCCGACTACGCGGTACTGGGCGAGGAGGGCAACTCCGGCCGAGCTGATGCTCAGGCGCAGTGGATTGTCGATCCGCTGGATGGTACGGTAAACTATTTTTACGGCATTCCGATTTTCTGTGTGAGCATTGCCTTGTGTGTGGGTGGTGAGCCTGTGCTGGGCTGTGTGTACGACCCTATGCAGGATGAGTGTTATACCGCCGTAGTCGGTGGAGAGGCTCAGCTGAATGGTCGTAGCATTCGAGTTTCGGGACGAAGCCGTATGGCTGAGGCCGTTGTTTTTGTGGGGCACGGCACGCATGATGGCTCCGGTGCGGAGGGAGTACGCCGCTTTGCTCATATCTCCTCGCAGGTGCGAAAGGTGCGCATTCTGGGCTCTGCCGCGCTCACTTTGTGCTATATTGCAGCAGGGCGCTTTGATGCCTACATTGAGAATCGAATTAATCTGTGGGATTTCGCCGCCGCGCGTGTGATTCTGGAGTGTGCCGGCGGGGTTCTGGAGTTTGCGCCCGCCCCCGGTTCTTCCGTGACCGGCGCCGTGCTCGCCTGGAACGGCACGCTGCCTATCCATGCCGCTCTTCAACTTCCTACCTTGTCTGAATCATGAGTCGCCAGCAACACACCCCGAAACACTCCGAACAGGTACAGGATGTTAACCCTCGTCGCCTGGCCTGGCATTGCCTGCAACGCTGGGGGCAGGGTGGCATATTTGCAGAAACGCTTATCGAGCGCGAGTGTTGCCATGTGCCGGCGAGAAAACGAGCTGCCGTGCAGGCCATGGTGCTGGGCACGCTGCGCAACCTGCGCTGGTTGGAGCACCTGTGCGGTCGGCTTCGCTCGGGGCATTTGGAGGATTCTGCGCGATGGCTGGCTCTGCTGGGGCTTTGCCAGTTGTTTGTGTTGCGCAAGCCTGCACATGCCGCCGTTGGTGAGACTGTGGCATTGGCGCCTCAGCGTTTGCGCGGGCTTATCAATGGCATGCTGCGCAATGCCGTGCGTCGGCAGGAGGAATTCACGAGCAACCTTACAGCACTTCCGCTCGGCGTGCGCTACTCCGTGCCGGATTGGCTGGCTGAGCGCTGGTGTGCCGAGTTTGGCCGCGAGGAAGCAGAGCAGATGCTGGCTTGGAATATCGGTACGCCCCCTGTCTACGGGCGAGTGAACCCGTTGAATCCGCCGTGCATCGGCGAGGATTGGGTGGCCTTGCCGCAGGCTCCCGGGTGGTATCGTCTGCCCGTCGGCCTGCCGTTTGATGACCTGCGCAACGGCCGTATTTATGTGGCTGACCCGTCGACTCGTTACTGCGTGCAGCTCCTGGCTCCGCAGCCGGGTGAGCGCGTGTTGGATGCCTGCGCGGCACCCGGTGGAAAATCCGTCGCCATGATAGGAGCCACCGCCGGGCGGATTGACCTGCTTTGCACGGATGCCGAGGAGCACCGTTTACCCCAGCTGCGTGAGAATCTGCTCAGAGCGGGTGGCGAACATGTCGAGGTGCAGCAACATGACTGGTCACTCCCGTGTCCCCCGCAATGGAAGAGCGCATTCGATGCCGTGCTGCTGGATGTTCCTTGCAGCAACAGCGGCGTGCTCCAGCGCCGTGTCGATGCACGCTGGCGTCTGCAACCCTCTGAGATGGAGCGTCTGGCTCAGTTGCAGCTCCGCATCCTTAGCTGTGCATGCGAGGCCGTTCGTCCCGGGGGACGACTGGTGTACTCCACCTGTTCCATCGACAGAGCGGAAGACCGCGCCGTGGTAGAGGCGTTCCTTGCTACCCATCCGAACTTCCGGCTGGTCGAGGATTATCTGGCACTCCCGCATCGGGAGCAGGCAGACGGAGCCTATGCGGCCTTGTTACAAGCTGATTGAGAATGGCGCCTAGCGCCGTTACATAAAGCTGTAGGCATCTATATCGAGCGTGATGGTGATGTCTTCTCCCACATTGAGACGGCTGATTTCGCGCGAGACAATATCTGCTATGGTGCGGGCGCTCAGGGAGTTGATGGTGCATTGAAAGCGGAATTGGCCGTGCGCCTTGGCTATGGGCGCCGGTGCCGGCTCCGTGATTTCCGCCCCTAGCGGCAGCACTCCCACCAGGCGCTTGTGGAGGGTGCGCAGCGAGAAATCGGCCAGCTCCTCTTGGGGGGAGCGCACTGTGAGCACGGCAAGGTGCCGGAAAGGCGGGAAGTTGAATTGCTGACGCAGCCCGAGTTCGTTTTCCGCAAAGCCGTCCGTGTCGTGTCGACGCGCGTATTGAATGGCAGCGGCGTGTGGGGTGTAGGTCTGGATGATGACTTCGCCGTCAATATCCCCGCGCCCTGCGCGTCCCGCCACCTGAGTGAGCAACTGGAAGGTGCGCTCCGCCGCGCGGGGATCGGGTATGCACAGGCCGAGGTCGGCATTCAGTACACCTACCAGGGTAACGCCCGGGAAGTCTAAGCCCTTGGATATCATCTGTGTGCCAAGCAGAATGTCGATGCGGTGGGCTCGGAAATCGGCCAATATATCACGCAGCGCATTTTTGCGGGAGGCTACATCCGCGTCCACGCGTTGCAGGCGTGCCTTGGGGAAACAGTTTCGCAGGACTCGTTCCACTTTCTGAGTACCGTAGCCTTCCAGCAGGATGTTGTTTTCCCGGCATTCGGGGCATTGGCGGGGTACCACGGCACGGAAGCCGCACAGGTGGCAGATGAGTCGATTCTCTGTCGCGTGGTAGGTGAGCGGTAGGGCGCAGTGCTCGCAGGTGACAACGTGGCCGCAGTCCGGGCACTGGAGGGCGCGGGCAAAACCTCGTCTGTTGAGCAGCAGGATGGTCTGCTCTCCTTTATTCAGGCGCTCCTCAATGGCCATACGCAGGCGCTCGGAGAGGATGCCGAGGTAGCGTTTATCCTTGGGCTCGCTGCGCATGTCCAGCACGCGGGTGAGCGGCAGGCGCTGTCCATCGGCGCGTTTATCCATGCGCAGCATGGTGTATTTGCCGCTGTTGACGTTGTGCAGGCTTTCCAGCGAGGGCGTAGCGGACCCCAACACCACGGTTGCTCCTTCCATGCGGGCTCGCAGCACGGCGAGGTCGCGCCCGTGGTAGCGGGGGGCGTTCTCTTGTTTGTATGAGGAGTCGTGCTCTTCGTCCACGATGATGAGCCCCAGCTTTTGCACCGGCGCAAAGAGCGCGGAGCGGGGGCCAATGGCTATGCGTGCCTTGCCGCGGTGAATAGCGTGCCACTCATCGAAGCGCTCGCCATCGCTCATGGCGCTGTGCAGAATGGCGACAGCTCCCGGGGTGTCGGCAAAGCGGCTCTTGAAGCGAGCCATCGTTTGCGGGGTGAGGGATATTTCCGGTACCAGAATGAGCACCCCGAGTCCTTTTTGCATCACATGCGCAGCTGCTTGCAGGTAAACTTCCGTCTTGCCGGAGCCGGTAACCCCTTGTAGCAGCAGGGGCTTGCTGTCGCCTTTGTCACAAGCGCTGATGATGTCGGCGAGGGCGGCGGCTTGCTCTTCATTGAGCTCCAGCGGCAAAGACTGAGCAAACTCTTCATTCCCGGCGGGGTCGCGATGTACGGCCTCTTCTTCGATGCGCAGGTAGCCCTTGCTTTCCAGTGCGCGGCAGGCGGGCAGGGCGGCAGAGCCCCCTAAGTCGGCAATCGGTTCGCGCTTGCTCTCTCCATCATGCAGGTAGCGTAGGATGGATGCCTGGCGCGGTGCTCGGGCGTTGATTTTGTTGAGGGTGTCATCATCCGGCCACTTGAGCAGTACGGCCACCTTGCGTGTCTTTTCTTCGTGGCGTTCTCGGCGTACGGGCTCGGGTACAATGCAGCGTATCATTTGCTCCACAGGCACGGCATAGTAGCGAGCTGCCCACTCGGCCAAATCCATCAGGATGGGGCTGACGGCGGGAGTGTCGTCTATCAGGCGGGTCAGCGGCTTGAGGCGGTGCCCCCATTCTGTGTCCGGTTGCACCAGGTTGATGACGGTGCCGGTGGTGCTGCGGCTGCGCAGCGGTACCTCCACTCGGCTGCCGCGCGTGACGCCCGGCATGCCATCAGGTATGGCATAATCCAACACCATGTCATTGAACCCATCTACCAGCACTCTGGCGGCCGGGGGTATCATCTCATCCTGAAAGAGGGCCTGCTGCATGGCCTGGGGGAATCAATCAGCTTTCCTCCTCTAATTCATTGCGCGAGAGTATGTGTACAACCACCTTTACCCCCGCTTTCTCTCCGGCAGCCTTGGCCAGCGAGCGAATGGCAGATGCCGTCATGCCGTTGCGGCCGATGATGCGCGGAATATCACCCGGCTCCAGCACCAGGCGAAAACGCAGCATATCTCCTTCCTCGTTGCCTGCCACTCTCAGCTGTGCTTTGTCCGGGTGCTTGATGAGGGGGCTGACAACCGCCAGAAGATATTTACCGATGGATTCGATGACCTGTTGCATGGGGATAATAATGACGTGATTATATTATGAAAAATCCGTTGACATGTCAAGGCTGTACAATGACAAGCCGATGTGTTGACAAGATGGGGTTGTGTCGATAGAATGTCCGGCGTTTATGAGTACCACATCTCCCACCCCGGAAGCTTTGCTGAAAGCGGCGCACGAAGGCCGGCTTGACGATGTCAGGCGGTTGCTTGACGACGGACTGGATGTTAATGCGTATTGTATTGATGACGAAGCCGAGAAGGAGGGTGTTACAGCGCTGACCATGGCTGCGGGAGCCGGGCATGCGGACATTGTGCGAGAGTTGTTGGCGGCCGGGGCGGATATCAATACGACCGAAACGACGCGTGGGGGGCCTTTGCTGGTAGCGGCGGCCAATGCCAGAGCGGAATGTGCACACATACTTATCGAGGCCGGAGCTGATGTGAATCGGCAAAACCGCGATGGCATAACCCCTTTGCATGCGGTGGCTCTGACAGAGGCTGTGCCGATTCTTTGCGAACTGATTGCAGCCGGAGCAAATGTTAATGCTCTGTGCACGAGTGGTTATGCCCCCTTGCTTGCGGCGGCGGCTTCCGGGCATATTCAGATGGTGCAGGAATTGCTGGCTGCCGGTGCGTTGCCGGATATGAGCCCGAATGCGGACTATACACCATTGCAGGTGGCGGCGCAGAGGGGGCACAAGGAGGTGGTGCGCGCTCTTTTGCGTGCAGGTGCAGATTTGCGTCATCGCATGGAGAACGGCCAGACGCCGCTGCATTGCGCGGCCATCGGCGGGAGCGCGGATGTGGTGCAGTTGATACTCGATGCCGGCGCAGATATCAGAGAGGTGAATGATGAAGGGTACTGTGCCTTGCAGTTTGCAGTTGCGTGCAACAGTATCGAGGTTGTGAAGCTGTTGCTCTCACTTGGTGAAAACCCGAATCTGTGTCTGGAGGAAAAGAAGTTTACCTTGTTGCATTATGCCTCTTCTCTGGGGTACGATGAGATTGTGAAGGCGCTGCTGGCTGCCGGGGCTAACCCTGTGGCGGAGGATATTAACGGGCGCACGGCTTTGGCATACGCCATGCGCAAGGCACGCCTGACGGTGATTCCGCTGCTTACCGAGGCGCATCCGCTCTTGGCGCAGGAGTATGAGGTGCTCAGCAAGCGCATGATGAATCGCGGCCTGGCGCTGCTGGCTGCTTTCATTGCTGCGATTGCGGGCGTCTGGTATCTGTTGTCGCGGTATGTGTTCTGAGCCTCCCTGCGGTTGAAGGGAATCATGTCTGTTGCGTTTGACGTGAATATAGCGTGGCATTACCCACAGGGCAATGCTGGCGATATCAACGCTTGTCGCGCCAATTATTTGATGCTGAATTTAATCTTGCGCGTCATATAATCCCGCCCGTTGGATTGCCCATTGTTGGTGGCAGTGCCTGTGGTGGGTGTTTCAAAGTTCAGCGTGTAGGTGCCGTGGTTGGGGGCGCCGTAGTTGCGGATAATAGCTGTGTTGGGACCGGCCTTTTCGTAGGTGAGGTAGGCTATATCCGTCGGGTTGAAGTTGACGCGGTAGCGGTTTGTTTCATCGAAGGTGTAGGCAAACACGCAGGGCTGTTCCTCGGGTATCCATTCCGTCCACTTCTGTTGGCCGATAGGTGAGGAGCAACTCTCAGCCGGGTGTCCATCCATCTCGATTATTTTGCCTGCTACACCGGCGGGAGCCAGGTCGCCCTTGGGGGCTGTGCTGCATGCTGCCAGAAGCAGCGTCGCCATCAATAAAGCTGTCGTTTTCATGTGCTGGTATCGGAAAAATGCTTAAATCATGTGCCCCATGCGCTCGCGCTTCGTGTCGAGGTAATGCTTGTTGTCCGCGTGGGCGGGGATGTTGATGGGCATTTGCTCCACCACTTCCAGCCCGTGTCCGGCCAGACCTACTATTTTGCGCGGGTTGTTGGTCAGCAGGCGCAACTTGCGCACGCCCAAATCGCGCAGAATCTGCGCACCTACGCCGTAGTCACGCAAATCAGGGGCGAAGCCGAGCTTAATGTTAGCATCTACCGTGTCCAGCCCTTGCTCCTGCAATTTGTAAGCATGCAGCTTGGCCGAGAGGCCGATGCCGCGCCCTTCCTGCCGCAGGTAGAGGATGACGCCTCCCTCCTGTGCTACGCGGCGCATCGCTGTGTGCAGCTGGCTGCCGCAGTCGCAGCGGCGGCTGGCAAACACATCTCCCGTCAGGCATTCGCTGTGCACGCGGCAGAGCACGGGCTTTTCCGGGTCAATGTCGCCGTGAACTAAGGCCAGATGCGTTTTCCCGTCCACCTTGGAATGGTAGGAGTGGCACATGAAATCCCCGAAATCCGTGGGAAGTTTCACCACTTCTTCCTTTACGATGAGTTTTTCGGTATGCTGGCGGTGCTCAATGATTTGTGCCAGTGAGCAGGCTTTGAGTTCGTATTTTTTCTGGAATGCACCCAGCTCGCCCAGGCGTGCCATGGTGCCGTCTTCCTTCATAATCTCACAGCATACGCCTACCGGTTCCATACCGGCTATGCGCAGCAAGTCCACTGTGCCTTCCGTATGGCCGGCGCGGCGGATAACACCGCCCTCGACGGCGCGCAGGGGGAAACAATGGCCGGGCTGTACGAAGTCATCGAGCTTAGCGCGCGGGTCGGCCAGTTTCATGGTGGTGACGGAGCGTTCAAAGGCACTGATACCGGTGGTGGTGCCCTCCTTGGCATCGACACTTACCGTGAAGGCTGTGTGGTGTTTTTCCGTGTTATGCTGCGCCTGCATGGGCAGGCCAAGGGAATCCACTCGCTCAGGAGCCATGGGCACACAGATGAGGCCGCGGGCGTGGGTGGCCATGAAATTGATGTTCTGCGGCGTGGCAAACTGGCCTGCGCAGACGAGGTCAGCTTCGTTTTCGCGGTGCGGGTCGTCCGTCATGAGAATGAGCTTACCCATGCGCAGGTCGCAGAGCACTTCCTCCAGCGGGTGATAGATGATGGGATCCACGCCGTCTGCAACCGGAACGGACGGTGCCGCCGCTTCTACCGGAGCCGAGAGCGGCTCGGGGGCAGGTGTCGCAGGGGATTCGGGCAGGGGCTCACCACTGACAGCGGCATCGCACTCGCAGATGAAGCTGCTCATGTCAAACACACCATTCTTGGAAGAAAACTCGATATTTTTCATAACGAAACTTTGTAAAAAGAGCTGTTCGGCGGCTCACTTGCAGGAAGCGGCGTGAGCCGCCGAACATTTGCTGAATCAGAGATTAAACGTGAGGTTAACACATTACTTGTTCATCTTGGCCCAGGAGTCGCGCAGGCCAACAGAGCGGTTGAACACGGGGTGCTCGCTGCTGTGGTCGTAGCGGTCGGCCACAAAGTACCCGGTGCGTTCAAACTGGCACAGGAACTCGGCCGGTGCAGCTGCCAGTGCAGGCTCCACAACGGCGTTTGTCAGCACGGTCAGCGAATCCGCATTCAACGATGCCAGGAAGCCTTCGGGGTTGGCATCCGGGGCTTCATCCTTGAACAGGCGGTCGTACAGTCGTACCTCTGCCTTAACACCGTATTTGGCCGATACCCAGTGAATGGCTCCCTTGCAGCGGATGCCCTCCGGCGGGTTGGCGCCGATGGTGCCGGGCAGCACTTCTGCGTGCACTTCGGTCACGTTGCCCTCAGCATCGGCCACATAGTCAGAGCATACCACGCAGTAGCCGCCGCGCAGGCGTACGCAGGCACCGGGGCTCATGCGCTTATACTTTTTGGGCGGTTCGACCATGAAGTCGTCCTGCTCAATCCATACCTCCTTGGTGAGCGTAATTTTGCGGTTGCCCAACTCCGGCTTTTCGGGGTTGATGACAACTTCCACTTCTTCCTCGTGGTCATCGGCAAGGTTGGTGAGCACCAGCTTCAGGGGCTTGAGGACGGCCATGCGTCGCTCGGCGTTGGTGTTGAGCTCGGCGCGTACGGCGTTTTCCAGACGTGCCACATCGGTGTTGCCGTTGAACTTGGTGATACCCACACCCTCGCAGAAGTCTACGATGGCGGCAGCGGGATAACCGCGGCGGCGCATACCGCAGATGGTGGGCATGCGGGGGTCATCCCACCCGGCCACATAGCCTTCCTCCACCATCTGGCGCAGCTTTCGCTTGCTCATGACGGTGTAGGTGATATTGAGGCGGGAGAACTCGCGCTGCTGCGGTCGGGAGCCTGCCGGGATGGGGCAGTTCTCAATCACCCAGTCATAGAGCGGGCGGTGGTTTTCGAACTCCAGCGTGCAAAGTGAGTGGGTGATGTACTCGTAGGCGTCCTCCAGCGGGTGCGCGAAATCGTACATCGGGTAGATACACCAGGTGTTGCCCGTGTTGTGGTGGTGGTCGTATGAAATGCGGTAGATGACGGGGTCGCGCATGTTCATGTTGCTGCTGGCCATGTCAATTTTGGCTCGCAGCACAGCCCCGCCTTCGGGGAACTTGCCGGCTTTCATGGCTTCGAACTGAGCCAGGTTTTCCTCCACGCTTCGGTCGCGGTAGGGGGAGTGTGTACCGGGCGTGGTCAGATTACCGCGCTGGGCACGCATGGTTTCGCGGTCCTGTTCGTCCACATAGGCGAGGCCGTTCTTAATGAGATGAATGGCGCACTCGTAATAGAAATTGAAGATATCGGAAGCCCAGTACAGGTGCTCACCCCAGTCAAACCCGAGCCACTTGATGTCCTCCTGAATGGAGTTGACGAACTCGACATCTTCCTTGCACGGGTTGGTGTCATCAAAACGCAGGTGGCACACGGCTCCGAGTTGAGCGTACTCTTTGGCTACGCCGAAGTCCAGGCAGATAGCCTTGGCATGGCCGATATGAAGGTAGCCGTTAGGCTCCGGGGGGAATCGTGTGATGGGTGTCTTGCAGCGGCCTTCTGCCAGGTCACTAGCAATCCATTCACGAATGAAGTCCTTTTTAGTGTTGATATCCTCGTTCGTCATGCGCGAAATTCTACCGACTTCGCTCGCGGAATGCAAGCCCATTCCGCGAACTGACGCACTTTTCACCCCGTGCGGCCGCTCAATATCCGCGTGTATCATTCCGCCGGAAAGCGGGTTGTGCTTGCAATTTGTGCTGATTGATAGTATAGTTTGCGCAGACATGAAGCGAAAGAAGGTAGTAATACTCGGTTCTACAGGCAGCATCGGCACCAGTGCATTGAAAGTGGCTCGCGATATCCCCGAGCGCATGGAGGTAGTGGGGCTGGCGGCGCACAGCAGCGTGGATGCTCTGGTGGCTCAGGCGGTAGAATTCGGCGTGAAGGAGGTGTGTATCTTCGACTCAGCAAAAGCTGCCGAGTTGCAGCGGCGCCTGCCTGCCGGTACACGAGTGCTGACCGGATTGGATGGCTTGTGTGAGCTGGCGACTCTGGCCGAGGCCGACATGGTGCTGGTTTCCATTATCGGCACGGCGGGGCTGAAGCCTACGTTGCAGGCAATCGAGGCCGGCAAGGATTTGGCTATTGCATCCAAGGAAATTCTGGTGATGGCGGGCGAGGTGGTGATGAATCGAGCCGCTGCCAGGGGTATCAACGTGCTGCCGGTGGATAGCGAGCACAATGCCATCTACCAGTGCCTTCAGGGGCATAAGGGCGGGGCTGAGCAGGTGAGCCGCCTTATCCTCACCGCCAGCGGAGGCCCGTTCCGTACCACACCCAGGGAAAAACTGGCCGAGGTGACGCTCGAACAGGCGCTTAACCACCCAACCTGGAAGATGGGACGAAAGATTACCATCGATTCGGCTACCCTCTTTAACAAGGGGCTGGAAATGATTGAGGCTCGCTGGCTTTTCGGTATTCCGATGGAGCGAGTGGATGTCATTGTGCACCCCCAGAGTATTGTTCACTCGCTGGTTGAGTATCAGGATGGTTCCATTCTGGCGCAGCTGAGCAGCAGTGATATGTGTTTCCCCATTCAGTATGCCGTAACCTGGCCGGATCGCACGGTGAACAGCTTGAAGAAGCTTGACTTGGCGCAGATTGCCGCGCTCAGGTTCGAGGCTCCCCGCTGGGATGATTTCCCCGCGTTGAATCTGGCTCGTCAGTCCGGGTTAGTGGGCGGTACGATGCCGGCCATGTTCAATGCCGCGAATGAGGAAGCCGTGCAGGCTTTTGTGGATGGCAAGCTGGGATTCACCGGTATATGGGAGACGGTGGAGACGGTGCTCTCCAATGCTCGTCCGCGTGATTACCGGGGGCAGCTGGATATGATACTGGAGGATGATGCATGGGCGCGCGAAGAGGCGCGGCGTGTGATATTCGGCAAATGAGTGCAGATTCGCGTATACGGTCTGTCGATGCCGTGCGAGCCGTGGCTCTTTTCGGTATCCTGATGGCGCACTCGCACAATTTCTTCAACATTTGGCAGCCGGAAGTCCCGCCCGGGTGCTGTGATGGTGTGTGGGAGTGGTTGTACGCGAATGTGTTTGTGGGGAAGTTTTTCCTGGTATTTGCCTTTCTGTTCGGCCTGAGCTTTTTCCTGCAACTCGATAGAGCGGAAGCGAAGGGGGTAGACTTTCGTGGTCGTTTTGGCTGGCGACTGGTGTTACTGGCAGGCTTTGGCTTGGTGCACAGTTGGTTGTACTGTGGGGATATCTTGCTCATTTTCTCCATTACCGGCTTTATTCCGGTGCTGCTGTGGCGGGTGCCCACGCGCTGGCTGGTTGGGCTTTGTGGGCTGTGCTTGTTGCAACCGTTGGCGTTGTATCACTATGCCAGTGGGGCGCCGACTGCGATGAAAGATTGGTACGATGCGGTGCGCGTGGCCTACGATATTACCTGGGCGCCTTCCGCTCAAACATCTACTTTTTGCGAAATGGGCGAGTGGAATATCTGCCACGGCGTCTGGCATAGCTTCCTCTACACGGTGTATAGCTACCGCATCTGGGCGCTGGTGGGGATGTATTTGCTTGGGATGATAGCCGGGCGTCTCCGCGTGTTCCAAGGTAATATGCCTGGTTGGCGTTTTATCTTGCCTGTAGCGTCGCTGTGGGGGCTGGTACGTGGCCTCTGCTGCTGCTATGGTGGCGAAACGTATTGGTATGTCATAGAGCCTACGCTATTTGTATTCTGGTGTGTGCCTGTGCTTACCTATGTGCTGGGAAGTATGCGCTTGCAGCGCGTTGTGGCACCACTGGGCAAGTTGGGGCGCTGTACGCTTACCTGCTACATCACACAGAGTATTGTCATGCTTTGGCTTATCTGTGGCTATGGTGCCGGGCTTATGGGTAGCTTGAGCATCAGCGCCGTCATGTCGCTGGGCGTTTGTCTGTACCTGGTGCAGCTGCTGGCCTGCAATACGTGGCTACACTTCTTCCGCTATGGCCCGCTGGAGGGGATGTGGCGTTATCTCACTCGCCTGGGGATGGGGCGGTAAATTGGTGTGGACGCCACGTGCCCGCTGCGCTATGAGCAGCATTATTCCTTACAGAATATTGTGATTGATGGCGGGAAGTGTTGATTGAATCGGGATAGTAGTTTATTCTTATTATTAAGATAGGAATAATGATGGTTTGTATGAGGTATTGTGTTGTTCTTTTATATGTCTTTATGGTGCTATTGCAACATGAATACATCATTTCAACTGCTAGAGTATGGTCTAATCTTCTTTCTTTATGCTTTGTCTGGCAATCTCTAATGGAGGTTAGCGAGTATGCTGATTCGCGTGATTGTAGTGGAATGTTGTTGTTAAAAAAATACAAAATAATGCTTGACAAATTTTGAAATGTAATATACGGTGCGCCGCGTCAATCGCCCTACCGATTATTTGGTAACGGGTGCTACTCATTCTATTTATCTCAAATATGAAAAAAACGAAGTTATTGCTTGCCGTGCTTGCCATCTGCCCGATGGTAGGTTATACATATGCCGACGTCGTCGACTTCAATTATTCAGACTACAGTAGTTTTCAGCAGACCGTAACTGAAGGGAAGCTGGTAACTGTAGCCGGCACCGGCAATGGTGAGGATTATAGCCGGTTCGACATGTACGAGGGGGATTCTCCTAATTCTGGAAAGAAACCAGACTTCGACAAAGGTTTTATTCTCGGTGGTTCTGCGAATGGACTTGTATCTACAAATGCCAGCGGTAACCCGACTGTAGAATCTGTTAGCATCACAACCAATGGTATCACCGGTGCAAGTATTGCCGGTATTGGTTTTGCTAGCTGTTCGGTAACTGGTGCTATTGATATCGATGTAAATGGCGGCACGTATAATATGGTGATCGGTGGTGTGGCCTACGAGCTTACAACTGTTCTTCCTGTTGACAGTGGGTCTATTTATAACGCTCCTGAAAAATCTGCCGGAAACAATATCTCCATTACTCTCAACAACGGTGCTGATGTCTATTTGCTTTACGGTGGTCATTACTTTTCGGGGCCAGTAACCTCATATTTCGGTAGTCGTGAGAACGATGCGTACCCGAGTGAAAACTATGACAAGCTGATGGCTGATAACCCTTGGGCTGTTGGTGGTAATGTTGATATTGTGGTGAATGATGCCCGGATTGGTGGTCTGTATGCCTCCGGTAACAACATGCACTCCGTGGATGGGAATGTATCCGTTAAGATTTATAGCGGTGAGGTCTACGGTGAGTTCGTTGCCGGACCGATGAGTTGTCACTCCCACATTGGCGGTGATATGAAACTTCTGGTTACCGGTGACGCTGAGATAAAATGCGCTATCTATGGCGGTCACTGGGTGAATGACACCTACATGACGCAAGGCGCTGCACCTACCATTAAAGGCGATACATCCTTTGAGTTCAGCGGTCAGTCTGTCATGCATAATGATGTTTTCTTGCTTGGTCCTGGTGTCCATCTGGAGGGCGACGGCCGTGTTTCACTTCAGGATAACGCTGAGATAAAGGGCACGCTGTATGCAAAGCATAGTAAATCAACCGTTTCTGAAGATACTGAGCTGTCCCTGACAGTAGGTGGCGCAAACAACAAGCCCTATATCGGCTCTGTCGGTGGTATCCTTCGTTTCGACAAAATGGTTGTCAGTGAGGATTCTCGGCTTACTCTGACTGGTAGCAATGTGTTTGATACTCCCCGACAGACATATACCATCAACGAAGGAAACCGTACCACGGCTGTGATTACGCTGACGGATAAAGCTTCTGTTTCTGTTGATAAGCCGCTTTCGCTTGCTGTGAACTTTAAGGGGAATGGTGCTCCCGGGCGTTACAAAATAATCGATGCCAGCGCAGTTAAGTCTGCTGTCGACCTCTCTGGCTGGAATGCTGATATGGTGACTATGGTAGGCGGTAATATCCCCTTTGAGGACATGTTCTGGGAGGATGAGGTGCTTTACATCATGTTTGAAGGTAAGCCCGTAATACCCATCGATTTGGATTTTGCTGATGCTGTTAAAGCCTCCGGATGGGCGATATTCAGTGGTGGTCAGGCCTTTAGTCGCGCCATTACCGCTAATCATTTCAATTCCGTACAGCTCAATGCCAACGCATATTCCGCTGACGCAATTCGCAGTGGTAAGGAAGGTATCACGTATGGTGCTACCGGTCGTACGATTGCGTGGTTCTCGGGCTATGGTCAGCTGGGGCGCATCAGTGGCAATGGTGCAGATTATGGTTTGTATGGTGCAGCCGTGGGGCTGGAGCGCAAGTTTGGCCAACACCGCAGTATTGGTCTCGCTTTCGGTTATGATTGGGGCAAGATTTCTCCATTCTCCTGTTCTTCCATTGACCAGGATTCTATGCGTTTTGCTGTATATGGTCAATATGGTACGTGGAAGGCAGGCTCTGGCAACATTGTACTGGATTGGTCTGTAGCGTATGGTGATACCACTTCCTCTCATGATAATGTGGAGGGAGATTGGAGCCAGGATAGCTGGCTGTTTGACCTGCGTGGTACATACTTCAGAAGAGTCTCTAACCGCTCTGTAGGTTATGGCTTCATGTCTGGTCAGTACTATGAGCAGAGCGGGGCTACTGTGGGTAACATGGAGTTTTCTTCCATGAAAAACCTGCGCCTGAAAGCCGGTGGTGGTATGAGCTATGCTGTTTCTCCGCGTACTTCTGTGTATGGTGAAGCTGCCTTGTTCTATGATGCCGTGCGTGAGGATTCATGCATGTATGCAGATGGCGAATGCTATGAAGGCACAAATCCCGGTCGTACCGGTGTTAACGTAGGCGTAGGCGCGTCCTATATCATCAATGACCGCTGGACCGCACGTGGTAACTATAGCTTTGATGCAGCTAAGGATCACATCGAACATAATATGGATTTCGGTGTTATCTACAGCTTCTGATAAGGTGTTGTTTTCCGTATAATCTATCGCAGAGCCGCATTCGATACTGGTGCGGCTCTGCTTTTTTTGGGGGAGGTCTTACAGCTACCTTACTCGGCTGGGGATGGCGGCAGCGGCGTTTCGCTAGTTGCGGGCAGGAGTCTCTCTTGTTGCAGCTCTTTTAGGAGTGCCGGGTTGCACTTTTGCATGTGGTTCACACAGAAGTTTTTGTGCTCATTATTGAGTGAAAGCCCGTGACGTAGTGCCCAGGCGGTGGAGAGCCCCTTATCGTTGTCATCAGCGCTTACGAGGGGCAAGAGCGCATAAAGCTCTGCTAATTTTTGGTTCGGGGCAGATGCGACGTTGCCCCCATGTGCCAGCATGAAATCCAGCAGCTCCAAGCGCGTGTCAGGGGGCATGATTGTTTCAAAATCGAGGTGGACGCCATTGAAAGTTTCCCATATCAGGTTGCTCTGTCCGCCGGATGTGGACGCTACAGGTGCCGTCCATGGAACGTAAACGTGATTCGGGTCAGCACCCCGGCGGATGAATTCTTTGAGCAGGTCAAACTTATGGAACTTGAGCGCAAAATCTGCCACCGGTATGCCCGTGGTCAGCAAAATGTCACCTTTGCCGGAGCGCATGCTTTCATGCAGTGCCGCTCGGGCTGTCATGCAGAGTTCGCGCCTCCCCAATAACAAGGCCGGTATCATACCCCATTTCCTTTTGCGTAGCCACTGGGTACCGGGGGCGAGTTCGCCCTCATAAAAGAACGTGAGCCCGGCGATTTCAGCGCTGTTGCGCAGGCTGTTGTCGATATCCAGTAGGTCGGCTTTCTGTTGCTCGCTCCAGCTCTCGTGGCAGACCGGGGGCTCTATCGACTGCCATGAGTTCACCCAATAGCAAAAGAGATGCCAGGCCGCTATAAGTAACACCGCCAGGACGGCAATGACTGCGAGAATGCTGAGCAGAACACGTTTCATGGTATCGGAAGGTGTGGGGTGGGCGCTAGTTATTGTACGCTAATCGAAGAAATATTGCAAGCAAACAATTGAGTAAATTTACTGAGGAAAACGTGTTTTGGGCTTGTAAGATAACCGTTTTTTTGCTAAAAATGTCGTGTGCTTTGAATGCGACTATGGATACAGAAAAAGAGAAAGAATTGAAGGAGTGGAAGATGTGCCAGCTTTTCAAATTGCAGGCTGAACTGGCATCTTTTGGCGGTAAAACGTTGCCCGTGTGGGAAAAGAATCTGACCCCGAATCAGGTAGATGAGAAAATTGATGACGCCAATGCGCCGATTACCGGTCGCTATGCTGATATGTGGTATGAGGCACGTACCGGGTGTCTGAATATCATTCAAAAGACTGAGCTCGATACACGCGATTACAGTAATTGGTTGCTCGATAAGCGTTTGAATCTTCGTCGTGAGCTCGAAGAATACGGTATGAAAACTCTGCCTGAACTTGCCGCTGCTTTGGGAAATAACAAAGAGTTCCTGTCAAAAATTGACAGTCAGTGGTGCGACACGTGGAAAAAGGCTCTGAGCCTTGTAACTCCGCAAGACAATAAGTAAAGCTCGTCTCATGCAATCGTTGGTCTCTCTGAACGCTGACGTGATGCAGCAGCATCAGCCGTTGGTGGACTCTCTCATGGAGGAGGCCGCTGCGCTGAGGCAGGAGGAAATTCAATTCGCAAAGGCGTTTGCCAAATTGCCGAAGGAATTGCAAACGCCTGAGCTGTTTGAATTATTTTTCAGGGATATACATTCTGCGCATGCTGAGTTAATCCGCCGTCTGAACGATATATTAGAAAGTAAGGTAAGCGAGGCCTTGGCCAGGTCTATTGATGCGGGAAATGAATTGTGCGCTGAGCTTCAGGGGAAAAAGCAAGTTATATCAAATCTTTCAGAAAATATAAATCAAGTTAGAGGAGAGCTTGCTGAGGCGCCCAAGATATTGGGAGAGCTATACCGTTCTTTGGAAAAAAGATTCAGAGGCATTTTCGGCGGTTTGTCGCAAGAAGAAGAAAAGTACTTGGCTACTCTGCATCATGTGGCAGAAATAATGCGCAAGCAGGCAGCTGTACTTGAGGAAAATATGGAGGTAGCCACGCAGGCTAAGAAGTAATCCTTCTTTACTTCAAATAATGAGAGAGACTTCGATTCAGATAGCTCTTGCTGAGCAAGTGAGAACTCGTTGGGTAGAATGTCTGCAAAGTTTTCGCTCCGCTAAATCTTCCTATAGCGGGGCAGAGTACGACCGGGCTTTTTGGCAGAATCCGGAGGACTGGCCTGAATTTCTTGCTGAAAACAAGCAATCTGTTGCCAATATTTTATTTAAGCCTGAGAATCAGCCTGAAGGTACGCTAGCTCAGGAGGCCGATTATCCTTATGTTTTTGCTGAGTATCTGGATGGGGTGTATAGTGTTTGCTTGAAGCCGTGTGCTGATTTTGATTGGAAGAGGTTTGATGATGCGGAATTTTCACCATTCCACAAGAGGCAATTCGATAAACTGCGACCAAAGTTTACCGACCAGCGTGACCGTGAAGCTGTGTGGGCGGTGATAGGTGGTGAGGGGGACAAGGAGTTTTGTCCAAATGTTTCGGCACGGATTCACCGCCTGAAGCGTGTGACTCCTGAGGCGTTGCAGGGGGTATCGATTCATGCTGATTTGACTTTAGATTCCTTAGAACTGCAGATTGCAGAGGCTGGCAACATACGCCGCATTTCATTACCTCAATGGGGGGTGCTAAGCTATTTATCCCGCTTTCATCCTCAGTTGACCGCAGAAAGAAATAGAGGTAGTCTATACAGCTTGCTGAAGAATAGCGCAACTTACATTACGGATGAAGAAGGCAATTTCGCGGACGATATTGAGCCGCGAGAACTCATGCTGAGTGTTTATGTGAATCGCTTGCAGCACCTCATTCCCTTCATGCCGGAGTGCGCCCTGCGTTTAACCGGGTGGTTCTGCTGTGAATTGTTGCAGCAAGAGGTCGAGAGGCAGATAAAGCCGCGAGTTCGCAGTATTCATTTTGGATATCCCTATCAGACAATCAATTATGAACGATAAGTTTCAGTCCGCCACGGAGACTCAAAATCAGGGGTTTGATATCGGTACGCTGGGGATGATTTTTAATCGCCCCGTGTATAACTTGCAACAGGTGCTGCCTTGTGCTGATAGTGAAGTGCAGCAGATGAATGACCTTATAAATCGCACGTCTTTTTTGCGTCTCACCAGCGTAGCTTTCCGCGACCGTCGCGACATCCGCAAAGCGCTTGGCCAGTTTTACGGCGTGTTACATGCTATGAATGTAACATTCTGGTATATATTGGAGGGAGATGTGGAGGAAGGTGTTATTCATCTTTATCTGGGTATCGTTGGCGAACCCCATAACAGCAATGAAAATACCGCTGATTCTTTGCTGGAGGGTGATGACCTGACTAGCAGTTTGTTAGGCATCATGCCCGGATGCCAGGCCGAAGTGGTAGGCGCCGCGAAAAAGCGAGATATCATAGCGAAGCTCAGTCAGTACGAGAATAGTGCACTTGTGACCGGCGTACCCACTTGTCTCGTTTCATGGGATAAAAGAGAGCAATACCAGGAGGAAGAAAAGGCTCGTACCGGTGTGGAGCGAATTATTGATTCTCTGGGTGGTTCTAACTTTGCGCTTTCCATTCTTTGTAAGCCGCTTGACGTGGCTGAGCTGCGAGAGTACCGCAGCTGCGTAGCCGAGCTTCACAATATCGTAAAGCCTCTTGCAAAATACCAGACAACGGTGAGCGAAGCGATGACGGAGGGTTGCACCCAGTCTGTCAATGTGACTGTAACGCATGGTTCCAGTAAGACAGAATCGCAAAATACGAATCAATCTGTCGCTCATTCTGAAGGAACAACAGAGGGCTCCAGCCAATCGTGGCTGAATAAAGATGGCAATGTTTTGTCCCGCCTGTTGCGTACCTTTGGTACGGTTGTAGCGGGAGGGCGCGTGGCAGAGCATACTCACAGTTCGCAGAGCGGGAAGTCTCAAAATTCAACAACAACAACGGGCAGCAGCTCCGGTATTTCGATTGCTGTATCAGATTCCGAGAGTAAGACCGAGGGGAAATCTGTCAGCCTGAGCCAGACCCAAACTGTTGGCATGAATCGCGAAGTGTCAAATATGGAGCTGTCGGCTTTGTGTGAGCAGCTGGGTAAACTCCACAAGCGCTTGATAAACGCCGAGGGTAATGGCATGTGGAAGACATGTGTGATGTTCCATGCCGACTCAAAATTCAAGCTCCAACGGGCTTCATATGCAGGTGTTTCCATCTGGAGCGGAGACGATAGTGCCTACGACCCGATGCGTTGCCAGCTCTTTGAGAAAACGCACAAGAACCATCGCAGCCAGGATAGCTTGGTAGGCCTGAACTTCACGACAAAGATTGATAGCCATACCGTTTCTGTTCACCCCTTTGGCGCTCCGTATAGTAATCTTTATACCTGCCTTACGCACAATGAGCTGGCTCATATAGCCGACCTTCCTCACTGGGACGTACCCGGTATTTCCGTGAAGCCTTTGGTTGAGTATGCCCGAAACTCGCCCAAACCTAAGTCCGGGGTGCATTCGATTATGCTTGGCGGGCTTATTGACCGTACTGTGAACAGCAGGGCACATGTGGACCAGATGTCACCCGTGAAACTGGGCTATGACCAGCTCAATAAGCACTGTTTTGTGTGCGGTGTGACGGGTTCCGGCAAATCGACCACAATGCGCCGCTTGCTGCATGAAGTGGCCACGCATAGGGAGGCCCCCATCAATTTCATGGTCATCGAGCCGGTGAAGACCGAATATCGAGCTCTGGAGAGTGTAGAGAGAATCAACCTGTTGAGAATCTCTCCGGGGCGTCCCGGGGGCGCGAAGTTTGAGCTGAATCCGTTCTCATTCCCCGAGGGCGTATCGCTGTTCTCCCATCTGGATTTCTTGAAGACTGCGTTTAATGCGCTGCTTGGCGCATACTCCAGTATGCCGTTTATTCTGGAGGCTGTTCTTTGTAAGGCGTATGAGATGAAAGGCTGGCAGCTGGATACCTGCGAGAACCCGGATATGGAGCAGGAACTTGCAGCTACCGGGCGGCAGAGTGCACGTTGGCGGGTGCGCGAGCGTTACATGCCTCGCATCAACGATATGGTTGGTTTGGTGGACGAGGTGATTACGGAGTTCTTCGGAACGGATAAATCGGATTACCGCATCAGCTTGTGCGGAGCTCTGAAAGCGCGCTTGAGTTCTCTGTGCTCATCGCACAAGGGGGCTCTTTTGAATTGCATCGAACAATCGCAGAATTTTACTGAATTGCTGAATCGGAACGTATTGTTTGAGCTGGAGGCATTTGCTGATAATGAAGAGAAGTCATTCATTATGGCATTGCTGCTGACCCGCATTTACGAACACCGTCAGGTCGAGTATCAGAATGGGTGCATTCCCCCGAATACGTTGCGCCATATCGTGGTGCTTGAGGAGGCCCACCGTTTGTTGGCCAAGACCGAGGGTAAGGGGGAACTGCAAGCCAGCCCGCGTAGCAAAGCAGTGGAGATATTCAGCGATATGCTGGCTGAGGTGCGAGCATATGGGCAGGGGATGATTATAGTGGACCAGATTCCTTCTAAGCTGACGCCGGATGTGATGAAGAATACAGAGGTGAAGATATCCCACAGATTGCT
This sequence comes from Akkermansia sp., assembly GCA_030535795.1. Classification (GTDB taxonomy): domain Bacteria; phylum Verrucomicrobiota; class Verrucomicrobiia; order Verrucomicrobiales; family Akkermansiaceae; genus Akkermansia. Next base: position 47,063 of record JAUNRE010000003.1, read on the forward strand.
GTCCAAGGATGACCGCGAGGCGGTGGGGGCTACCATGAACCTGAGTAAAGAGCAGATAGAGGATCTTGCGCGTCATGATGCCGGCGAGGCGACGATGTATTTTGGTAACCTCTTTAATGCAATGCACGTAAAAATTAATGAACTTTCTCTGTAATGATGATACAACAAATGGTGGAGGCTTTTCCTGATGGAATTGAGCTACGACAGGAATTGATGGACAACCGGGCTTGCATGCGTGTCGTGCTGGCATGGCTGCAAGCCGGTGAAGTGGTGGAGGATGCTGCTCAGTGGCTGGTGGATGTATGTGCATACCAGGAGTTGCCGCGTGAGAGTGAACTCGATGTGCTCTGCGTCGGCTACGCGCAGCTTTATAAGGCGTTGTTGGAGAAAGTGAAGGATGAGCCGAAAGCTCAGGCTCAATTGTTGACGACGCTCAAGACCTACGCCAAGCTGCATATGGCGCATATTGCCGGTGAATTACAGACACATGCGGAGTATAGAGGCTTGCCTGCCATTCGCAATGTCGCCGAGGCTTTTTGGATGGGCGCCGGTAATACCGAAATTCAGTTGTTCTTCCGTGCTATCATCGATGAGGTGATGCCGGCTGGGTGGCTAGAGCGCATGGCTGAGGCTCAGAATTCTATGTGGCTTGAGGCAAGTGCGGAAGCCGCTGAGCTTGTCGGGGAATTGTGGCAGCTCCTTTTCGATATGCTGTTGCCGCGCGAGATGCAGACAGGCTATTTTTGCTTGAATTGCCTGCGCGGAACATACTATGCGCTAGTGGCACAGAGGCCAAATGATAATGTTATCTGGCGGGACATCACCGATTCTTTCATCAATACACTGGAGACAGAATAATGGCTCTTACTACTATTGTACCAGCTGTGGCAAAGGGTGCCACTGTGTTGACTCAGGCAAATTGCATGGTCAATGTGGCCACGAACTTTGAGCACATGAGCGGAACCTCGCTTCCGTTCCTGCTGCTGAGTTCGCTCATCACGTACAATTCTTCGACGTCCTGTGCTCCTGCTACTGCGAAAGATGCTCTTGCTGAGGCGTACAATGGATTGGTAGAAAAATATTTACCGGGTGAAAAAGTGGTAGATGTGACCACTCCCGTGCAGCACGAGTCTACCCATGAAGATGGCTCCAAAATGAGAGAGACAAAGGTGAAGTTCCGCACAACGGATAAAGAACTTACTGCCCATGTCAACCTGGAGGAGCTATACGCCACTGTTCGCAATGGCGAAATACCCACGGGGCAACAGATGTATCTGGCTTTGCTGGATATTGTTGACATGCTCGACCTTAATCTGCTGGGAGATAGCATCACAACTGAGCGATTGAAGGTTCACATTAAAGAGCGCGAAATTACTGTAACGGAGCGACTTAGCCGTAATGTCGAAAAGGGAAATCATGCAGCCCTGTCGCGTAATAATGGTGCTGTAGTACTCAGCCGTGTTACGGATACTCACGTCAAACATACGACATTGAGCGGGGAAGGCTTGGAGACCCGCACATTGGAATACGCCAAGGCTGAGAACGAATACCGCCAGGAACAAACCCTGACTGTGACGGAAGGTAGAGCTACCGCTCAATTTAACAAGGGTACCACTACAACGACCGTCATTACAGCTGATAAACAGCGCCAGTCTCTTCATGTAGAGCAGCTTAGCGCTGAGGGAAAAATGGAGGTGGTGTTTTCCGATAGCAAGGAAATGGTGCTGAGCGAGAATCACCGGATTAGTACAGTCGGGGTTAATGAGAATGTCCATGAGAAGCCCCAAACCTGGTGGGAGAAGTTTATCGGCAGTGAGGTTGAGACTACAACGCATGTATATGTTCAGCAAAATGACAAGCAGCTCGTATACGTTCGAGCCGAAAATGGCTCTATGCAGTTGGTTGATGAATCTTCATCGCAGCAAGTTCTTCGCGATGAAACATCCACACAGAAACGCTGGGAAAGCGGCTATGTGTCGTATGTTCCCCTTGTCGGGGCTGTTACGGATGTCGGATTAAAGGCTGCAAACGGCTATGAAATTACCTGGCAGGACTGGGCTTTTGTGGGCTTGGATGCTGCCTCGGTTGCTCTACTGGTTATTCCCGGTGGCCAATGTGTTGGCTTGTCCTTGCTTGCTGGCAAAACAGCGGGGACCGTGGCTACAAATGTTGTGGCTAAAGCCGCTGTTAAAAGTGTCGGCAAAGCCGTGGCAAAAAACACTGTGCGTTCTGTGGCAAAACAGGCGGCTAAGGCTACACTCAAACCCCAGAATGCGCTGGATGACTTTGCATCAGACCTGAGTAAAGTATTCTCTCCCGAGAGAATAGAAAGCAAGGCTTTGACGAAGGCTCATAACCCCATGCGAGAAGATGTGCTCAAAACGATGGCGCGTCTGGATGAAATAGGTGATTCTGTTCAGATACGCCGCTTCCTGCGCGATAGTTTGCCGAATGATAAGGCCACAGCTCATCGTCTGTACAAAAATTACGAGTTCCTGAAGAAGAACGGTTGTCTGACTCCGGATAACCTCTCGCTCATGAAGGCTGGTAAGAGCCCCTTCTTGCCGGGAAATCCTCCTTCCCAGCTTCACCTGGATCACATCGTGCCCAAGAGCCTGAGTCCTACGTTGAAGGCGGATCCTGCTAACCTTCGTTTTATGGATGGCGTGGAGAATATGGCTCGAGGCAACAGGCTGGGGCGACATGATTTGAAGGATATGAAGGAGGTGCTGGAGCGCTACCCAGATATTAAGTTGGGTCCGGAGCTTCAGAAAGCCGTCAGGGAGGTTCTGGAAACAACCCCGGGCTGGAAAGATTCTACCTTCTGGCAACAAGCTGTTAATTCACCTGCTTTGTGAGCCGGTACAACAATCAGAGCGGTGGCGCAGAAATGGCTTGCGCAACGGGTAGAGTTCGGTCTATAATGCATCGTATGAAGACACTGTTTCTCCTGACACTGGCTTGTGCCGGCACTCTGACTGCTGTGGCGGCTCCTGATAAAGTAACCTCTGCCGTAAGCGAGCAGAGCCTCGAAACGCGCCTTGCCGCTGTATTGGATGAGATGGTAAAGAATAACAGCGAGGATTTTTATGAGGCGGCAGCCCTTGTCTATGATGCCTCGGGCGAGGTGACGGCGTTCTTCCGCCTCATGGACAAATTTGCGGCGCAGGGAAAACCTGCCGCTTGTCTGTGGAAATCGATGCTCCTGCGCATGCAGATGAAGGCGAATCCGGCATTGAAGGCGGAGTTTCAGAAAATGCTCACCGGTGCATCTGCCGGTAAGTATATTCCCGGTATGGTGGCGTATGCCGCAAACGGATTGCTGCCCGAAATGTCTGCTGCCGAGCAGAAGAAGGCCAAGGCTGTGCTGATGGATGCCTGCCGCCAGGGCAGCGCCAAGGGGCGCGCTCTTTACCTGATGGTGTCCGGTCGTATTCAGAATGGCGGATTGACCCAGCCGGAAATCGCATCGGAGCTCAAGAAAAACAACTTCTATCTGGAGGAAATGATTGCATCCCTCCAAATGGATATGCAATCGGGCGTTGTGTGGCTGGAGAAAGCCTCTGACCATGGCAGCCAGGTGGCGCCCTTCATGCTCAGCCAGATGCTGCAAGGGGAGAAGGCTGCGCAATTCATGAAACTTGCACAGGAGCGCCACTATCCGGCGGCTATGGGACATGTCGGCACGGAGATGGTGCTGCGTGAGACTGTTAGTGAGGAGAATGCCTCCGCTCAGAAAAAGGCTGAGGGCTTACGCATGCTTGCTATCTCCGCTATGCTTGGCAACCCGGTGTCGATGCAGTGGCTGGCGTTCTTGAATGCCAGCGGGCAGGGGGATGCCGTGTCTCACAAGCAAGTCTATGAGCTTTTCCGCATGGCTCACCTATGCGGCGATGTGGACGGCACTGCCGGTATGGGCTATTGCCTGGTGCTGGGTTCCGGTTGCAAAAAGGACGCCAAGGCCGGGCTCGCGCTCATGGAGCAGGCGCGCGCTAAGGGTGCTAAGTGGGTAAACCAGGCTCTGGCAAGTATGTATTTCAACGGCGACGGCGTAGCACCCGATATGCGCAAGGCAATCGACGCTTTGTCCGAAGATTTCCTGTGCGGGTCTCGCCACGCCTACGCGATGATGGCGGTGCTCACCGCTATCGGCAATGCTTCTGCCAAGCCGGACACAAACGCCGCCCGCGTGTATCTGGACATGGCAGTGCAGAATGGTGATGTTCGCGCCCGTGAACTTTACGAGGTGTTCCTCAAGGAGGGCAAGTGGCGCTTTATGGAGGAGCTGCTGCGCTGAGCTCCGGCAGACTCAGGGCTGCTCGAATATGCCCGCGAACCACGGGGCGTTGTTGCCGTCCGCCTCGGTGATGAACCAGATGAAGGGGCGGTTGAAGACGATGCTGCGAGGCAGGCTCTTAAAGCGCGTGACGGCTGCGGTAACGACAGCCGCTTCGGTGCCTTGTTCATCCACCTGCACATAGCATTTCTGCAACACGCGCCCCAAGTAGAGGGCTCCGGGGCTTTTAGCAACAAGTCGCCCGAAATCCGCTTGCTTAAAGAGGCTTGCCAACCCGAGCTTTTCCAGAGCCGGGCGTAATTCCATGGGCGGTGTGCTGATGGTGAATCGGGGCAGAATGACGCGCACTTTCCGTTGCGGTGCCTCTGCAAGAGCGGTGCGGATGGTGTTGAATTTCTGCTGTGTGAGCCCTGCGGCGAATGCTCGGGCGTCTTGTCCGGGAGCCGGAAGAATACCGATGAAATAGCCGGGGCTTCCCTGGTGCCCGTCTGTGTTGTACGGCAGGGCTACGGCTTGCCAGTCATCCCCCTTTGCCATGCGAAAACGATGCTCCGCACTCATCATTTGTGCCTGAGTTCGCTGCCCGGAGCGCATGATAAACTGCCCCTGGTGTGTGGCTGACGGGGAGAACGGATAGAGCCACTTCTCGTTGAGGTAGATGGCATTAGCCGCCACAAAAGCAGTATTACCCGCAATGTCGGAAGGCTTGACGATGGTCGGTATCTTACCGTGCGTCTGCTCACTGCACCAGTTGTTGATGACGGCTGCGGCCCGGTCGGGTTGACGGAAATTGACGGTGTGCACCCCATGGAATCCCGGATTGAGCGTGATGTTATCTGCCGCAAAAATAGCATCAGCCTGTTGCAGCTGCATGGCGCTGCGTGTATCTTGTCCTGCCAGGCTGACGGAGGAAAGCAATTTTTCCGTCTCGCCGGCACTGTAGCTACGCAGGCTGCGGAGCAGATTTTCTACCCCCGCAGGGGAGAACACGATGTTGCCTTGCTTCTCCCCGGCAAGATGGCGGAAGATGCTCAGGCCGATGGTGTCTGCCAGTGCCGTAGTGGTGATGGCGAGGGCTGCGAGTAGTCCGGTGATTTTCAACATGCGCAAATTATAGCATACGAAAATCCATAAAAAAAGCAATTTTTTACGGCAGAATGCGACTTTTGACTGGAAAGGGGAGGCGCGTCATGGTAGAGTAATGAGGATAACATGAGTGAAACATACATTTTCGACAACGTAAACCGTTACATTGAGGTGGGCATGAGCATTTTCAGCCCTTCTTTGTATCTGGGGGTGGGGTTGCAGCCCTACTGGATGCGCGCGGCTGCCTACGAGCCTATGGCGGAAGATGCTCCCGCTCTGAGCGAGGAGGATACCGTGGCTCTGGTGAACAGTTGCACCACGGAGGAGCAGCGAGCAATGCTCGAGGCTGAGGGAGTGGTGGATTTCATCGGCGAGTCCCCGACCTGCAAATACCATGCCTATATCTACAAGCAGGAGAGCGGGTATCTGCTCATTATCATGCTGCTGAATGTGGATTGTTTCCTGAAGCAGGGCATCGATGCCAAGTGTTCCGATATTCACCTGCCGGCATCCTGCCCGCCCAGTTGGCGCCGCTTCGGTAACCTGCAACCCATGTGGGAAGGTGCCCCCAACCTCACCCGCGAAGACGCTGAGGCTCTGGCCTATAGTTTCCTTGGTGAGCGCGAGACTGAGCGTCTCAAGGAAAAGGGCGATGTGGACTTTGCGTATCAGAATGTCAACGGGCGTTATCGTTCCTCGGTCGTTGACCAGCGCTTGGGCTACAGCCTGTGCTTCCGTATCATCAACAGCAAGCTGCTCACCATGCAGGATATTAACCTGCCCGAGGAGCATGTGGTGCCGCTTACCCGTTTCACCAACGGCCTTATCCTCGTGACCGGCTCCGTGGGTTCCGGTAAGTCGACTACGCTGGCCTCTATCATTGACTTCATCAACAAAGACCGCCACGACCACATTATCACACTGGAGGACCCCATCGAAGCCATTTTCGAGCCCATTGGCTGCCAGGTGAACCAGCGTGAGGTTCACAAGCACACCGAGTCCTTTGGCCGAGCTCTTCGCGGTGCGCTTCGTCAGGACCCTGATGTTATCATGGTGGGTGAAATGCGCAACCTCGAAACAATTTCCCTGGCTCTCACTGCTGCCGAAACCGGTCACTTGGTGCTGGGTACGCTGCATACCGGCTCCGCAGCCCGTACCATCGACCGCGTGCTTGATGCCTTCCCGGTGGATGAGCGCGAGCACATTCGCATCATGGTGTCCGAGTCCCTGCGCGGTGTTATCTCGCAGCAGCTTGTGCCCAAGAAGGACGGCACCGGCCGCGTGATGGCTCTCGAAATGCTCGTGAACACGGCCGCTATTGCCAACTGTATCCGCGAGGGTAAGACCTTCATGATTCCCGGTCTTATTCAGACCGGCAAGGCTCAGGGCATGCGCCTGATGGATGACTCCCTGCAGGAGCTCTACCTCAAGGGGATTATTTCTGCCGAGGAATGCACCACCCGCGCAACCGATAAGGCGATGATGGACAAGTTCCTCAAGGATCACCCCGAACCCGCCGCTCCCGCTCAGCAGTAATTCACAACATCTTTCTGACACGACATGAAAAATCGAATCGATACCTACTTTACCGCTCTTGTGGAGAACGGTGGCTCCGACTTGCACCTTTCCGAAGGGCAGCCGCCCAAGATGCGCGTACACGGTGACATCGTTGCCATTGAGGAGACCGTGCTTACCCGCGAGGATATGGTGGAGCTCATGCAGCCCATCTGCCCGCCCAAACTCTGGAAGGAGTACATCGAGGGCGGCGACTGCGACTTTGCTTATGAGATGGATGAAACATCCCGTTTCCGCTGCAACTTCATGAAGCAGCAGCGCGGCTATTGCTGTGTATTCCGTCTTATTCCCACCAAAATTCTCACCATGGAGCAGCTTAATGTGCCCGAGCAAATCAAGCGCTTCGGCGAGATGCGCTCCGGCCTGGTGCTGGTGACCGGCCCCACCGGTTCCGGTAAGTCCACCACGCTGGCCGCTCTGATTGACTACATCAACACGAACTTTGCCCGCCACATCATTACCGTGGAGGAACCCATCGAGTTCGTGCATCCTTCCAAGAAGAGCATTATCACTCAGCGCGAGGTGCCGGTAAACTGTCCCTCATTCGCCGATGGTCTGCGTGCTTCTCTGCGTGAGGACGCGGATATCGTGCTGGTGGGTGAGATGCGCGACCTGGAAACAATCTCTCTGGCGCTGACTGCCGCTGAAACAGGCCTGCTGGTGTTCGGCACACTGCACACCAACAACGCCCGTAAGACGATTGACCGTATCATCGACGTCTTCCCGGCGGAGCAGCAGGCGCAGGCTCGCACCATGCTGGCCGGCTCGCTTCGCGGTGTCGTGGCTCAGTTGCTCATGAAGCGCTGCGACAAGCCCGGTCGTGTCGCGGTGAACGAAATCCTCTTCGCCACCCCTGCTGTGAGTGCCATTATCCGCGAAGGTGCCACCCAGAAACTCGCCGACGTTATTACCGGTGGTAAGCAGCTGGGCATGCAGTTCATGGATGACGCCATTTGGCAGAAACTTCAGCAGGGGCTTGTTTCCCCGGAGGAAGCCTATATGAAATCCATTGATAAGGCTCGTTTCAAGAACTTCCTGCCGCCGGATAAAGCAGCCTTGGCTAATGCCGGAGGCGCCTGAGTTATTTCACACGACGGCGCGGCGGTCGATGCCGCCGCGCCGCTTTCCGTTATATCGACATGAGCAAGACTGCCATATACGCCGGGAGCTTCGACCCCCCCACTAACGGACATCTGTGGATGATGCGCCGAGGCTGTGAGTTATTTGACGAGCTGATTGTTGTGTTGGCCGTTAACCCGGAAAAGAAAGGATTTCTGAGCATGGAGTCACGCCGCGAGGCGTTGGAAAAGATGGCTGCCGGATTGCCGGGTAATGTGCGAGTGGAAGTAGTGCCGCAGGGGTTCCTGGTAGACTTTGCTTCTAACACAGGCGCAACGCATCTGCTGCGCGGTGTGCGCAATACCATTGACTTTGAGTATGAGAAAGCTATGGCTCGCATGAATGCCCGCATGCAACCGGAAATCCAGACGGTGTTTCTGATGCCGCCCTCCGAGTTGGAGGAAATCAGCTCATCGATGGTACGAGGCTTTGTCGGATTGCCCGGCTGGGAGCGCTGGGTAAAAGCATGTGTGCCACCTTGCGTATATGATGCGATTTGTTCATAGGCGTGTAACATCCTGCTTGACTTTTCACGCCAAACATGTCATCATGACTGTGTTATGAGATATTTAGTATTACTTTCTTTCCTGTTCTGCACGTTTGCTGCGTTGCCGATCATGGCCGATGACGCTGACCCCGCTCCCGCCGAAAAGGTGTCTGCCGCCGATAAACGTGCCGAGAAGAAGGATGCTGCTCTGTGGTATAAGGACTACATGGACAAGAAGAAGCGTTCCGGCGCTGCCCTGAAGAAAGTGAAGGATGCCAAGTCCGCCGCTAAAGCAGCCAAGACAATCTCCGAATTGTATGGGCTTGCCGACAGCGGTAAGACAACCGCTATGGGGGTGGCCGCGGAGGCCAAGCGCCCTGAGTCGGAAGCTCTGGATGAATTGCTTGCTCGTAACGAAAAGAAAATAGACAAGCTCAATGCGGTCATCGAAAAGGAAAAGGCTCGTATCGACAACGCGGAGCTTATGACGGACGAGCTCTCCGAGTGCATCACCAAAGCTGCGGAGTAATCTTTTACGCTGATAACTTACACAACTCTTAACACATGAAAAAGATTACATACCTGCTGCTGTTGGGGCTGTTCGCCAACGTGTCTCCGCTTATCGCCCAAGACGAAGCCTCTCCCGAAACAACAGAGGAGACGGCAGCTGAACCTAAGGTGGATGAAAAGGCTATGAAGAAGGCAGCCAGTCGCTATTGGTCCACCAAGATGGCTCGCCTCAAGAAGTCTATTTCCTACGTCAAGAAGGTAAAGGATAAGAAGTCTTCCAAAAAGATGGCTCGCGCTATTGAAAAGCTCTGTGCGCGTGAGCTGGTAAAGCCCGAGGATAGTGATATCATGGCTGCAGCAGAGCGTCGCTATGCACCTCATATTGAAAAGCTGCTGGAGCAGCTCGATGAGGAGCTTGAGCGTATTGAGGGCGGCAGTGGCGGCGGTTATGGCTACGGTGGCTCTTCCGAGCGGTTGATGACCGAAGAATTGAAAGCGGCTCTTGACAAGGTGCGCAAGTAACGCATGATTTACTGGGATAACAATGCAACAACGCCTCTTGCACCGGAAGTGCTTGAGGCGATGTTGCCTTTTTTGAAAGAGTCATTTTACAACCCCTCAGCCTCTTATGCGCAGGCAAAGGAGGTGCGCCGCGCCGTGGAAACGGCTCGGGAGCAGGTGGCCGCTCTTTTTGCCGTTCATCCCGATGAAATCATTTTTACCTCCGGCGGCACGGAGGCTACAAACACGGCTCTCGCCGGTTACGGCAATGTCCTGACTCTTGCTACCGAGCATCCGGCAACGCTGCGCACGGTCAAGGGCGAGGCTGCTCCCGTGCTGGCCAATGGCGTGGCTGATGTGCCGGAGTGGAAAGAGGCACTACCCGGGCGCGATGCCGTCAGCTTTGCTTGGGCAAACCACGAGACCGGCGTCATTCAGCCCGTGCGTTCCCTCTGCGCGGCAGCCGTTGCGGCCGGGGCGCGTGTTCATGTGGATGTGGTGCAGGCAGCCGGAAAGGTGTCTGTTTTGCTGCACGAGTATGATATAGATTATGCGTCTGCCTCTGCTCACAAAATCCACGGCCCGAAAGGTGTTGGGTGTCTGTATGTTCGGCGGGGTATACCGTATCGGGCATACTTGACCGGCGGCTCGCAGGAGGATTACCGCCGCGCCGGTACCGAGAATGTGCCGGGTATCATCGGCTTTGGCAAGGCTGCCGAGCTGGCTCTGGCGGCTGCTGCTCAATATGAAGGACTGGCGGCGCTGCGTGAGAGGTTTTTGGCCGCACTGACGGCTGCCGGGATTGAGTATGAAGTGAACGGAGCTTCTGCCCGCCGCCTGCCGCATGTGCTCAACATGCGAGTGCCGGGTGTTTCTGCCCAATCACTCGCGTTGTTGTTGGAGCCGGCCGGGTTATTGTGCTCCACCGGCTCGGCTTGTACCAGTGCTGAGCCTGAGCCCAGCCATGTGTTGCTGGCGATGGGTCTGCCGGATAAAGCGGTGCGGGAGAGTTTGCGCTTCTCGATGAATCGGTATACCACAGAAGCTGAGGTAGATGAGGCCTCCCGTCTGTTCATAGCTGCCGTTCGGAAGGTGCGTTCGGTACAATCTGCTGTAACCGGTCCTGTGATGGTATACTGCTGATGGCCGACATCCCCGAGGATACGCTGCGTGTTGCGCTGCGGCGCCTGTTCATGGGGGCTCCGTTATTTCTGCCTCTGGCGGGTGTGGTTGGCTGTCTGCAAGGCGGGCAGTGGTGGGCTCTTTCGCTAGCTGCGGTGGTATCTGCCCATTTGCTGCAACTGCGCCGCATTTTTATTTGTATTTTGCTTTGCATCGGCATAGCCTTTCTGCATGATAGCCTGCAACAGCGCAACATCAACCTCCTGCAGGAGCAGATTGTTTCGAGCGGTTCCGTGGAATTGGAGGGAACGGTGGAGCGTATGCTCAACAAGGGCTGTATCCTGAGCACCGGGGTGAATGGTGTGCGGGTGGTGCTGCGTGGTGATACGCCCTGGCATACAGGCGATAGGGTGCGGGTGACAGCGGTGGAGCAGCCTTTGCAGGAAGCAGCAGTCGAGGGGATGTTCGACACGAAGTCCTGGATGAAAAGCCAAGGGCTTGCTGCCAATCTCCGCGTGCTGCGCGGTGAATACCTGGGGCGCTCTGTTTCTTGGTATGCTTTGCTGGGGGCTGCTGAGTCTGTGCGGGAGCACCTGACACAAACAATTGCACCCCCGGGAACAGAAGACGATGCCCGCAGGCAGGTGCTTTGTGCGCTGGCCCTGGGGGATAAAAGCCTTGCCGAGCAGGAGACTCTCAACATTTTCAAGCGGGGTGGTTGTCTGCATGCTTTTGCTGTGAGCGGGCTGCATGTGGGAATCGTGGCGGGCTTTCTTTACACCTTGGCCTATCTGGGGCATCTGAGTCCGCGTACCCGTACGGTTCTTGTGCTTACGGTCGTGGGAGTCTACGTTATAGTGACGGGGCTTGCCGTACCGGCGCTGCGGGCGTATCTCATGATTATGCTGGTGTTGCTGGGGCTGGAGTTACGCCGCCGCGTGAGTATGCTCAATATCTGGAGCTTTGCCGCTCTCCTCATCTTGTTAGTATCGCCGTGGCAGCTGCACAATGCCGGGTTTGTGCTTTCGTTTGCCGTGTACGCCGGACTTGGTATCGGTGTGAGACTGTGCATGAATGATGGCCCTTGGTTCGCACCGGATGCGTATCTGCCGCGCCGGCTGTATTCGCGTGTGCAGCGGTTTGTCTGCCGCTTCGATTTTGCCTTCCGTGGGTGTGTGGTTGTTTCGCTCTCCGCTTGGCTTGTCTCTCTGCCTATTACGATGGCTTTCTTTCACAGCTTAACCCCCATCAGTTACCTGACTAACATTGCGATTTCGCCGCTGCTGCCTTTTGTGATGGGGGCGGGGTTGTTGTCCGCCCTGACGGGGTGGATTCCGTACCTCGGGGCTGCTGTGCACTGGTGTGCATTGCAGGGCAGCGCACTGCTGATAGCTGTTACCGAGTTTTTTGCAGGCATGCCGATGTCGTATTTGCCGGCAGTGGCACCCCAGCCGCAGGATGCCGTGATGGTCTGCAATCTGGGGTATGGTGAGAGTGTCACGGTGTTGGGGAATTCCGGCGTTGTCATTGGCTGCGGCAGTCCCGGTACGGCCGGTTTCCGTACGGAGCCTTCTCTCTTTTTCAGCGGCTTTACTCCGGTGGCTCTGCTGACCGACAGGCGCGATGCCGGCAGCTATGTGTTGAAAAATACCTGGCCCGATCTACATGTCATCGACGGTGAAACGCTGAATCACTACCTGCACATGAAGACCACGGCCGGTGAGTTCCTCATCACGCCGCCCCCGCAGGGGATTTCCCTGGCTATCAGGCGAGCCACTCAGCCCCTCGTGCTGTGGAAGCTTGGCAAGCGCTCCGTGCTATATATCGGAAATGCCGATTCGCTGACGTTGGAGGCTCTGCCTGATTCTCTGTGGGAGGATGTGGGGGTCATTATCCTCGGACACAATGAGGACTTCCCGGTGGACATACCGCAACTACTGCGGAAAATGAGTCAGGGCAAGTGTATCCTGCTGCCGAATGCGCCTGAAATACCGGCCGATGCTGTTGCCCCCGGAATTGAGCTGCTGCGTGTAACTGATGAAAAGCCGCTGCTGCGCTTTACATTGCAGCCATAATGCCATCGGTGAACGTTTTGAGCATTTTGGTCAGCTCTCGGCTGCCGTAACAGGGCGGATCCGTCTGGGCGAGTAATTCGATGATTTTGCCGATGGAACGCTCGCTCAGTTCCTCAATATCAACTTCCATGAGCTTGCGCTGCACATAGGCCTCAACGGCCGGTGTGGGGGCGGGCAGTTGCGTTTCTTTTTCCATCAGGATGGCTAGTTGCTGAATAATCAGCTGCGTGTCAGCCACAGCGGCATCGGCTGTCAGTTTGTCCTTCACTGCATCCAAAACAGTGGCCAGTTGTTCATAGGCCATGATTCGTTCCATCGCCAGTTCGAGGTAGGGTGCCGCTTCCTCGGTCGGTTCCTGGACGACCGCAGCGGGGGGCTCGCTTACAGGTGTTTCATCTGTGTTCGTGAGTTCCTGCCCGGGCTGTGTAGCCGTGACGTCCAGGCTGAGCGCCATGCAGAAGATGCCGGTGAAAAATGTCTGTTTCATGGTGAAAAATGGTGAGGATGATGGAGAGTGTGCTAGATTGTCAGCCGGCGGTAAGCCAGTACCCGGGCATCACACATATCCACTCCGTATGGCGTGGCATGCCGGAACCAGGCGCCGCAGTTGAGGATATGGCGCCCGCCGATGCGGCGGTTGACGGAGCGGTGGAAATGCCCGAGGATGAGGACTTCCGCTTCCGGGAAAAAGTGTCGCGCAAATGCGGCTGCTCTGCGAGCACAGGTGAGCCAGCTCCACACTATTTTCCATGGGCGCTCCGGCGGCCAGAAACAGTGCATGAAGCCGCGCAGGTATTTGTTGCGTATTCCCTCACGGCGAAGAATGGGGGCAGTGAGGCGGCACATGCGGCGGGAGAGCTCCAAGCGCTCTTCCAGCGTGGTGTGCGGTGTGTTGCGTATGAGCTCTCGGCATTTGCCCTTGTTGTGCAGGTATTCCCAGCTCCAAGGGGCGACTTCCTTGTAGAGCGCGTGCCCGTGCATGGCGACAACGCGCCCATCCCAGAAACGCACGAGCAGGGGCTCTGCATCCGGGTCGTGGTTGCCGGCTATTTCTACCAGCTGTACTCCCCTTCGGTGGCATTCCTGCCGCAGTTCAGCTCGAAGCTGCATGCCGCTTTCCTGCCACGGGCAGTCGCGTGTCTCAGCCAAATCTCCTACCACTACCAGCATGCCGATACCATTGAGCAGGCGTGCTGCCAGCTCGGCCGGTGCAGGGGCTTCGCAGCGTTCGTGTCCGTAGTGCAGGTCGGACACGAAACGTACCACCATGCCACGCGGCGGGTTGATGGTTTCGACCGTAGGCATTTATTTCTGAAGATTGCGCTGACGCACGGCTTCATACAGACACACCCCTGTGGCCACAGAGACGTTGAGACAAGGTACGCTGCCGTACATGGGGATGCGAATGAGAAAGTCGCAGTTCTCTTCCGTCAGGCGGCGCATGCCATCGCCTTCAGCTCCCATGACAAGGGCTATGCCGCCTTTCAAATCCATGTCGTAGAGGTCTCGGTCGCCGTGGTCTGAGGTGCCGACAAACCAGACGCCTGCGTCCTTCATGGCTTTCATGGTTCGGGCGAGGTTAGTCACCTGCACAAACGGTACTTTTTCTGCTGCTCCGACCGAAACGCGCAGCACCGTTTCCGTGATGCCTACGGATTTGTCGCGGGGGGTGATGACTGCCGCAACGCCAGCGCCATCGGCCGTGCGGAGAATGGCGCCGAGATTGTGGGGGTCCTGCACGCAGTCCAGCACCAGGTAAAGCCCGTTGGGCTGTGCTTCCAGAATATCCTGCAGAGCGCCTTCATCGAGCGCTTTGACGACGGTGCGAGTAGGAGCCTTGTCGAAGTGTTGTTTACCCTCCGGGCGGCTAGTGTGCTTATTGGCGCGAGCCGTGTGTTCGTTGAATTTCTTAGCCATGAGTCGGTTCAGAGATGCTGTAGGTCTGTTTTTCCGCAGTGTTGGAGAATGTAGGGGGGGCCACCGTGCATACCGGGGTAGCGATTGTCATACTTCACGATATTATTCCGGAAAATGAGGTTATCTGCCGAGATGGCGTGGATGAGGGGTACCCGGTGCGTGATGAAGGTATTGCCTTCTATGAGGATGTTGCGGTGGTAGCGCTCCGTCTGTACCTCGGGCTGTTTTACCATGGGGTAGATGGAAATGATACCTTCGGTAAACTGGTAGCGCGCGGTCAGGTTGTGCTCGAAGAGGTTGTTGATGATTTTCACATCAAGACAGCGACCGCTTTCATACCAGCCCTGTGCATCGCCGGCCAGCAGAATTGCAGACCCGTGCGAGGCGATAAACTTGCAATCCTTTACCAGAACGGGCTTCGGTGTCGTGAAAAGACTGCCGCGAGCGCGATTGTGACGTACTGTGCAGCCAATGAAGTTCACTGCCGGATACCAGTCGGCATTTTCGATGGCATCTCCCTCGCCGATGCCTTCGGGCAGGGGGGCAGAGAGGGTTAGCCGGAGGTTGTTTTCATCCAGTTTTTGTGCCGTCTCGACTGTGCCGAGCTGCGGATGATTCTCAAGTGTCTTACCTCGGATGAACTGCACCTTCTCCCCGGGGAGGAATACTTCGAAGCCGACTGCTTGGGGGTGCATGTAGCGCGCGATGATTTCGCGCTCATTGATGACCTTGGCAATGCCCAGACAGGTGGAATGTACATTGATGGCATCGTCCATCATGCCTTCGTAGAGAGCTCCGTTGACGGTGATGGTGCCGGCACAGTTGGAGAAGTGGGTGGCATCTGCCGAAACGGTGTACACACGCCCCGGCGCGCAGATGCAGCCGCCGCCGTTAATGGTGATGTCGCGGCTGCGTTGGGCTACCAGTGCCATTCCCTGGCTGTCTTGGAACACAACCTTGTTGAGCGTGATGCCGTTGGCGCGGTACAGCACCATGGCAGGGTGGGGGCGTCCGTAGTGACGCTGCACAAGGATATGCCCTTCTTTCAGTCCGTGTTTTGCTGCATCGGTAAAGAACTTGACGCGGTTGGACGCCACTTGCTCGCATCGGGGTGACCATGCTATATCCCCGCCCCTGCCGGTGGGTACCATTTGGCCATCCGGTTGGAATGCCAACACGGCATTGGGGGCTTTGGCGGCTCCGTCTCCGGTCAGGTAGTAGCACCCGTTTTTTACTTCCCAGCGGAATTGCGGGGCGTATTCCAGTGTGGTGGTGCCATCTTTTATCTCAACAATCTTACCTTCATTGTAATAGGGATTGTCGTGGCGGATGGTGATGTTGTTGAGTGCCACACGGTCGCTGTCCATCAGCAGGATGGGTTGCATGCGCCCGTGAAAGACAAAGGTGGAGCCGTTGCCGTCGATGCTCAGCTGCTCCTGCCCGACAAGGGGGATGCCTACAGGCTGTATGTCCTGCTGGTCGTGGTTGGAGATGTAAAAGCTCATGGGCAGTGCTCCCTCGGGGTAGAAGTGGTATTCGCCCTTGGGGATGGTGATACTGCACTTGTTCGCGTCGGAATGGGCTGCCCGGCTGAGAATGCGGCGGAGCTCAGGGCCTGCGTCCTGTTTGTTGTCGGGTAGCGTCTCGGCGGCGATGTTGCAGCTCGTTGTTTCCTTATCGCTGTCGCTGTTGCCTTTCCATTGCAACATTTTCCAGCTGAGGTTGTCGGCCGTGCTGCTCAGCAGGTAGGCGTTTTTCGTGCCGATTTTTACCTCGAAGGTTTCGCCTGCTTTACCTTCCCACAATATCTCTGTGCCGTTGAGGATGCGGAAAGGTGCTCCTGCACCCTCCGGCGCTTTGCCGGTGAGAATGTGGCAATTCTTTTCACGCGGCAGCACCAGCATGCGACTTCCGGAGCTCAGGTTCATGGTGGCCTTGATGTCTGCTGACGGAGCTGAGGCTGATGCAGGAATGCAGGCTGATAACGCTGCGATGATGAGAGGGAGACGCTTCATGCAGATATTATTGTACGGAGTTGACGAGGCGAACGAGCGCAGCGGGCAGGTTCTCCGAGCCATAAAATTCGGCAGCGGCGATGCGTTCGGCCTGCAGTCGGATGCGCTCATTGATTTTGTTGACAATGGGCAGATAGCGCTTTTCGTATTCGCTTTGCGTAGCTTCATCCAGCGGCGGCAGTGCGGTGAACCCTTGCCCCCAGGACTGGAGCTCGCGCGCTAACTTCATGATAGCGGGCACGGCCAGTTCTGCCGAGTCGGTGTCCTGTATCTTAGCCAAGGTGTCATGCAGCATGCCCAGCAGGACGATGCCGGCGCGAATGCGGGCTTCTCCCGGTGGAAGCGTCGGCGCTTCTTCCTCGGCCTCAGTAGTCGGAGGCGTCACTTCCGCGGGGGGCGCAACGGGTGTGGTGGTGGGTTGCGCGGGCAGAATATCTGCCGGCTGCACGTTTTCCGGCAATGGGGCGGCCTGCTGTGCTGCGGCAAGCGGGCAGAGTATGAGAGCAAGGGATAATGCGGTGTTTTTCATTGGTCGAGCATCATGCATAATACCTGAAACTGCTTGAAGAATGCCAGCGAATCATAGCAACGCTGCTTCTGCAGTCGGAAGATTTCTTCGTATACTTTACCCCAGTTCCGGCGCATCGTCATCGAGTATTTGCGCACTAATTCTGCGCTTACCTCCGGTTTCAGGGAGCTGATTTTCGTGAGCTCCGAGCGCAGTTCGTACAACTTGGGCAATACGGCGTTGAGCTCAGTCGCTGCCGCGTTGGCGCTTTCCTTGTCCTGTGCTTTGCGGAGTATGGGCAGCAGCTCGTGGGGCATTTGCGTGTAGCGGGCAAAGGCATTGTCGATATCTGCTGGTATAGCAGCCTGTGCCAATGCGGGCACTAGCGCTGCCAGTGCGGCTGCAAGCGGGTGGAATCTCATTTCGGGTGATACAGTGCAGGCCGGGCTATGGTTAAGCCCGGCCTGTTAAGGGGTTACTTTTTGGTGACAGGCGAGGGCTTTTGCTCATCGATTTCCACAGTGCTGGCCTGTGTGTCAACTTCCTTTTCCTTGTCGATTTTTTCGAGAAGGTTATTGAGCTGAGCCTCGGAGGCCGAGGTGGCGCGCTCCAGTTTGTTGATG
This sequence comes from Akkermansia sp., assembly GCA_030535795.1. Lineage (GTDB taxonomy): Bacteria > Verrucomicrobiota > Verrucomicrobiia > Verrucomicrobiales > Akkermansiaceae > Akkermansia. Next base: position 64,898 of record JAUNRE010000003.1, read on the forward strand.
CAGTTCTTGAGCTTGTTTTGCAGGGAGACTCGCTCGCGGGCGCGGCGCTTGATTTCGCGCTCGAGATCCTGGCGCTGCTCGCGGAGCGGGGTCTTGTACTCTTCGGGCAGCAGCTGGCGGTTCAGACGCAGCAGCTTCTGGTAGGTGGCGTCTTCCTTGAGCTCGGCTTCTGCGCCTTCCATATCGCCGGCAATCATGAGCTCTCGAGCCTTGTCCATGCTTGCCCAGAAGGTGTTGAGCAGCTCAGGAACCGTGCCGATGGCTTCATCGCTCAGGCCTTTCTCATTGCGGCGCAGGGCGTCTTTTACCTTGGTGTTGGCCGCTTTGAGCATGACGAGGTTGCGAGTGTCGGGGTTGTACCACACCTTGGCAATCTGCTCACCATTGGCTTCGAAATGGGCTTCAAGTTTGTCGTATGCTTTTTGGTCTTTGCTCAGCATATCGGCCTTCTTAGCGCTGTTGAGCCTGGCGCGCTTCTTTTCTTCACGCGCCAGCAGGTTGCTCCAGCGTCTCTGCAGGTCTTTCAGCGTCGTCATATACCACTTGTAAGCTTCCTTGTACTCAGGAATGCCCTGGTAGCGGTCACGCAGAATTTCGAACTTGTCCAGACCGCCCACCTTGCGGGCGTTCTTGTATTCCTTCACGTCAATCACCATGGCCTTGTGGGCAGCTTTGCCGTCGCGCACATACTTGTCGCGGTCATCGTTGGAAACGTGCTTGAAGACATAGTCGCCTCCGGATACCTGGTTGAATTTGGCCTGAAGGTCAGCTACTTCGATGGCGAGCTTGTCGAGCTCGGCAAGCTTGCGCTCCACATCGCTCTTTGTGCGAGTGCAGGCGTTCGACAGGGAGCGGGAGGGCTTGGAGAGCGAGGCCATCTCGGTGTCAA
>JAUNRE010000116.1 GCA_030535795.1 Akkermansia sp.
CTTTCCGGTAAATACCATATCTTGCTGAGGCCGTTGTCGATATCATCAGAGTAGTTATATTTAGCCTCAATCAAACATCGTCCGTTTCTGATGATATGAGCATGATAGGCATAATCAATCCGAAATTGCATAGTCGCTCTAGTGATGGCAATCCGTAATTCGTGGCTATCTGCTATCAGTGGGTTTGCCCATACACGAAAATACTTACCTCCGAAGTTGGGAAGCCTCTCTTCCACAGGAAGTTGATGATTAACTGACCGATGGAAAGAAGTAGCCCGGTACGGGACATCGAAAAAGACGTTCATTTGTAAATCCCGGCATATAGCGGGACGATTAAAATACTGATCATCGAGATCATTATAGTAGGAGGGGATTCTCTTCAGATTGATAATATCAGCCAGGTGATTATCTTTCAGGCGAATGATATAGATTTCCTCGCATTGAATAAACATCGGTTCTTCCATGTAGTTCTTACCGAGAATTACGTCAAATGCCATGTAGATAATTTTATTGTTGGCACTTTTTGTGTTCTTAAACACAAAAAGATCCCCATGTGAAGGACAAGATGGATTCATTGAACCGTCCCAAAACTGATAGACATCCGTACAGCTGGTGATACAGGTGGGTAAATACAATGTAGGAATGCTGGAGCTTAATTGTTTATTTAAGTTTAGGTGCTCGTCAAAAAGTGAATCAGTCACATGGGTGTTATTATACCAATGGTGAGGGCGGCTCGTTTTCCAGTCATTGAATTTGACGTGATAGCGTTTGCCCGTAACCGTAGGAAATTCATAACAGACGACTGAATCGGGCGTAGGATAGGAACTTTGATGATGTGTGAGGCTGTATAAGAGAAGCACAAAATTCCCGGCCAAAAAAACAAGATGAGCAGCATTTTTAAGCTTTGTAATTGTGACAATATTCATAGCTATGTATTAAGAGAAATGTCTTGTTTTTTTAAGTTTTCTCGCTTTCAGGGCGTAGAGAGGGGAAATAACTGACTATGTGTGTTCATGTTGGCTTTGGGTTATTTTTCTGTATGCGGGCTTAGTGATGGTCGGGGAGTGAGTAGGTCTGTAACCTCAACCCACCTGCAACTGTATCCGTTTTTCGAAGCAAAGTCGAGCAGAAAATACCAGGGTAAGGTATTTGTAACACTATTCCGTCGAGTTCGATTATGATAACATCGGTAACAGAATGTTCACGCTGGAGGATTTCAACGCCACAATCTACGATGCGAATGCGCTCAATCAGTACACCTCCATCAGTCTGAATGGTGCCCCCGCTTTCGAGCCGCAGTTCGATGCCGATGGTAATCAGACGCTCATCAAGACCTCCACAGGTAGCCGGAGCGTTGTGTATAATGCGGAGAATCGCCCCGTGAGCTTCACAAACGCCGACAGCAGCACAGTGGTTGAATGCGCCTACGATTCGATGGGACGCCGCGCCTTCAAAAAGGTCACGGTCAACGGCAGCGTTACGCTCCACCGGCGTTATCTCCACCTCCTACACCTACACGCCCTTCGGGCAAGTGACCGCCTCGGGCTCAGTTACCCAGCCCATCCAGTGGAGCCGGGACGTATGATTTGTGTGTCGGGGGATGTTGTAATCGAATTCAAACTGTGCGAGAAAATATATGATAAACAATTTCGGAAAATATCAATATATACGTAGGTGCAGCTTGAAAAGACGCAAAATAAATAATGGGCATAAATATAGTATGTCGCCGATGGGAGTAGTAAAGTGTGTTTTCGTTGTCGATATGGGGATTATTTTACTTCTCGAAAAAATCGAAGTTTAAACACCCATGGTTCTATAGGAATAAGACGGGCGCAGTATAAAAAAGATTAAGAAAAGTTGATTTTTATTCCTCTTTTTGTGGTAGGAGTATTTTGCGCCTCGGCGATTCGTGACGATATCTTCTACGCGGAAAACCAATTCTCACGCCGGAGAGTTTTTTTGAATTTTGGAGTGTTCAAGGGCAGAATTTTGTAAAAATTGCCATTTTACAGCACATTGGAGATAGAAAAGGGGGTATTATTGCTTGACGTCTCCTTTCATAATGACCGTTGACTGTTCCCTTGGAGTATTGTTGTGCTGTAAGATTTGTTGTCAAAATTAGCGTTTTTGAGGCAAATTGGGGCTGAAAAAGTCAGAAAAAGTTAAATAAAAATAAAGAGCGCTTTACTATAAAGAAAGCTAAAATAAAATGTCTGCACGACAATATGCAGACATTAAGTGGGTTGTGTAGTTTTTATAATCTCATTCAGGACGCAGATACTCGTAGGTTAACAGGACGGCGCTGATGGGGGTACAGCTCAACGCAATGGTGCCGATTCTATCGACGTAATCCCACGTTTGCTTGCCATTGAGCATCCGGTCGGCTGAAGCGTGCAGAGTAATGGTCTGCGGAGTGGGCAAAAATTGTGTTTTATTGCCGTTTCCTGCTTGGCACCAGAGCAAATACCGGGAGTTCAGCGGGTGACATGGGACGCACCCCAAGGTGAGATGTTGACGCTGCGGCTGATATTTTGCGTAGGAGGGGAGGCTCCGGAACAGGCTGTACGGTATGATTTTTTTGCCGAGTATTTTTCGTTCTTCGGGCGTGAGATAATGTTTTGCGGTAACGGCATTATTGTCGCGCGTGAGGGTAATACGGCGGGTCATACCGGCGGAGCCGGCGAATACGGTATACCAAGGTTCATCTACCTTGTAGGTATAGACCTCGGCGTATGGGCGCCCTGTCTTTTTTTCTGTATGGGGAGCCCCCAGTACCTGAACGCGGTTCGGGCCAAAGCACATATTTCCGAAGTTGGTACCGGCGCAGCTGCATAGTAGCAGAGCGATAAAACAGTGGGTGAGGATGGGGAGTGTTTTCATGTGGGAAAGGGGTGGTATTATGAGCGGTGTCTTCTACCCTCGTGCATGCCGAAGGCATTGCGGTGGTGGCGAATCGAGGGTTTTTGGTCGCCGTTGAGGAACACCTCGACGATATCGAATCGAGTGGGGATGTCGTCCCGCCCGAGCAGATAAAGCCAGTTTCGCATACCGCGCCGCAGGAGCTCGCGCTTGGCGTAGTCCACCATACGCATGGGTGCGCCGCCGGCCGAGGATGCTGTGCTCTTTACCTCACAAGCCACTAGGGTGTCACCTTCACGGCACATGATGTCGATTTCGCCGCTGCTGCCATAGCGGAAATTGCGGTAGAGCACCTTGAGCCCGTGTGCGCGCAGATAGGAGGCCGCCGCCAGCTCGCCATACTCGCCCAGGTAGGCGCGGGAGGGCGGGGCGTCAGAGGCCCAGGGGCAGTTCCATCTGTGCAACAGGTGCAAACGAGCGGCGATGGTGTGGCGTAATTCCATATTGTTGAATGGCCTGCAGGTGAGCTTTCGTGCCGTATCCTGCGTGGCGGTCAAATCCGTATTGCGGGTATTGCTCAGCGAGCTGTGCCATGTAGCGGTCGCGAGTTACCTTTGCCAGCACACTGGCTGCTGCGATGCTCAGGCTGCGGGCATCACCTTTCACCAGGTTGGCCGAGGGCAGGGGGAACCCCGGTACAGCCAGGCCGTCTATCAGGCAGAAATCCACCGGTTGCGGCAAGCCCTGTGCCGCGCGCGCCATGGCCAGATGCGTAGCGCGCAGGATGTTGAGTTCATCAATTTCCGCTACCGTAGCAGTGGCGACACATTTGAGCACGCTTTCATCCGCCATGAGGTGCTCATACAGAGCCTCCCGTCGGCGGGCTGTCAGTTTTTTGGAGTCGTTGAGCCCGGGCAGTTCATAGCCCGGGGGGAGTACGACCGCGGCCGCCACTACCGGGCCGGCCAGCGGACCGCGTCCGGCTTCATCGATGCCGCAGACGCGGGTGCGGCCTTCGGCATAGGCAGCCGCTTCGGCGCTCATGTCGGGAGCGGGCGGCAGGGTAAACACCTGTTTGGTTCTCACGGTTGCTCTCCTTTCTCCTGCTTGAGTTTGCGAGCCTCGCGCGCCTGTTTGCGCAGGTGCTCCGGCAGGTCTTCACCGGACTTGAGACCGAAGAGTGTTTCGATGTCCTCGAGGTAGCGGCTGATGTGTGTATCGGGGCCGGGTTTTTCCCGGCGCAGTATCTGCATGGTTTCGAGGTAAGTAGTGAAGCCGGCACGGTGGCTGTTTTCGCCTAAGTGCGTAATTTCGTACCAGTCCAAGTAATCGCGAGCCCGCAGGGAAGTCTTGACGTAGGCTTCGCGCAGTTCGCGCAACGGTAGCAGAATCTCCTGCACTTTGTCGGGGGTGGTGCCGCTCATCAATTCATTGAGCGCGCGGCAGTATTCCAGAATGATGGCGCGGTAACCCGGAAAGCACCTCAGATTCAGCTCCATCAGCCGGTCCACGCAGGGGCGAATCTTCGTTTTCCATTCCGGCACTTCTGTCAGGGCAAAGGCATTGTCCGCACTGACCGGGTGGGGCGTGAGTGTTTCGGGGTCGTACCAGAGAATGGTCAGAGCCTCGACCAGCTGGTTTTCGCTCTCCATGGGGGTGAGCATTTCGGTGGCCGGGGCTTCGGAAAGATGAGCCAGTTCCAGCACCCACCACTTGTGCAGCAGGCCGCTGTTTACCCCCAGCTCGTGGAAGTGAGCTGTGATGATATCGGTCGGGCTTCCTTCGGCCATGGCGGACTCGGTAATCAGCTCGCGCAGCTGCGCCGGCCCGCCTTCGCGGTGCACAAGTGCCATAATCAGCACGCCGCAGGATACCTCGTAGACCTGGCGCGAGGCGGCGTCGAGTTTGTCCGGGCGTTCCGTGGCAATGATTTCCTCGGGGGAGAGCATTTCGCCGCGTTCAAACAGGCTGCGGTAGAGGCGGCGGTCGCCCTTGCCGCTGCGCCACAGCACCGCCTGCTGCACGCCGGTAATGAGCCACTGCGGCACATTCACACTATCCGGCAGGGCATCGATACGCTGGTTGCTCAGCGCGCGTTCAAAAAGGGTCATGGTGATGATGGCGTTTGTAAGACGCTCTACATCAATGCCGCCACCCGGGTATATGCGTATCTGGAAGTTGGGTTCCTGGCCGATGATGCGTATGCGGGTGCGGATGGGATGCGGTTCGGCCGGATCGGTGGATTTGCCAATCAGGCGTATGGAAACGGCGTATTTCCAGTCTGTGTCGATACCCATCAGGCGGCATACGGCACCGCGTATTTCATCGGCCTTGGTGGCTATGGCACCCATGCGCAGGGCGTCCCCGCCACTCACCGAAAACATGCGCGATTGAGAGACGACGTGTTTATCTTCATCCGGCGGTACGATAGGATCGGCTTTTGCCAGTTCCTCCAGAGCCTGTTTCGGCAGGCGCCTCCCGCTGCGGCGGGCGCCGGCGTTCGGCTTGATTTCCGATACGCTACCGGCGTGCAAGTGGCGCGAGGGTGCAGATGCCGGTGCCGGAGTGGCTGGCGCAGGCGTGGTTTCCACCACGGTGTCATCTGACTGCGCGCCGGCCATGGCAATGGCAACTGCGGCACATATCGTCGCACGGTTAAACATGCACTCATCCTATCAGATTTTTACCGCTTCTGCAAACATCAATCCTGCCTTATCGGCAGTTTTCTTAACTTTTTTCAATTTTTTTCAAAAAAGCGCTTGACATCCGCTGCGATTTTGCTATTATTCCCCCGTTGCTACGCAACAGCACATCAAAGTCCCCATCGTCTAGGGGTTAGGACATATGATTCTCAGTCATAGAACCGCGGT
>JAUNRE010000004.1:0-50991 GCA_030535795.1 Akkermansia sp.
GCCACTGCGTGGCTTGCCCTGGGCTATTGTACTTTCGCCCCGCCCAGCGGGGCTTATGAATTCCGCGCCTGCGGCGCAGGATTTTACCTATCTTGCAGCGCTCCGCGCTGCCGAACTAAGAAGCCCTCGTCAGAGGGCGACAGAATCATAGCCCAGGGCAAACGAGCGTGAGCGAGTGCCGCCCTGGGTACGAGACAAAAAATGAACAGAGCCCCGCCTTGGCGGGGTGACGGAAAACCGAGGCGTCCCAATAAACGTTTCGTTCCATTATCATCTATATGGAACAATAATTAGGGCAGGAAACAGCTTTTTTACTCGACCTTGTGGGAGAGATGGGCTAGAATGGGGGGCATGAAAAAGCTTATGAGCATTGCGTTGTTGGCACTGGCGCTGCCGGTGGTGGAGGCTGAACCGCAGAAGGCACCGGAGACGTTGCCCGGGGGGTGGGTGTATGCCTGGGGTGACGAGTTCAATGGCAGGAAGCTCAATACGAAAAAGTGGGCCTACGAGCTGGGTGTGGTGCGTAATCCCGGGGCATCGCAGGCATACACCAAGGACAGCGTGAAGGTGAAGAACGGCAAGCTTGTCATCACTTCTCGGGCGAAAAAAACGCCGAACATCAACTACAAGGAGGGTTCGGATAAGTGGTTTGAGAAGATTAAGACGCAGCCTTTTGCCAGTGGCTCCGTGACGACGCGTAATGTGAAGCATTTTGAAGCGCCGGGGCGCCTGGAGTTCCGCGCCCGGGTGCCCAAGGGTAAGGGTGTGTGGCCGGCTATCTGGACCATGCATGTAAATAAATACGGCTGGCCGGCCAATGGGGAAATCGATATTCTGGAGCATATATCGCAGGAGCCGGAAACTTGCTACTCCATCTTCCGCTGGGGGCGCAATGGTGGCAATGTGGAGCATAAGGTCATACGCACCCGCCGCTTTCAGGATTACAGCAAGAAGTTCCACACCTACGTGCTGGAGTGGGATGATGAGGTCATGCGTATTCTGATAGATGATGAAGAGGTGGGACGCGTGAACATAGCGGATGCCAACTATCCTAACGGTGATAACCCGCTGAAGACGCCCTGCTACATCATCATGAACACCGCTATCGGCGGGCAGGGTACCTGGCCGGAGAAGGCCGACCCGAAGGATTATCCCGCGACGTTCGAGATTGACTATGTGCGCTATTACACTCGCAAAAAATAATTGAACACCCGGAGTAGGGGCGTGTCAAGATAGGTATGGGATTGTTATATGGTAGCCGTAGCATCGAGAGGTTCGGTCTGTTGCTCTGTCTGGGCGGCATGCTGGCCGTGGGCGTAGTGGTGCTCATGGTGCTTATCCTCTGTTCATCACGCGAGCTGCCACCGTTCGAGCGTGCGACGACCGTGGCCGAATTGCGGCGCTGCGAGGGCAAGCCGGTGGAGGTGTGCATGCGTTTTTGCACCGATGCCGAGCTGGCTATCCCCGAGCTGGGGGTGCGGGAAAAGGCGCTGGCGTTGGATTTTTTTTCTTGGCCGCATGTGTCGAGCCTGCCCGGGAGTGTTCGACTGACGGCGGGTAGCGTCTACTGCATGGATGCCGCCGGCGAAAGTACGGATAAAATGGCGGTAGAGATGGATTGGCGCATTATGCGGTACAAATTACCGTGCGATCCGCTGTCGCCGGAGCGTATTCGGCTGCCTGAGCGTATGCAGTCTATGCTGCGGGTATTGCCCGACGAGGCGAGCGCGGTGCTGGCGGAGCGTTACCGCAACCCGGATGAGCCGACAACAGAACCGCAGAGTGGGGATGTGGAGCTGCGCTTGTGGTATGCCCCCTCGGGCAAGACGCTGTGGGCTCGCGGGAAGGTGAAACACGGCGTGCTGCGGATTCCGTGCAATGGTTGGGCGTGTGTGCGCGAACAACGGCAGGACTTCCCCCGCGCTGTCTCCGGGCGAGGCATGCATGTGGTAAAACTTTTGCTGGCGATGGGGCTGCTGGCGGTGCCGGTGCTGCTGCCGGGCGGGCTGTATCTGGCGCGCGGCAATGGGTGGCGCCTGCTGGATGGGCACGGCTTTTGGGCGGTAGCAGGCTTATTGATTCTCTTTGCCGGGGGGCTTGCACTGGCCGTGTGTATGGCCATGTGGCCTGAGTACGCCTACCCGGTGTGGGTGCAGTATGGCGCCATGGCTGTCGGTATCGGCTGCGCGGTGTGGAGCGTGCGCTGCCTGTGGCGCGGCCGCCGGGAGGAGGCTGCGTAGCATCACCCCTTGCGCAGCAGGTTGATTTTGTCGCGCAGCACGGCGGCTACCTCGAACTCCAGCCGTGCGGCGGCTTCTTTCATCTCTTTCTCCAGGCGGCGGATGGTGTCCGCCACTGTTTCTTCTTCCTCTGCGGCCTGTAGCACGGTGCCCTCATCTTCCTCATCGTCGGGGGTGTAGAGGCGCAGGGTGCTCTGGTCGGCTCGGGCTACTGTGTGGGGTATGATGCCGTGGGCTTCATTGTATGCCTGCTGAATGGCGCGGCGGCGGTCGCTTTCCTCCACCAGGCGGCGGATGGAGTCGGTGACGACATCGCAGAAGAGCACGCATTCCCCGTGCACATGGCGTGCGGCGCGGCCTGCTGTCTGCACCAGGCTTGTTTCGTTGCGCAGGAAGCCTTCCTTGTCAGCATCCAGAATGCAGACGAGCGACACCTCCGGCAGATCGAGCCCCTCTCGCAGCAGGTTGATGCCCACCAGGATATCGACGGCGCCGCTGCGCAGCTTGCGCAGTATTTCCACGCGCTCAATGGCATCCACATCGGCATGGATGTATTCTACGCGCAGCCCGATGTTGCGCAGGTAGTCGGTCAGATCCTCGGCGGTGCGTTTGGTGAGGGTAGTGACGAGAACACGCTCGCGCACGCTGACGCGGGCATGGCAGAGCTCAATTGTTTTGTCGATTTGCCCCTCCAGCGGCAGCAGGGTGATTTTGGGCTCCAGCAACCCTGTGGGGCGTATGAGCTGCTCCACAATGAGCGGCTGTCCTAGGCCTCGCGGGTTGAATTGCTCCACCGGGGCGGAAGATGGGTGCGGCGGCACGCGTAACTCATCCAGCCGGTGGAAAAAGACGCCACGGAAGTCCTCGGGTGCGCGGGTGATGGCTTGGCTGGCTTTTTCGCTACGCGCATGGGTGTTGCCGCGTTTGGCTTTGAGCACGGGAATGTAGCCGGGGTTGCCGGGCACGCAGTTCACGTATTCGAAGGGGCCGGGGGTAGCGCTCACATACACCAGTTGCGCCTGCCGCGCCATGAATTCATCGAAGCGCAGCGGGCGGTTGTCGAGCGCGGAGGGTAAGCGGAAGCCGTGGTCGATGAGCACTTGTTTGCGGGAGCGGTCGCCCTCGAACATACCGCCGATTTGCGGCACGGTGGCGTGCGATTCATCGATGATGGTGAGGTGGTCCGCCGGGAAATAGTCCTGCAAGGTGGAGGGGGTGGAGCCGGGGGCACGCCCGGCCAGGTGGCGCGAATAGTTCTCGATGCCCTTGCAGAAGCCGATTTCGTTGATGAGCTCCAGGTCGTAATCCGTACGCATCTTCAGGCGCTGGGCTTCGATGAGTTTGTTCTGTTTTTCGAACCAGGCCACACGTTCTGCCAGCTCTTTACGGATGGAGAGGATGGCAGGGCGGCGTTTCTCGGGCGAGGAAACGTACTGCTTCACCGGGAAGAAGAGGTAGCTCTGCATCTTTTCCCGGGTGCGCCCGGTGGTGGCATCGATGAGGGATATCGCGTCAATCTCCTCGCCGAAGAACTCGACCCGTATGGCCTCACCATCGCTCTGTGCCGGGTAGATTTCCACCACATCGCCGCGCACGCGGAAAGTGCCGCGCCGAAAATCGAAATCGCTGCGCTCAAACAGCAGCTCCGTCAGGCAGGCCAGCATGGCGTCGCGGTCCAGTTCCTGCCCCACGCTGATGGATAGCGTGAGCTCGCGGTAGTCCTCCGGCGAGCCCAGGCCGTAGATGCAGCTCACACTCGCCACCACAATCACATCCCGTCGCAGGAGCAGGGAACGCATGGCATTGAGGCACAAGCGGTCAATTTCTTCATTGATGGCGCTGTCCTTTTCGATGTAGGTATCCGTGCTGGCGATGTAGGCCTCGGGTTGGTAGTAGTCGAAGTACGAGACGAAGTACTCAACGGCATTGTGCGGGAAAAAGCTCTTGAGCTCGGAGTAGAGCTGGGCTGCCAGCGTTTTGTTGTGCGAGAGCACGAGCACCGGTCGATTCTGCGCGGCGATGATGTTGGCCATGGTGAAGGTCTTACCGCTACCCGTCACACCCAGCAGGCACTGGTGTTTGTTGCCGGCCTGCAGCGACTTGAGGAGCTTGCCGATAGCCTGCTCCTGGTCGCCCGAGGGTTTGTAATCTGTGACAAGGCGGAAAAGGGACATAGTGTGCTGGCGCCATTGTACCCTGTATCACCCGCCCTGGCAAGCGTTTTTCTGCATCAGCGCGGGAGCCCGTGCCTGCAATGTGCGGGGTGCGGGCGGGATTGGTGCTTGACAACACAGGGGGCATAGGGCATGATGGAGAGGTAACTTATGTATATACCGACACAGGAGGAGAGATACAGCAAGGTGGCCAAAATCACGCTTTTCATGTGCGTGGTGGTGCCTAGCGGCGTGGTGGCCTGGGCCTATGGCAATGTGCAGGATTTGCTTGCCTGTGCCTTTGCGTTTCTGGAGCCGCCTGCGGTGTTGTTCCGCGCGAGCGGGTGCAGCAGTTCTACGGCGTTCGTGCTTTCGGTGGTGGTGCAGGCGCTGGCTTTCTTTCTGCTGGCGCGCAGCCGCAAGATGACCGCCAAGGGGAAGCTGACGGTTGCGGTGACCTGGGGCATGCTCTTTGCGCTGATACTGCGCCTGCTGATAGCCTGGCAGTTCTGGGTGGCTGCGGGTGGCGGGCAGGCTGCGGGCTAAATGCCGCAGCGGTTCAGGTAGAAGTGCAGGGCGAGTTTGAGGGCTGAGGTGCGGTCGATGTTGCGAGACTTGGCGAAGCGCTCCAGGCGGGCAAACAGGTCTTTGCGGCAGCGGAAAGTTATCATGTGCAGGGCGTTCATGGCAGTATGATGCCCTGTTGTGCTTGTTTTTGCAAGCTTTGTTGGCTGTGTGCCGTATAATCAGTGGGGGCGGAGGTCTTCCATCCACTCGCTGACATTCTGGTAGCGCTGCTCAATGGTGGGGCTGAGCGCTTTGTCGATGCTGGCCAGGAGCTGCGGGTGGTAAATGGCCGTGAGCTTGGGAATGGAGGCCAGCGGGTCGAGGGTGTCGTAGAGCAGACGCTGCCCGCTTGCCGGCGGCGGGGTCTGCGTGAGCAGGTAGTACAGCGTGGCTCCGAAGGCGTACAGGTCGGTCCACGGCCCCAGATTTTTCACGTCGGGGCCGCATTGTTCGGGCGGGCTGAAGCCTACGGATTCCACAACGCCGTTGCAGGCATCGGCATTGCATTCGCGTGCGGCTCCCATGTCGATGACGATGGGGCGGCCGTCGCGTGTTACCAGGATGTTATCGGGCTTGAGGTCGAGGTGCAGGATGTTGTTGTTGTGCAGGTAGTCCAAGGCATCCAACACGCGCACCATGAGCGAGTAGAGGTCGTCCTGCGGCAGATGGTTGAGGTGGCGGATGTAGTCTGTCACCACATCAGCCAGGCTCTTGCCGTCGATGTATTCCGTGACGTAATAGGCCGTCTGGTGTTTTTCGAAGAACGTGTAGATTTTGACGATATTGGGGTGGTCGAGCTTGGCCAGCAAGCGCACCTCGCGCAGGAAGTTCGTCATAGCGCTGCGGCAGTCTTCCGGGTCGGCATCGAGCTGTGCCACGACATCGAGGGTGCCGGCCTGGCGCTCGCACAGGGTGTGCGGGAAGCTCTCCTTGAGCACGACCAGGCGGTTGAGCAGCACATCCTCGGCCAGGTACGTCACGCCGAACCCGCCTTCACCCAGGTGGCGAATCAGCCGGTAGTTCTTCATCATGTAGTTTTCCGGCAGTTCCTTGGGAGCCGGCACGCCGGGAATCGTGGTCGGAACGGAGGTGGGGGGCTCGCTGCTGCCCTCCATAATCTGGTTGATGATGTCATCCATATCCAGAAAGCCCTTCCCGGGTTCGGGGGCAATAATCGGGTTGGCTACGATGGTTGTGGTGGACATGGCGAGGAAAAATCAGGTGGCGGGTAACTCAGTTAAGGGGTATTTGGGAGGGGTCGATACCGAGGTAGCTGCATACGCCGCGGAAACACACGGGGTAATCCAGTTTGCCGTTGGGCAGCTGCGGTATGGCATTGACAGGGATGATGCGATCCGGCGCCCAGCTGGCGGGGTACCGTGCATTGAGCAGGGCGTAGCGTGCCGTGATGAGATCCTGCGGTACCACCGTTTTGTGCAGGGTGGAGAGCAACACGAGGATTTCGCCGCCGCCGCGCGGATTCGGCGCACCGACGATAGCCAGGCGGCGGTTGCCGTCGCCCTCGGGGGCGCCGAGCACACGAGCCAGTGCTTCCTCGGCGGCGATGTGGGGCACGAGGTCATCGCCAATCTTACTGAAACGCGACTTGCGGCCGCAGATGGTCAGCAGGCCATCGGCATCCAGCTTGCCTACATCGCCGGTGCAGAACCAGTTGCCGCGCATGCAGGTGGTGGATTCAGGCTTGTCCTTCAGGTAGCGGCTCAGCACGGTGTTGCCCTTGAGCCAGATGAGCCCGGTGGCTGTGGAGGGAAGTGTCTTTTCCGGCCTGTTGAGGTCGCTGATGCGCACGGCGATGCCGGGCAAAGGAGCTCCGACGCAGCCCGCATAGCCGGCGGGGATGATGTGGGGTGTGCCGGGTGCCGGAGCCGGGGGCGGGGCGCAGATGGCTACGGGCGCTGCGGCTTCGGTCAGGCTGTAGCACTCCTGCAACATGAGCTTGTACTCATTGATGGCGCGGTGAGCCAGCCCCGTGGGCAGTTTCTCGCCGGTGACGAGGAAGTAGCGCAGCGTGGCAAAATGCTCGGGCTTGCCGGCATCGAGCAGCTCGGCAGTCTGCGCCGGGGTGAAGGCCGTAAGCACGGTGCTGTAGTTGTGTGCCAGCTCGCACAGGCGGCGCGGGGCGCGGGTGTCCGGGTATGTCACCATATCCATGCCTTGCAGTAGGGGCATCAGCATGCCGCAGAGCATGCCCATGGGCTGGCTGAGCGGCAGGGCACTCAGCACACGCTGCCCGCGGCTTACCTCCAGCCGGCTACTCATTTGCATGATGGCGGTGAGGATGGCCGTGTGGCTCATGGGTACACCCTTGGTGGTGCCGCCGGTGGCGCTGCTGAAGAAGAGCATGGCTTCGTCCGCCGGGCGGGGGGCATGGCGGTGCAGGTGGCGGGTGTAGAGCTCGGCTTTGTCGAAACGGATGGCGAGTTCGCGCAGGCGCAGCGAGGTATTGCTGATTTCCGTGAGCTCGCGGTCAATGTAGATGAGGTCGCGCTGGCTGGGCCAGGGGAATTGCTGCTGCTTGTGGATGAAGCGAGCCTCGGTAATGAAACGGTTGATACCGGATTGTTCGGCCTGGTAGCGGAAGGTGGGTGCCGTGATATCGTAGTTGATATTGACGGGCGTGATGCCGGCCAGAATACAGGCAAGATTGGCTATAGTGGCGAGCTTGCCGGGGGGCAGGATGATGCCGAGTCGCTTGTTGGTGATATTGCTACGCAGCTTGTCGCAGAGGACGAGCGCGTAGGAAAGCAAGCGGCGGTAGGTGAGCTGGCTGTCATCCACTCCGTCTATAATCATTGCACCGGGATTTTCCGACAGAGCGGCGAGCAGCGCTTCCGGCAGGGTGCCTTGCAGGGCGGGGTGGGCTGCCAGTTGTTCCGCTTCGGCCTCCATCCACGCGCTGCGCACGGCCGCTCCCAGATTGGGGCCGGGCTTTACCTCAGGCATGAACTGCACCACTTCTCTGTCCCAGGGGGCTGTGGTGGTGATGCCGCGTACGAGCGAGTTGTTGTACATGCCCACATAGACAGGCAGGGCGGAGAGCTTGCTGTCGTCGGCAAAACTCAGCAGCTTACCCGGTACGTCGCAGATGGTGGCCGGTTGCTGCCCCGGACGCCCGCACAGCAACACAACATAGCGCCCTTGCAACAGGCGCTCTCGCACCATGTTAATCAAATCTTCACGGCTCGAGCGGTCGATGGCGCACAGAAAACCCGATGTCCCGGGCTGGGAGAGGTACAGCATCACTTCCGGGATGGGACGCAGGGTGTTTTCCACCATCCAGGTGATGCGGCTGCGGCCGCCAAGGGCTTCCTCCAGGGCACGCAGTGCCGGCAGGTCAACCCGGTTGGGGATGACCAGCGTGGGACTCGCGGGGATATTGCCGCTACCTTCTATGGTGGGAGGATTCGTCATGTGAGCCGCTCGAGTGTAGCATAAAATATAGATTCATGCAATACCGTAGTGTTGCAGTTACCGTGCTCACTCAGATTTTGTTGAGGTAATCTATATAGGCATCGCGCGCTTGCTTCGGTGTATAGGGCTTACGCTCAGTGCTATCGCTCTGCGTTTCGTTGTCTTGGTGTGGTGTGGTGTCCGGGTCAATATGATGGCCGGGGAGGTCAGTTTCCCGCGAGGGGAGCTTGAGGTCGGCGAATTTGGGGTACGTGCGAGGGGAAAATCCGTTGGATTCCTTGACATGGCGGAGCTTGCCAGCGGTAAAATATCGGGATTTGTTGCCGATGGACAGGAAGATGTTGGGGCCACGCTCGGCATACATGACCTTGCCATTCATGGCTTCGTTTATTTTAACCTGGTCTTTTGCAGAAAGCGTTGTGGGATTTTTCAGATTGAGCATGGAGCATATCAGCTTCTCCAGCCGCGGGGTGAAATCGGACGGCAAAACGTGGATTTTGTCCGCACGCGGGGAGCTGAGATCCAGGATGAAGGTCAGCTTTTCATTTAAGCCGGCATCGAAGGTGAGCTTGAGGTGCGGGAGGTGCAGGGCGAAGTCGGTGCAGCGGCGTCCCTTGGCAAAGAGTGTGCGCACTACCGTGGGGAGGTCCTCTCCGACCAGGAATGTGTCAGCGACGGTGCCGGGGTACATGAGCAGACTACCCTTGCCCTCATCGGCGTCGAAAATAGCCGGATTGTGTTTTCTGCTGCAAAACGCTTTCTGGAGACTTTGGGCTGTTTTTAGGACTTGGCCGGAATCCCGGGCTGTATTGTTGGACGGATGCACGATGATTAAGCCAAGCTCGTCTTTCTTTTCCGCCAGTGCCATGATACCGCAATCCTGAGTTTTCCAGGATATCAGGTGCTTGCCTGTCGGTGCGCCGTTTGGCAGTGCGGAATGAAGCTGAGGCAGGGTGAAGCCGCCTTGGGTTGTGCCGCGCAAGTTTGCCGCGATTGTCTCGTCAATCGCGCCCGGTTCCTTCAGGGTTGCCTCTTTTTCGGGGAACTCAAACCGGGGGAACACATAGACTTCGCTCTTAGCTTCCTTGTTGCCGTGGCTGTCGCGGCGCGTCAGGTGGGCTGCGTTGTGGCGCTTCGCGTGGCCGATGCAGTACACATCGAAGCGTACGCTCACATGGGTGTCGTTGTCGGAGTTTGAGGAAAGCGGCTTGGCATCGCCGAGCTGGTCGGAGAGCCTGCGCAGGTGCTGCTTGTTGTCGGGCACTCCGTAATCATGCGCCGCAAGGTCTACTGCTCGAATCTCTTCGAAGCGCGGCTTGATGCGGATTTCGCCGTAGGGGACGCTTTCTTCCGTCAGGTCGAGCACCACTTCCGCTGCCAGCTGGCGGCCGCCTTTGTATAAACGGAAGGTGACACCGCCGCCATGCCAGCGGTAGGGGCGCCAGTCTGTGCTGTTGCGTGTGCAGATGTTGTAGACGGCGGTAAGACGCGGTACGTAGGCAATTTCCTTTTCCGTGTCGGCCATTTGTTTAGCCGTTTCGGTGTAGAGGACGAGAGCCGTTGATTCATCCCGGCCGTAGCGAACATCGGGGCGTTCCTTAGAGTTTACCAGGCTGATTAGTTTGTCCGTCAGCTCTTTTACCTTGTCGTTCTTGCCTTTGCCACAGATGAGGATGGCGCCGATGTTGCCGTCGTTGTCAGCCAATACCAGCACATTGCTGTCAGCTGTGTGGAACAGAAGACCGTCATCCCCGGATGGTGAGGTATTGGTGACTCTTTTTTGGAGCTCCTCCATTTGAGTGGCTGCCAGAAGCCGTGCAGGGCCGGCCACAATCATGGCCAGCCCGAGCATGAAAACGGAACCGAGTCGTTTCAGCATGGCGGAGAAGAACGAAGGTTACTTATGGCGATTGTAGGATTTCATCAGCCTGCGAATGAACTTCTCCATGCGGGGAAGATTGCTCTGGATGCTGCGAGCCAGGGCGAACTGGTTGCGGGCACGGATGAGGTTGTGGTTCGGTTTTTCAATGCGGAAGTATTTGTCGCCGTCCAGATAGTCCGTGAGGAAGCGCATGCCGATTTCTGCCGTAATCAGCCAACCGGCAAAGGCAAGCTGTTCGATTTCGTTCTTCGTCAGGAAGCTGTGAGCGGCATCCAGATAGCCCTCTGCCAGAGATTCGAAGAACGGCATCTGCATCACAACGCGCGAAAGGTCTTCCTCGTCCTCACTGGCGGTGCAGGTGGCTGTGCGTACCATGTCGCCGAAGTCGTAGAGCGCCAGCCCGGGCATCACGGTATCGAGGTCGATGACGCATACGGCTTCGTCCGTCTCCTCATCGAGCATGACGTTGTTGATTTTCGTGTCGTTGTGGGTGATACGGGTGGGCAGCTCGCCTGCTTCCTGCATGTTAATCAAGCGACTGAACATGGGCGACCATGTTTTGAGCATGGCCAGCTCTGCCTCGCATTCGGCAACACGCCCTACGGCATCCGCCTCGGCGCTGCGCAGCAGGGCTTCGTAGCGCTTGGGGGTGTGGTGGAAGTCGGGAATCGAGGGTCTGATGTCCTCCGGGTTCATGTCGGAGATGAGCTCCTGGAATGCCCCGAAGGCATTGCCGGCCTGGTAGGCCTGGCGGGTGTTTTCCACCACATCATAAGTATGGGTGCCTTCGATATTGTTGTAGCAGCGCCACATGCCTCCCTCCTCCGGCAGGTCGATGTAATTGCGACCGCCGCGAGCCGGGTAGAGCGTGAGCGGCTGCCCCGCAGTGTTTCGGCTGCGGCGCATAGTCTTCCAGCGAATGTGGCGGGTGACTTTCTCCACATTTTTCATCACCATGACCGGGTCTTTGAACACGTAGTCATTGATGCGCTGCAAAATGTAGCGTTCCTGCACACCGTCTTCCGTCAGGTAACAGGCGCGGTACGTCGTGTTGATGTGACCGTTGCACAGCTCTTCGCCGTACTGGAACTCGCCGCTGATGGCAAACTGGTCGCCGATGCGGGCGATGCGCTCTGCCAGCGGGCCTTCCGTCATTCGTTGCTGAGGCATAATCGGTGGTGAGAAGGTAGTAAGTGAATAAGCCGATGTTAGTCGTTTGTCATCTGGATGCTGATGAGCTTGAGAGCATCACGCTTGGGGTCCTTCACTATGACGTTAATCTGCGACTGGCGGTCCGATACGAGGAACTTGCCCATGCGCACGTTGGCTTCAATCGTGGTCTTTTTGCCGCTCTTCTTGTCCTCCTTAGTCTGCTTGGTGGTGATGCGGAAGGAAACTTGGTCGCCGTTTTCACCGCGAGTGTAGTGCCAGGAGTTATCGGAGTTGATGCCCTTGTTGCGGTGGTAGGGGCCTACCTTTTCACCCTTCACTCCGGTGAGGTCGCCGCTCTTGCTGGTGTAAACGGTGACGGGGGTGGGGGAGAGGTTGATGAGGTGCACACCCTTGGTGGGGAAGTCAGCTTCATCGATGAAGAAGGTCTTAGCGTTGGCCGGGGTGCTGCCGGGGATAACGATGCACAGGCTCTTGCTGCCGGCATTCTGCGGCACCTGAATGACCATGGCGGGCTTGGGCAGCTCTGTCGTGGCGGCTGCGGGTTTCTTGCCGCCTTCGGCAGAGGGGGCGGGAGCCGGGTCTTTATCGTAGAAGTTGATGATGCCGCCTTCGGGCTTGATACGGTTGGAGGGGAGGCGCCCGGAGATGGTGACTTTCTTGAAGGTGGGCTTACCGGCTTTGTCCTTGCCGGCGGAGTAGAAGAGCGGGCTGGGCAACTTGCCGCCGGTGGCGGAGCAGATAACGAAACGAACGCCGGACTTGGGGGCTTCTGCCTCAGCCGGAGCAGTAGCTGCGCCGCGAGCACCACGGGCAGCGCGTGCGCCGCGGGAGGACTGGGCAAATGCAGGGGTAAGTGCCACGATGGCAGCCAGAGCAAGAGAAAGAGTCTGATACTTCATGATATTTTTGCAATTTTACTCACTGAATTTACCACTACCTGCCATGCGAAGCAAGCAAAAAAAGCAGTGCTGATTTCAAAATGAATCGATAGGTCAGTTTCCGCGCAGGGGAAAGTGCACCGGCGATTTGCTGCGCTCAGGGCTGAGGCCGTAGTGAGCCCAGGCAAGCAGAAGGCTGATGGTGATAAGCCCCAGGAAGTTATAGAGGGTATGGGAATAGGCCAGAGCGCAGGGAATGAGGGGGATGAGGAAGCACTGCGACCAGCGGGTAGAGCGTTCCAGTACCTTGTCCCACAAGGAGGGGGTGCGATGCCAGTCGCGTGGGGAAATACTGATGGTGGCCGGGTGCGCTGCCGCGAGCAGGGCACAGGAGGGGATATCGGGGATAGGGCGGCCTTCCATTTGCGGGTCTCGGTTCTGCTCCAGGCGGTAGCGACCAAGCCGTTGCAGGCAGAGGGTAAAGGCGCACCATTGTTTTTCGGCGCTCCAGTCGCGCATCATTTCCGCATCCGATGCAGTGAGGAGCGGCGCGCCGTTGAAGGGATTGCCGGCAAAGGAGGCCAGCACGGCGTCATCTGCTACCAGCAGGCTGTAGTCGTGGTCGGCGTAGCGCAGGGATTGCAGAAAGCCCAGCCCATGCACGCGAGCCCATAGAAAGCGGCGCTCGCGGCTGTCCGGCATGGGGGTGAGGGTGCTTTTGTCGGCGTCGCAGACACTGACGCGCCCGAGCGAATCCTGCCTGCCGATCAGGCGCCCGTTGAGCTTGATTTCCATCCCTCCCGTATTCATTCCGGTCTGGGTGGTGGCGGTGAGTTCCTGCCCGCTCAGGTGAACCCTGATGAATGTGTGGGAATAGGAAATATCCACGACTCCCTCGCCATCCATTCCCGCGTTTTCTCGCAGTTCGAACTTAATGATGCGGTGGTTGGTGTCTTGCAGCGCTCCCGGGTAAAGCTCGGTGAAACGCATGCGCCAAAGTGGGGGTAGTTGGGCTGTCATGGCTCTCAGTGAGAATAATCTCGCTTGCCGAAGATGGCGGAGCCGACGCGCACGATGGTGGCGCCTTCTTCCACCGCTACAGCGTAGTCATGGCTCATGCCCATGGAAAGCTCCGGCAGCGGCAGGGGGCCGCGTGTGCGCAGGGCGTCGGCCAGGCGGCGCAGGGTGGCAAACGCCGGGCGAGCTCCCTCCGGTGTCTCTGTGGGAGCCGGTATGCACATGAGCCCACGTATGTCGAGGTGCGGCAGGGCGGCCAGCGCATCCCATTCCTCCTGTAGTTCGCTCGGGGTGAAGCCGTGCTTGCTTTCCTCGCCGTCTACATTGACCTCCAGCAGAATGCGGGCAGTGATGCCCAGCTCGCCGGCAATGCGGCTGATGGCTTCTGCCAGCTTGCGGCTGTCGACGGCTTGCAGGAGAGTTACACCGGCTTCGAGAGCTTTGCGCACCTTGTTGCGCTGGAGCGGCCCGATGATGTGCCACTCGCAGTCTGCCGGCATGGCGGGTATTTTTGTCAGGGCTTCCTGCAGGCGGTTTTCGCCGAAGAGGCGTTGCCCGTCGGCGTATGCGTGCATGATATCGCTTACCGGGAAGGTTTTGCTGACAGCCAGCAGGGTGGTACTACCCGCCGGGCGTCCTGCCCGTTGTTCGGCAGCGGCTATGTTGCTGCGTATCTCTCGGAGCTGGTCTTGTATGTACATGGCGCGGTCAGTCTTTGTTGTCGCGTTTGCCTTTTTTGGGCTTCAGCAGTTGAATTTCACCGCCTCGGGCGCGGATGTGGCGGGGCTCGGGACGCTTCAGGCGCAGCTTCACACGGTGGCGGTAGCCGCCGGCATTGGTGCGCACGCGCACGGTGGAGAAGCGCTTGCTATCTGTTACATGGCCTTTACCGGCAGATGAGGGGGTGGGGGCTTCCTTGATGTCGAGGGATTGAAGGCGTGCGACTTCGTCTGCGAGAGCCTGCTGATTGGGGGTATAGTTCGGATTGCGCGGCGGGAGATTGGGTGTGGGCGTTGCCGCGGGCTGTTGCGATTGCTCTTCTGCGGGTTGCTGCTCCGGCTGCTCCTGTGGTTCTGCCGGGGCAGGCTCGGGCTCTGCATTGTCCTTTATGAGCTGCTGCACTTCTTTATCGTTAGCGCGCAGGCGTGCGGCTTCGCTTTCCGGCTCAATTTCGGCCACGAGGTCAGCGCCCGGGCTCTTCACATTATCCGGGTGCTTGCGCAGGTAGTTTTCGAACTCGGGGTCGGGCTCGGCGCCGCTTTGGATGGCGCGGTCGTATGCGCGGGCAGCATCAGGTATGCGGCCGGATTCGGCATAAAGGCGCGACATGTTGTAGTGGGCATCGCTCAAGGCGGGCTTGAGCTTTACGGCGGCGGCAAAGTGTTTCAGCGCGTCATCCGTGCGACCGCTGATGGCTTCGATGTTGGCCAGGTAGAAGAATGCCTCGGCATTGCCGGGATCCAGCTCGATAGTGCGGGTGAACATGCGCTCGGCCTCCTCCATGCGGTCCATGCGGTAGAAGGAAATGCCGGCCAGATAGTAGGTGATGGGCAGCTCCGGTGCCAGACGTGTCGCGCGGGTGAGGTACTCGATGGCTTCTTCGCATTTATTGCGGTAGAGCAGGATGGTGCCCAGGTTGACAAGCCCCGGCACATGGTCGGGCTGGAAGTCGTAGAGGGTGCGGTACAGCTGCTCTGCTGAGGTGTAGCGCGCTTTGGAGAATGCCTTGTCGGCCAGGCTCGCCAGGGTCTGAATCTCCAGGCTGCGGCGCACGGCGTTGGTGGCGTCGCTGTCCATGACTTCGTCGGATTTGCCGCTGCGCAGGGATTCGATGAGGCGTTTTTCGGAGTCCGTGAGTTCCAGTCGGCTTTCTTCATCCAGCCGCTGTAGTTCGGCGGCCATCTCGGCGTTGTTGCTCTTGAGCTGCTTATAGGTTTCCACCAGTAGTTTTCGCCCCTGTTCCTGCATTTCGATGGTGCGGCGCTGCTTGGCTATCAGTTCCTTGAGTGTGCGGTTCTCTTCTACGATGGCCGGGTCGATATCCGGCTTGGCTGCGTTGGCATCCAGCTCGGCCTCCAGGTTGTTGAGGCGCTCCGTCAGCTCGGAGATGCGGCGGCGGTAGCCGCGGTTCTCATCATACACGAGCCCCATCTGCTCGCGCAGTTGGTCCACTTCGCTGCGGGCATCGGTAAGCTGCTGAGCCAGTACGTCCTTTTCATCGGTGGAGCCGGCAATCTGCGCCTCGAGCGCTTCCACGCGGGCGCGTGCCGCTTTGAGCTGTTCTGCCAGGGTGAGGTTCTGGTCGAGCAAGGCCTTGGTTTTTTCGGGGCTGTTGAGCTCGACAATGGCGCGCAGCTGTTCGTTTTCGGCCTTGAGCTGGTCGCGCTCGCGGGTGACGCGCTCCAATTCGGCTTTTGTCTGAGCCAATTCACCGGCTAGGGTGTTGGCTCGGTCTTCTGCCTCCTTGCGTGCGCGCTCCGACTCGCGCAGTTTATCCTCTGCTTCTGCCAGGCGGCGGGCGAAGGATTCCACCACCTCATTGCTCTGGCGGCGTTCATCCGTCACTTGCTTGAGCAGGGTTTCATAGCGTTCGCGGTATTCTTTCTGCTCCCTGCGCGCGGTCATTAGTTCCTGCTGGCTCTTCTTGTATTTTTCGGAGAGATCCAGGAAGCTGCGTGCCATGTTGCGGCACTCGGTGCGCAGGCGGTTAAGTTCTTCGCGCAGTTCTTTATCCGTTGCTGCATAGTCCGGCAGGCCATCCGACGAGATGCTGTCCTCAGTGTTGGCGAGGTCCTGAATGCCGGGAACCGGGAGCGGTACCTCCTGCGGGACGGGGCGTCCCGGCTGTCGGCCGGTGGGGATGGGCGCCTTGGCTGCTTCCTCCTGATAGCGCTTTATATTTTTCGCGAGCTGTTCGCGCAGGTAGCTCATCATACGCGTTTTCCAGTCCGGGTAATCACGCACGATGATGGCCATCATCTTTTCGGCCTGGCGAGCTTTCTTTATAGCCTGGTTGTAGTTGCCGCGGGCGGCTGCTTTTTCGGCCTCATTGCGCAGGCGGTAGGCCACCAGCAGGTCTTCTGCGGGGTCGCGCTGAATCTCCCTGTTCGGGCCGGCCTGCACGATGCCCGGCCGTACGGCTGCGGAGCTCTGAGCCCATAAAGCACTGCCGCTCAGTAGCATGATGCCGCTGAGTGCCATGGTTGAGTATGTAGTGAACGCAGACATGAAAAGATGTTGCTCTATGGTAACTGATTCCTGTTGTAAAGCAAGCAGGAAGTGTGTCAAACTGCGCAGATTGTGTTGTGGCTGTGTACCCATATCCTGCATTTACAAATGATGTTTGCCGTGCTATAATGGCCGCGCATGAAAAAGCCTGCCATTCTGATTCCGCCCTACGCTCTGACCGTTGTGGAGAGACTTGCCCAATTCGGGTACGAAGCCTATGTGG
Organism: Akkermansia sp.; assembly: GCA_030535795.1. Classification (GTDB taxonomy): domain Bacteria; phylum Verrucomicrobiota; class Verrucomicrobiia; order Verrucomicrobiales; family Akkermansiaceae; genus Akkermansia. The sequence goes on from JAUNRE010000004.1 coordinate 16,794, forward strand.
TGGGTGGTTGTGTGCGCGACAGTCTGCTGGGTATCACGCCTAAGGACTGGGATGTATGCACCAATGCTACGCCCCAGCAGGTGCTGAGGGTGTTCCGACGCATGCCGGTCATCAAAACAGGGCTGAAGCATGGTACGGTAACGGTGATGGTGAACCATGAGCCGGTGGAGGTGACAACTTTCCGCGTGGATGGCGAGTACACCGATAATCGCCACCCCGATGAGGTCATCTTTGTGAGTCATGTGGAGGAGGACCTCGCGCGGCGCGACTTTACCATCAATGCTATGGCTTATAACCCGGCGCGCGGGCTGGTGGATGCCTTCGGCGGACAGGAGGATTTGGCGGCCGGGCTTATACGCTGCGTGGGCGAGCCGGATGACCGTTTCAATGAGGATGGCTTGCGCATTATGCGAGCGTTGCGCTTCGCCGCGCGCTTCGATTTCGGCATTGAAGCTGAAACGGCCTTTGCCATACGCCGCAACCGCCACTTGCTGGAGAATGTGAGTGTGGAGCGCATCTACAAGGAACTGAAGGGCATGCTCGTGGGCAAGGGGGCTTTGGGGATGCTGCTGGCGTTCCCGGATGTGATGGCGGTTATCATGCCCGAATTGGCACCCTCTTTCGGATTCGAACAGCACAATCCGCACCACCGCTACGATGTGTGGACTCACACTGCCTATGCCGTGCAGGCGGCTCCGGCAGAGGAGGCGTTGCGTCTTGTCATGCTGCTGCATGACATAGGCAAGCCCTCTTGTTATACGCAGGATGAAGCGGGGGTGGGGCATTTTTATGGGCACCCTGCTGTGAGTGCTGATATGGCGTATGCGATTCTGACCCGCCTGAAGAGCGACAACGCTACACTTGCCCGCGTGGTGACGCTGGTGCGGGAGCATGATAACCCGTTCCCGACAACACGAGCCGGTATGCGCCGCTGCATCGGGCGCTTGGGGGAAGAGGTGGTGGCGCAGCTGTTTGATGTGAAGCGGGCAGACTACGCAGCCCAGGCGGATTACGAGCAGGCGGAGAAAAAAGCGGACTTGCGGGAGGCTGCTCTTCTCATTGAGGAGCTGATGGAGGAGGAACACGCATTCACCATCAAAGACCTGCATATCAATGGACGCGACCTGATGGCCATGGGGGTGCCCGCCGGTCCGGAGGTGGGCCGTATCCTCAAAGCCCTGCTGGCTGAGGTGCAGGAGGATGCTCTGGAAAATGCCGCCGCTTCGCTCGCAGCCCGCGCCCGCGAGCTGATGCTCTGATGCGTTTTTGCTTGACAGATAAAGCTCGCAGGAGTAACCTACCTCCACACACAACAATTTATTATGAATCGAGACGAAAAGACACTCATACTCTTCAAGCCGGATTGCGTGCGTAAGAACCTCTCCGGTGTTATTCTGCAGCGCCTGCTGGCTGAGGGGTTCCGCCTGCGCGGCATGAAAATGATGCAGCTTGATGACACTATTCTGCGTGAGCACTATGCACACATCATCGACCTGGTGATTGATGACAACCCCCTGTTCCCCACGCTCTCCGCTTTCATGCAGACCAGCCCTGTGGTGGCTCTGGTGCTCAGTGGCCCCGGTGTCATTACCCGCGTGCGCTCCATCCTCGGGCCGACGAACTCGATGAAGGCCGACAAGGGTACCATCCGCGGTGATTTCGGTACGAACAGCATGCTCAATATCTGCCACGCTTCCGACTCCCCCGAGAGCGCAGAGGTGGAAATCAAGCGCTTCTTCAAGCCGGAGGAGCTCTTCGATAACGTGGATTAAGAGCCCCTGCTTTCCGATATTTTTTCCGGGGGAGCCTTGTAGGCTCTCCCTTTTTTCTTTCCGCCCATCATCCGAGTCGTGAAAATTCTCCCTTTATCTCATTTGTTGTTGGCACCTGTAGCTGTGTTGGTAAGCGCCTGCGGTACTCTGGTACACGTGCAGCATACCGAGCCTTCCGCCGTGGGGCTGCCGCGTGGTACTGAACTGAGCGTGAGCTGTGAGCACCCGCGCCTGGCTCAACTGGTGACATCCCGGCTGGCTGAGGAAAAGTTTTACCGGCTGACGCCCGCCGCCGGAACTCAGTTGCAGCTTGGCAATGTCGTTAAGACGGAGCAGGAAATGGGCGGGGCGTCCTTTGGCGAGCAACACCGCTATGCCCGCGCCCGCAACTATATCGTTAACCTGTCGGCAGTGGCAAGGCTGGTACGGGGCGGCAATGTGCCTTTCCTTAAGATATACTCGATTGAGGGCGACTCGGTTGAGCGAGCGCAGCGCAAGCTGGCTGATGCCGTGGCGGATGATATGGTGCCGCGTCGCGTCACACGGGGGAGGCGTATATCGCCGGCTTCGGGTAATGAGGTGCTGGGCGAGGCGGCTCGTGCCTGTGCTGCCGGTAACTGGCAGCAGGGCCGTACCCTGGCACAACAGGCTGTGCAGGCTTTTCCCTCAGACTCGGAGTGCTACTTCCTGATGGGGCTCATTGAGCAACAGGCCGGCAACTACGCTGCTGCCGCCGTTCAGTTGCGCCGTGCGCTTTCGCTGAAAGACGACAGCGCATATCGGGATGCTCTGAGCATTTGCGAGCGCCTGAGTTCCCGCTGACGCCGGGAAAGCTTCCCCACAAAAAAACGCAGCAAGACGCTGCGTTTTTTTTGTGGGGGAATGATGGCCGGCCGTTACATGGCAATGACCCGCCCCTGTTTATCGGTGAATGCACCGAAGATGAGGCGCAGGATGTCAATTACTTGCCAGATGCCGAAGAAACCAACTGTAACGAATTGAAGAATGCCGGAAATGACTTTTCCGGCGTAGATGCGGTGTACGCCGCAGAAGCCGAACAGGCAAAGGAACGAGAGCAGGAGAGCCGTGGTGCGGCTGAGCGGTGAGATATTGGATGATGTTGTCATGTGTGTAATGGATGGAGGGGATGAAGGTTAGCGAGCTAATACGGCAGGTGTGCCGCTGTTGCCGCAGGCGGAGATGGGGCGGATGGCGATGCGGCCGGCGTCGCCAATGAGGCGGGCGGGCAGTTTTACCTTGCGCTGGGCACCGGGCAGGATGCAGATGGTGCGCCACCGGCGACCGCTGCCGGCCTGAATGACCCATTTGCGAGCCGAGGCGTCGGGCGGGTTCCAGTTCAGGGTGATGGTGCTGCCGTTGTCGTAAGCCTGCGCACCGGGGCGCTGGGGCCGCACATTGCCGCTCCACGGCATGGCCGGGGGGACTGCGTAACCCGAGTAACGCTTGGCCAGATAGCTCTGGATGCCGCCGGCGTTGTTGCCGATGGAGCGCCAGCTCCAGAACAACTGTCCCGCACTCTGCCGGGCCAGCGAGCGGGAATAGGCAATCTGCGCATCGATTTCAGAGGCGGGGCGCCCGGGGTCCTCGCTGCTCTTAATGCGGGCGGTGGCAATGCCGGGCCAGACGGGGCGGCGTGTGTTGATGCTGCTCCACCACTGCATGAGCGCGGTGAAGCTCTGCTCGCTGTTGATACGCCAGTAGAGTTGGGGTGCCAGGTAATCCACCCAGCCGTTCTTCAGCCATTTGCGGGCATCGCAGGCCAGGTGTTCGTAGGCATTCACGCCGGCTTTCACGCCCGAGGGGTAGCCGGGTTGCCATATACCGAACGGGCTGATACCTACGCGAACCCAGGGCTTAGTTTTCTTGACGGATGTGTAGAGATTGTAGACGAAGTTATCCACGGCGCGGCGGCGCTCGGAGGGGCTTTTGCCGTCGGCTATGTTGTGGTGCGGGGGGTAGGGGTAGAAATAGTCATCCAGGTGTACGCCATCGATATCATAACGGCGCACGACATCGAGGATAACGCGCAGCACATGCTGCTGGGCTGCCGAGCTGGAGGGATTCAGGATGGTGGTGTTGCCGGCGCGCTTCAGCAGGTTGGGCTGGCGGCGCGAGATGTGGTTGCGACCCACGGGGCGCCCGCTGATGGTGGCACGGAAGGGGTTGAACCAGGCATGTAGCTCCAGCCCTCGTTTGTGTGCCTCGCGTATGGCAAACTCCAGCGGGTCGTAGCCGGGGTTGACGCCCGGGCCGCTCAGCCAGGCGCTCCAGGGTTCGATGGAGGATTTATAGATGGCATCACCATTCGGGCGAACTTGCAGGATGATGGCGTTGAGTTTGAGCTGTACGGCTTTGTTGAGGATGTTGAGGAGCTCCTGCTTTTGGGCGGAGGGGGAAAGCCCTGCCCGTGAGGGCCAGTCCAGATTATACACGGTGGAGACCCAGGCCGCTCGGAACTCACGCGGCGGCTCCGGGGCGTTTTCATTCACCTGCTGCCAGGCTTGCGCCATAACAGCTGTTGCCAGAAAGAGAATGACCTGCAGCAGTTTCTTCATGCGCGGAATCTTACTACAGCACCACCGGTATGACAAGTGTGTATTATGGCATGATATGCAAAGCCGCTGCAAAAAAAATCCCCCTGCGTGTCGTGCACACGCAGGGGGCGAATGAACTTGCTACGCCGGGGCGATTACTCGGCTACGATGACATCCAGCTCGCTCACGGCTGCACTGTCGCCGCCGGTGTGAGAGCTCTTGGCAACGAAGCGGAGGTACTTGGCTCGCACGGTGCTGTAGAAGAGCGCCTGCTGTGTGTTGACGTTGTTTTCCAGCGTACCGCTGAGCACCGGGGAATTCCAGTTTTCGCCATCCATGCTCACATAGACCTCATAGTCCTTGATGCGGGCTTCCTCCACGGGGGCGGCCTGGTACTTAATGCCGCGGATGTTACGCTCGCCGCCCAAATCGATGCGGATTTCGTGCGGATAGCTGGCCAGTGTTACCCCCTTGAGGGTGTGCCAGTAGGTATCGGGGTTGTCATCCAGCACGTTGCGGGCGGCGCCACCTTCCGGCAGGTCGGAGCTCACATACTTGACCGAGAAGAAGGCGTGTGCGGGGTATTCGCCCTTCACGGCGGTGATAATGGGCTCCAGCTCGGCAACGGCGGCATATTTCTCGCCGGGCGACATCGGCTCCAGACACACCATTTTGATGAACTTGGTGTCGACGGGTTCCGGCAGCATGACGGTCTGCTCGTCATCGGTGTCAACCATGGTGAGGGTGGTTGCGGGTTCGGCCGACCAGTTGTTGCCATCATCGCTCAGGTAGAAGGCGAGCTTCTTCACGCGGGAGCTGGTGCGAGCCTGACGCGGGGTGATGGAGATGCCGGTCAGCTCGGACTTGGTACCCAGGTCGATGACCACATGGTGCGGGTACTCGGCGCAGGGTTCATGCCAGCGGGAGTGCCAGTAGGTATCGCGGCGGCCGTCAATGAGGCTCCAGGCGGACTCGGTGCGACCGGATGTGCTGGAGTAGCTTGCGATACGCATGAGGTTGGCCGGGCGCCAGCTCTTGAGGTGGTGGTAGGTGATGGGCGAGGGAGCGCAGCCTTCAGCCGTGGCGCAGGCACGCAGGGTGCCGTTCTCGCGCTGCAGGAAGGGCTCGCTATATGTCATCTCAGAGCCGTCAGGCAGGGTAATCTTAATGTCGGCATCCATGGTAGAGCAGGCTGCGTGCACATAGCCCAGTTCATCACGCGAGAGGGTTACCGCACTTGTCAGCGGGAGCGTCTTGCGGCCAATCTCTGCTGCGTCGTCCGAGGAGAGCAACGGGCGCAGCGAGAAGGTGAATGAGGTGGGACCGGAGAGCGGGATATCGCGGTTGATGGGGCGGGGGCCGCAAGCGGCGCCACCCAGACCCAGTGTTACCTTGTCGATGCTCAGCACTGTGGCACCGGCACGCTTGAGCTCCTCGGGGTGCGGTGCATCGAACAGTGCCTGCGGGGTGCAGGGCAGTGCCGAGAAGTTGAAGGTCTCGCCCTGTGTGCTGGCAATCATCAGCCCCACGCCGTTGTGATCGGTCGCGGCAACCCACTCGGTATCCATGCGGTTACCCATTTCCATGGGCAGGGGGTAGCGCTCCACCATGTTGTCGGTGGATTGGCTGTAGATGCCCATGGGGGAGCCGCTCTTGCGATCCGGGTAGTTTTCGCCGGGGCCGCGGCCGAACCACTTGACCTGGTTGAAGCGCTCGGGGATGCTGATGTTGTAGCCCAGTTTGGGCAGCACGATGTTGTTCTCGCTGGGGATGATACCGGCGGCAACACTGACATAGCCGTTGGGCATGATGGTGTAGACCATCTGGGTGGCGTAGTGGAAATCACGCTCGGTGATGGGGCCGTTGTCGGTGATTTCGAAAGCGCCGTTGTCGTACTCTCGGCTGTCGAGGTTTTCCTTGCGTTGACCTCGGGAGACGATGTCGCAGGCTACGCGCACAGCGCCGCCGGGCAGACGATCCACAATGACGGGGCCGGCCGAGTGGACGAGGTTGCGCATGCCGTTGGACAGCCACTGGTTCATGGCCCATTTATCGTTGGCCACCGGGGCGCGGAAGGAATTGAGCAGTACGGTGGGCTGCTCGCTGAGCAACTGCTGGCCGTTTACAATGTAGTTGTGCAGGCCACCCGTTATTTTATCCACCGAGATGGTGAAGTTGCGCCCGAGAATGACAACGGACTTGTCGGTGTTGCGCACGTCGAGCTTCTCGCCGTCCTCCAGCTTCATCGTCTGAGCCTTGGTGGAGAAGTTGTTGAACTCGTAGGGCAGGCGCAGCTGTTCCGTAGCGATTTCATAGCCGGCATGTGCCCACTCTGTCCTCTCCTTCATACAGAGGTTGAGGGTGATGAAGTAGATGCGGTCGTTGGCCAGCTTGTCGGCGGGAATGAGGTTGGCCGGAATCGTCAGCTCGGTAGTTTCGAGCGGAGCGGCGTTCAGTTTGAATTGGCCGGCGGCGATGACGTTGCTGCCTTCCTCGCAGAGCTGCCAGTTGCCGTTGAACTCGTTGAGGTTGGAGAAGCAGTGCTTGTTCTTAACGCTGATGCGTACGCCCTTGCCGTCTTCCGTGAGCCCCAGCAGCTTGAACTCTGCGTTCTGCTGCACCTTGCGGATTTCATCGTAGAGGGGGGTGACGGTGCGGTCGCTGTAAATGACGCCCTTGATGCAGAAGATGCCGTCGTGCGGGTATTCGCCATGGTCGCCGCCGTAGCTCTGGCGGGTGACTTTGCGGCCATCGGGCAGGGTGACTTCCTGGTCATAACTCTGGTGAATCCATTCCCAGATGCCGCCACCGATGATGGAGTCGCTGGAGTCGATGGCTTCCCAGTAATCGGCCAGGTTGCCCATGGAGTTGCAGAGAATGTGGGCGTACTCGGAGATATACCAGGGCTTGAGCAGCTTGCGGCCGGCAATCTCGCGTGTCCAGTTGACGCTGGGGTACTGGTTGGAGCACAGGTCGGCCAGGTCGTTGTTGCGTTCGTACTGTGTCAGTCGAGAGGGGTCGCGCTGTTTAATCCAGTCGCGCACGGCTTCGAAATTGGCGCCGGGACCGGCTTCATTGCCATAGGACCAAATGACGACGCAGGGGTGGTTTTTGCTTTGCTCCACCATGTTCTTGTTGCGCCACACATGCTGAGCCTTCCACTCCGCGGGGTGGGAGAGGGAGTCCTCGCCGTAGTAGTAGCCGTGGGATTCGATGTTGGCCTCATCGCACACGTAGATACCCAGCTCATCGCACATTTCGTAGAAGAAGGCGGGCTGCGGGTAGTGGGAGTTGCGGATGTGGTTGATGTTGCCGCGCTTCATAATGTGAAGCTCCTGGCGGCATTCTTCTTCGGTGACGGTGTGGCCGTTGGCGTGCTGGCTTTCGTGGCGGTTCACGCCCTTGAGCTTCACGGGCATGCCGTTGACGAGGAAGCGGCCGTTGAGCAGCTTCACATCGCGGAAGCCAATCTTGCGCGAGATGGTTTCCGTTACCTCGCCGTTGTTGTTTTTGAGGGTAAGGAGCAGGCGATAGAGGTTGGGCTTCTCTGCGCTCCACAGGGCGGGGGCTTTCACGTCTGTGCGCAGCGTGGTTTTGACTTCCTTGCCCGGCTCGATGCTCAGGGCATCGCTCTTCATGGTGGCTATTGTCTTGCCGGCGGCATCCAGCAGTTCACCTTCCACCGTGGCGGCTGCCGTTGCGGTGTCGCGGTTATTCACATCCACTTCCACTCGCAGGGTGGAGGCGCTGTAGTCGCTGGTGCCATCGGCGTTCTGCGCAAAATCGGTATGCACGAAGAAGTCACGCACCAGCACCTGCGGGGTGCTGTACATGAAGACATCGCGGAAGATGCCCGACAGGCGCCACATGTCCTGGCATTCCAGGTAGGAACCATCGCTGTAGCGGTATACTTCCACAGCAATCACATTCTTGCCGGGCTTCATGTGCGGGGTGACATCGAAGACGGCAGCCGTGCGGCTGTCTTTCGAGAAGCCTACCTTCTGCCCGTTGACCCACAGGTAGAAGAAGGAGTCCACACCATCAAATTGCAGGAAAATGCGGCGGCCATCCCAATCTGCCGGCAGTTCGACATCGCGGCGGTAGGAGCCGATAGCGTTAGGCTCGCTCTTGGGACAGGTGTATTTTTCCTCGGTCTTGTTGCGAGGTGCGGTCATGACACGGGGCCAGTCGCGCACGAAGGTGTAGCGCTGGTTGCTGTAGATGGGAATGCCGTAACCGCGCATCTGCCAGTTGCTGGGTACATCGATGCTCTTCCAGCTGCTTACGTCTGTCTCAGGCTTGTAGAAGTCCATGGGCCGCTTGTCCGGCTGCGGTGACCAGTGGAATTTCCAGTCTCCGTTCAGGAGCTTCACCAGCGAAGAATCTCCGCGCTTGCCTCGCAGAGCCTCTGCTCGGTTGGCAAACGGTACAAAAAACGCTCGCGATTCTTCACGCCCCTGACTCAGATTTTCAGGGTTTTCCCAGTCCGGGTGCGGTGTGTAGGCCCCTTGTCCGGCAGCCATCGCGCCCGCCAGGGCTACCGTGGCTGTTATGGTCTTGAGTATGTTCATACGTCGCATACTCTACCATATTGAATTGCCGCTGGCAAGCAAAAAGCTCCACTCGCGTGCGCATCGTGCGCGCGTAAAAGGGCGCTTGTATGACAAAATTGTTGAAAAATATTAAATGTTATCACATTTTACGCTTGACAGTTGGGGGAAAAAGGAGTATTTCTCATCGTGTATGAGCGCGATAACACCATGGGCTATTATGGCCGGCGGGTCACTACTGGCAAACTATTTCAACCCGATTCCCCAGCCGGGGCAGGAGGGGTATACACCGACTCCGACACATCACCTGCGAGTGATGTTCGAGAATGACCTTGCCTTCGGGCATGACAGAAACTACACCCACGGTACCAGAATAGACTACGCCCGGGAGATGCCGAGCGGCAATGCCTGGGGTATATCGCTCATGCAGAATATCCATACACCGGAGCACCATACGGACGGCGCTGTGCCGGGCGAGCATCCCTATATCGGTTATCTGATGCTGGGTGGTGCCTATATGCAGCGCGGGGAGGATTTCGGTTCTGTCTTCGAGTTCCAGGTTGGCGCCTCCGGCAATGCTTCCGGTGCTCGTCATACTCAGAATGAGTTTCATAAGTTCTTCGGCCTTGAAACTTGGGATGGCTGGGGTGACCAGGTGCCTTCCGAGATTTTGTTCCAGCTGAGCATGCGCCAGGATTTCCGCGTCAGTGCGCTTGAGTTTGAAGGCACTAACGGTTGGAAGTCTGACGCTACATTCTTCCTGCGCGAAGACATCGGCACGGCCTACATTCGCGGCGGCGCGGGGATTAGTTTCCGCTATGGTGTGAACCTGCCGCCCAGCATGCAGGTGACGGGCAGCCGTGGCGGTAATTACGGCTTGGGGCTTCTGAAGAAGCCGGAGTATCGCCGTGATGAGCTGTCCTACTTTGTGGTGGCTTCTCTCTATGCCGAGTATACGGCGCGCGACATTACGGCAGATGGCGGTGTGTTCCATGATTTCGAGACTGGTGTCAGCAGCCAGCCTTGGCAGGTGCAGGCTCAGCTGGGCGTAGGTGTGTCGTATCAGGGCATCGATTACTATGCAGGCGGTGTGTTGCAGAGCAGCACATACCGAGATGGCGAAACAACCTACTACGGTACGTTCAGCGTTACCTGGCACTGGTAAACACCTTGTCTGAACAACCCTGACTCACGATTTTTCATGAGTTCCCGCAGGCGTTTTTTTACGCTGCTGTCAGTCGCTGTGATGGTGCTGTCAGCAGCGTGTCTGTTGCTGTTGGTCGGTGGGCTATCGCTGTTGCCGGGGGATTCCGGACTGTACCGCAGTGAGCCGATGCTGGCCATGGGGATAGTGGCTGCTTTGCTGTCCCTGTGGGGCGGCTGGCGTATTGCTGCCGGCAAGCGGGTGCAGTTGCTATTTGGCCTGGCCAGTACGTTTTTCACGGTTGCCGGGGTGGTGGTGTTCTGGCAGTATGGCGGCAAGGCCGTGAGCTACGCCATGCTGGGGGGTGCCATGTGGTTCGGGGCACTGGGGATGGCTTGCACGGCCATGGTAGGTGTCTTGTTCTGCTGCATTTTCGGCTATTTTGCCCGGAAGCTCATGCAACCGAGGCTTTGGCTGGCAGGTGCTCACTGGAGCCTGAGTCTGGTGGCTCTGGGGGCGTACCTGGACTACTGCGGCGAGGTGACGGCCTCGGTGCAGCTGCCGTCCAACGGCCGCGTGATGGTGGCAGAGGTCATGACCATGAGCGGCGATAAGATAGCCCTGCCGTTCACCTTGCGGGTGGATTCTTTTTCCATCACCGGCTATGGGGAGGAGACCTACAGCCTCTACCGCCGCGAGGGCGAGGGGTGGGAGTTTATGGGGAACCCCGAGGTGATGGTGGACAGCTTGAAATATGGCGATGAGTTGTGGGCGATAGAAGACCTGCAAATCAGCCCCGATATGCCGCAGCCGTTTCTCTTGCTGCCGGAGACTCCCGAGCAGCCTGCCCGTCTGTTAATGCGCAACCCCAGTGCGGTGAAGTCTTACAGCGCAACCTGCCATATCGAAACGGAACACCGGGGGCGTCCCGAGTCTCGCGATGAGGTGGTGCGTGTCAATGAACCGCTGGAATGCAAGGGCTGGCTTGTTTACCTCAATTCCTACAGCCCGATGAATCGCAGCACCCTAGTCACCCTGCAACTGCGCCGTGCGCCGGGGCGTATGCCGGCACTGGCCGGTATGGTGGGCGTGATTCTTTGCACTGCCTTCTGGTGTTGGCGGCGCCGCGAGGATGCTCCGCAACCCGTTGAAACATCAACCTGTGAGAACATAGCATGACAATTTTCATTACCCTGCTTACAGTTTCCGTGCTGCTGCTCAATGTGGCGGTGTGTGTCGCTGTGGTGCTGAAGCGGCAGCTGCTGGTGCGCCCGCTGGAGGTCGCCGCCTGGGGCACGGCTCTGGCGCTTTTTGTGGCCAACTGGTGCCTGGCAACGTCGCTGCCCTTTGGTAATATGCGCCATGTGCTCTGCTTCTTCCCGCTGGTGTTGGGACCCGCTGCTTTTTACATGCGACGTTGGCGGCGCACGGAGCTGACGGTGGATTTTGCCGCAGTGGGGGCACTGGCCATGGTGGGGGCTCTCTGTATGCCGATGCAGGCTGCCTGGCGGCAGATGCCTGCTTTGCAATCGCCCTGGTTTGCGCCCCATGTTACCACGTATGTGGTGGCATATGGCTTGCTGGCGGTGTCTGCCGTGCAGACCGTACTTTCCATGCGCCGAGGCGGGGAAGTCTGCCTTCGTGCGGCGGATGAGGTGGCGCGGCTGGCCTTCCCGTTTCTGACGTTCGGCTTGTGGAGCGGGGCCCTTTGGGCAGATGCCGCCTGGGCTCGCTACTGGGCATGGGATATCAAAGAGGTATGGGCTCTCATTACCTGGTGTGTGTACCTTGTTTATTTTCACCTTGCCGGGGCATCGGTGCGGGCGCGTCGCATTGTGTTGCTGCTGGGGTTTGCGGCCATTCTCGTCACATTTTTTGTGGTGAACCTGCTGCCGAATATCGTGAGTGTGCATAGCTATGCTCAGTAAATCAAGGTAATAGTTGGATTGTTGGGTTGACCCGGTACCCGCCTGCATTGCTATAATGGGCGGGTATGAAAACTCACCTGCCTTTATTGCTTCGCCGTTTTCTTTTGTTGAGCCTGCTGACTGCTTCGTATGCCGGGGCTGCCGTGGGGAGTACCTGGGACCCCGCCTGGGGCTCTGCGGGACTGGCCGGAGCGCCGGATGCCTCGGAGCCTCGCTATCAGGCTTCGCTTACTCAGCCCGGGGTGCTGGCGCTTGTGCAGCCGAGCGGCAGTCCTTCGCCCTACGATTTCGGCACCTATACGGCCATAACCCTGACCGGCAGCGGTAATGCCGGTGCTATTGTTGTGGGCGGAGCCTCTGCCTCGCTTTTGCCGCTGGTGGGGGCTGTGTCGCGCGACAGCTGGTTGGCGGTGGAGCAGGGAACTTACAGTTTGCTGGTGGGCGGTAACTATGCCGATAATTGGCAGAGCGGTGAGGCTTTCAATTTTACGGGAAATTCGCACATAGCGCTCGATGGCGCAACGGTAGCCAATATCGTCGGCGGTAATTACAAGGAGGGTCGCAATGCCACTTTTACGGGAAATTCCTATATTTCTGTGCTCAGTGGGTCTGTCACCGGTGCCATCGTGGGAGCTACGGTGGTGACGCATAATGCCAATACGTCCTTTACCGGTGATACCCATATTTTTGTGTACACGCCGCTCAACGTCAACTCCGGTCCCGGGCTTAACTCGGTACCTACCAATATGATAGTGGGTGGCTTTGCCTGGGGTACTAATACCTGGAAAACTCAGGTGCTTACGGGAAATACGCATGTTACCGTGGATTTGAGCTCCTTTACCGGAGCTGAGGAGTTTTCCAAGCATATTGTGGGTGGCGGTTTCAATGGTTCATCCACCAATACCCAAACAATCAGCGGTGGTACGAATGTGTCGGTGAATCTGGGAATCTGTGTTACTGCTCCCAATGTGAAGGTGGTGGGTGGTCCGTGGGTGAATGCCGGTACGGCAAGCGTGGCCGGTACGGCGAACCTCACCGTGAGCGGCGGTACGTTCAACAGCTGGGTTATTGGCGGCGCCTGGACGGACACGGGCGGTACCTCGACTTCTATCGCTCAAATCGCGATGCAGCTGAGCGGGGGCCTGTTCAACGGCAATGTGCTGGGGGCTACCTATATTTCTACCGGAAATTGTACCATGAATACCGGCGATGTGGCAATCTCGCTCGGCTCGGGTACCGAGGTGAACGGTACGGTGTATGGGGGCTATTACATCAATGGCACGGCAAATGCCGTGGTGGATGCTTCGCTGGGGGATGTGACGCTCCATGTGGCGGGCGGTGCGGTGAATGGGTTGGTGGGCGGCAGCTATACCGTGCGCAGTAATCCGGATAATACGATTGAACAGGGAAATATCACGCTCAATCTGCTGAGTGGTTCCGTAGGGGGCGATGTGTGGGCTGCCGGGTGGCAGGACGGCAGTACAAAGATGCAGACGGCTTCCGTCACGGTCAATCTGAGTTCAATTTTGCAGACGAACAATGGCATGACGCTTTCCGGCGGCTATGGCGGCAGCGCCGCTACGTCGCTCGTAACGGGGGAGCGTACTCTGGTGCTGACGGATGCCGCCGATTATGAGAATATGGCCGGGGTGGCAGTTGCCGACTTTGATGTGGTAGCGGTACCTACCGGTGGCCGTGCGACGTTCGATTCCCTTGTGAATGCTTCCTCGGCATTGCGCAAAACCGGTGCGGGCGAGCTGACTCTGGCAAGCCATGGTGCGTGGACGCAGCTTACGGTGGAGGGCGGCCTGTTGGCATTGCAGGAAGGCGTGAGCGGCGAAACGTTGGAGTCGGTATCGCTGGGGGAGGGCGCTACCCTCAGCGGGGTGTCCGGCACCATTGTGGCCGGCAGCAGCGGTGAAACAGCGCTTAGTCTGGTGCTTGGTTCTGACAACATTGGCGCGGATGCTGCCGCATCTCCGATGATTCGTGGGCTGAACGGTGCCGCGGCCAATCTGACTTTGACCGGGGCACAGGCGGAAATTGCCTTGAGCGGCGAGGGGGTGATAGAGTTGCTGCTGGCCCATCGGGATGCTTCTCCTGCCGTGAGCAGCTATCTCACGCTGGTGGATGGTACCCTTACCTGCGAGCAACCGGCTCAGTTGTCGCTGGGGGCTCTGCTGTCGGGCTATGGGCTGCGCGTGGCCGGTGTGGCTCAGGGTAGCCTGGTGGTGAATGGCAGTGCGGCGGGTATCTACTATGTCACGGCCAATGCCGCTACAACGGACCCGCATCTGGTGACAGCCTATCCGCTCACGGGGCTGTATAGCGGGGTGCTTATCGAGGGCGGGCAGACGCTTACCTTGCGCTTGCCCGGCGATGATTCCCCGGCAATGCAGGCGACTATCCGGAACCTGATGGGTGGTGCGGATAGTGCTCTTGTTGTTGAAAACAGCACCGGGAGCGGTGTTGTGTCGGTGGTGCTCAGCAACCTGCCTATCAATTCTACGGGCGATGCCCAATACCCGGATTTGCCCGCTGTCACCATGATGCAGGGCAGTATTTCGGCCGGCACAGGAACGGAGCTGCACAAGCGTGGCTCCGGTGAGTTGGTGGTGGGCGGTAATCTGCATGCCGATACACTCTCTCCGGAAGCCGGTACCCTGACGCTCAACGGCAGCGATAATCGCCTGGCGGTATTGAACGGCGGTGGTGGCAGCGTGCAGCTGGGCGGCTCGCTGGTGGTGAGCGATACCGTGCGCGGTGGCGGTGTGCTGACGGTGGGCGCGGGCGGTCGCCTGCTGCTGGCCAATGTGAACAGCGCGGATTCTGCCCTGAATCTGGTGAACCATGGTCGCGCTGTGGCGGATGTGACGTGCAGTCGCACGCTGACTCTGGCGGCACTCACGCTGGGCAGTGGCTCGGTGAGCGAGCTGCGTTTCAATGCCGATTCTCCCTTTGAGCGCAGCCTGAATCTGGGGACGCTGGAGGTGCAGGGTGGGGCTACTGTGGTACTGACGGCTGAGGGGACAACCCTGTTGCGCGGTGGTGATTATGTGCTGGGGCGCGTGACTGACCCGGCGGCTCCGGCAGGGCAGGCTCCGGTGAATCTCACCTTGCAGGGCTTCGCTTTCGAGCAGTTGCAGCCCGGCGCCAGCTACCTCTACACCGATGCCTCGGGCAACATCCTGCTGCATGCCGTGCGCAGCAGCAACCGCCTGCTGCCGCACGCTTCTTCTCCCAACGCCATGGCGGGTGCCCGCCTGCTGTGGGATGCCGCACCTCCGGCCGGGGGCGAGCTGTCTGCTGCCTATCGCGCTGTTACCGAGCTTATTTCCCGTGGGGACGCCGCGGGGGTGAACCGTGCGTTGGCTGCCGTGGCCGGCTCTTCCTTCAGTGCGCTGGCTCCGGCCTTGCAGAGCGATGTGGAGCAGCGCCTGCGTATCATCCGCAACCGCACCGCTACCATGGGGGTAGACCCCTGCGTGGTCAATGAGGATATGCCCTACTTCGGTTGCTGGGTGCATGCCGAGGGCGACCAAAGCAGCCTGAGCGGCAGCAGCGGGTTTGAGCCCGGTTATGACCTCGACCGCTGGGGCGCAACCCTCGGGCTACACATGGATTTCTCGCCGGAGTTCACAGCCGGGCTGGCTCTCAGTACGCTGTGGGGTAAGCTGAGCGTCAGCAGCCCCGATTACCTGCGCAGCGATGTGACAACAACATACCTGAGCCTCTTCGCCCGCTACCGCAGTTGTGCGTGGGTGCACAGCGTGGTGGGTACCTTCGGTTGGGCGGATTTTGATGTGAATCGCACGGTGATGAGCAGCAGCTCGCTCTACCGCACCACTTCCTCGGCTCATGGCCGTGCGTTCGGGCTCATGTACGAGCTCGCGTATGCTCCGCTGCCCCGCGAGCAGGATGCCGTTTCCCTGCAACCCCTCATCAATATCAGCTACCGCCACAGTTCGGTGGACAGCCTGACGGAGCGGGGGAGCGATGCCGCCCTGCATGCTTCGCCTCACAGCATGGGCACCCTCACACTGGCCGCAGGCGCGCGGATGCAGGCAAAATTCGGGGAGCGTCTCTACAACCGCTCATCCCTTTTTGAATGCCGAGCCCTGCTGGCTTTTGACCTGGACGACCGCCGGGGAAAAGCCGATGTCGCCCTGCTGAATGGCACGGCATCGGGCACCGTGCGCGGTGCGCAGGCCGGGGCGTTCGGTGTTGAATTGGGCGCCGGGCTCAGTATCCCCCTCGGGGCGGATAGCGGTACCCTCTTCTTCGATGCCTCGCTCTCGCTGCGTTCTCATCTCCATGAGCTCAACGGTGTCATAGGCTATCAGCTCCCGTTCTGATGCACGATATCGACACGAAAAAAAATCATCATTATAACGAACAAATGTCAGTTTGTCGCACTTCGGGCTTGCCAAAGGTAAAAAATTAGACTAAACTCGAGCCGATGCATCAGATTGTGTTCAACGAAATCAGTGCGAGCGAAGTCTCGGCCATTCCGACCCTTGAACAGCTGGAACTTGTGTCCGGCTTCAAGGTCGATGAGGATTTTCTCACCGGTAAGAAGGAAGACCCCGCCTTCGGCGTTGTCGAGCGCGACGGCCGACGCATCTTCCGTTATCGTTCAAAGGACTACCGTATCTACTTCACCGTGGAGGATGGTTCGGTAGTGGTTCAGCGGGTGCTGCATGCAGATTCGCTGAAGGATTTTATGTTCCGCGCCAATATGGGCGGCAGCGAGGACCACGCCTTAGGGCAGAGCCGCTCGTTCTGGAAGCTGATTGAGGCCGGCGAGAACGCGCCGCGCCGTTAATCGCTCACCTTCAGAGCTATGGCAGCAATCCTCCGCAGCCTTGCACAAACACCCGCTCGCATCCTTGCCGTAGCGGGTGTAACTTTTACCCAGCTGGTGCGCATGCGCCTCTTTCTGGTGCTTGCCGTCTTCGGGTTAAGCTTCTTAGCCTTGCAGTTCCTGCCGTACCAGGGGCAGCTGGGGGTGGAGTTTCGCGGGGTGCAGCAATTGCAGCTTATCAAGGATGTAGCCATGGGCTGCATGCAGCTCTTCGGGCTTATTTTCTGTGTGGGGGCTACGGCTCTGCTGATTCCGCGCGATACGGAGGATCGCATCCTCTACACCATCCTCTGCAAGCCGGTGCCGCGCTTTGATTACCTGGCCGGCAAGGCGCTGGGGGTGCTGGGGCTGCTGCTGGCCATGCTGCTGCTCATGGATGCCCTCATGAGCGCTCTGCTCTGGCTGCGGGAGGGCTCTCTGGTGGCGGAGTTGCAGGCGGCTCTGGAGCATCAGGGCATCGCTGCGTCAGAAATGTCCCCCTACATCGAGCAGATTCATGCCGCAGGCAACACGGCTGATACGCAGCGTGCCATTCTGGCCATGCTGCTGGGCTATGGGGTGCTTACCACGCTCACGCTGCTGTTTTCCTGCTTCACCAGCGGCACCATCGTCAGCATGATTTTCGGCCTCGGCGCCTACTTTGTGGGCATGTTCCAGGGGCAACTCTTCACCGCCATCGCCGTCGGCTCGCAGGAGGGCACCACTCCGCTCATGCAGCATGCGCAGCAAGTCGTCAGCATTCTGCTGCCCGACTTCAGCCTCTTTTCGCTCACGGATACAGCGGCTTCCGGAACCCCGCTGAGCTGGGGTATGCTGGCCACACTCGCCCTGATAGCGGCGGCATACATGCTCATGCATCTGTTGATTTCTGCGTGGATCTTTGCGCACAAGGAATTCTGAAACACCCATAGCCCCTCCCCATCGTCATGCTGGACTGGAATCACATCATCGCTTCGGCCGGTACACTTTTTCTGGTACTCGACCCACCCGGCAATGCCCCGCTGGTGCAGAGCCTGCTGCAACACCTGCCGCCGGAACAACGCCGCCGCATTCTCCTGCGTGAGCTCTGTTTTGTGCTCGTTCTCATGCTCTTCTTTTTCTTCATGGGCAAGGGGCTGCTGGGCTGGCTGGGTATCAGTGCCGGCTCGCTGAATCTCAGCGGGGGCATCATGCTGTTCATCATTGCCGTGGGCATGGTGTTCCCCACCCGCAACAGCCCGCACCTCAACATAAGCAATTCCGGGCTTTTCATCGTACCTGTTACCGTGCCGCTCATCATCGGCCCTGCCGCTATATCCGTCATCATGATGAAGGCTGCATTCTGCACGACTCTGACGCAAAAGCTCGAATGCCTTGCCTCCCTCGCTCTCGCCTGGGGCGCAACGGCTGTGCTGCTATGTCTCTCCGGTAAGATTTTATCCCTGCTGGGGGAGAAGGGTACCCTCGCGCTCACGCGCCTGATGGGTACACTGCTCATCCTGCTCGCCGTGCAAATGGTGCTCAACGGCATCACCGTCTATATCACTGAGCTTAGCCATGGCTAATCCCCGAACTCGTAACTTGTCTATTCACTCTCCCTCACCAGCCGAATGCTTGCAACAGGCCAAACGCCTGCTGCGGGGACGCGGCTGCGAGCGTAACTATGAGGCCGCGGTCGAGCTGCTGGACCTCGCCGCCCGCGCCGGAGAGGTGGATGCCCTCTACCGGCTGGGCAAGTGCTACCTCAAAGGCATTGGCTGCACCAAGGACCCGGCAGGGGCTGTCTCCTGCCTCGAGCGTGCCGCCCTCGCAGGCCATGCCGCCGCCACCTACCGCCTGGGAGAATGCTTCGAAACCGGCACCGGCGCACCCCGCAGTGCCGAGCTTGCCGCCTATTGGTACCGCAAAGCCGCCGCCCTCAACCACCCCGACGCCTACAAGGCGCTTATAGCCCTAGCCCGTAAATAAGGGAGGCCGAAGGCGTTGGAACAATGAGGAAAAGGGCAACTGGGGAGTTTCGAATTTCGAGTTTCGTGTTACGAGTTAAGAAGTTCGGCGGCGCGAGGAGCCGAATTTGAAAGCCCGCTTTGCGGGCGTCAGCACATAGGCAGGGGTGAGCGAGCGACAGCTCGCGTAACCCCTGTTACAGAATAAGTAGAAATGGAGCTCCGTGAATACGGCGGCGACAGCCTTTCGTGGACAGGCGGTTGCATACAAGCAAATCAAAAAGCTGCCGCTATTATTCGTCAGGCTGTCGCCCCGTTTCACGGGGCTCACAATATTTTTTTTCCCAATACCCGGGGTTTCCGCCGCTGACGCGGCGTCACCCCGCGCTACTTGCTATCGCCCTCCGGGCTTTTGAATTCCGCGCCGCAGGCGCCAAACTCCAAAGCCCTGCAAGGCGGGGCGAAAGTCTAATAGCCCAGGGCAAGCCACGCAGTGGCGCTGCCCTGGGATGCATGAAACAAGAAAATCAGAGTCCGACGAGGCGAAGCTGAGGAGGCCGACAGCAGCGCAACCACCATTTTCAGCCATCGCATATTCCCATCACCACCCACCGCCGCAGCACCGGCTGCGGCGATATAACCCGTCCTGCGTACCCCCTGCGGCGCACAGCGCCGCCGAGCTTCAAAAGCCCAGTGAGGGCGACGGAATGTTAGCCCAGGGGAAGCGAGCAACGCGAGCGCGCCCCTGGGTATGGGAGCAAAAACAAACTGAGCCCCGCTTTAGCGGGGTGACGGAGAGCCGAGGCACCAATCCATAGCGTTTTTTCCCGAGGCAATCGTGGCCGTCTCTAGGATCACGCCCTACGCCGAGGCCGACAGCAGCGCGGTCACCATTTTCAGCCACCGCGCATTCCCATCGGCTGTCGCCACCGTTCCACGGGGCTCTCGTCTTTTTTTCTCAGTTAGCAGGGGTTACACTCGCTTCGCTCGTTCACCACCTGCCTACCATCTGTCGCCCTACCGGGCTCTCAATCGAGGCTCGCCAACCGCTCGCTTTCTCCCGCTCGCTCCTCGCGCCGCCGAACTTCTTGACTTGTCTATCGCAATTTGTAACTTGTCTATAATCATGTGTGTGTCATCTCGGAGGCGTCTGTTCTGCATCTGTTCTGCCAGTGAGAAGAATTTGATTGCGGGCTGGGCGGAAAAATGCTATACTCAGTGGAGTATGTTCATCAACCGTGAGATATCGTGGCTGGAGTTCAACCAGCGGGTGCTGGCGCAGGCAATGCGGCGGGAGCTGCCATTGCTGGAGCGGGTGAAGTTTCTGGCAATCACCGCGAGCAATCTCGATGAGTTTTTCCAGGTGCGCGTGGGCGGGTTGATGTTGCTGCAACAGAGTGGCAAGACGCATACAGACCTGACAGGGCTTACTGCAGGAGAACAGCTGGAGCTCATCCGCCTGAGGGCGGCTCGCATGGTGGCGGACCAGTATCTGCTGCTCAATGAGGAGTTGCTGCCGTTGCTGCAGCAGGCGGGGTTGGCGCCTATGCTGCCCGAGGAGTTGAGCGAGGCGCAATACAGTGCATTGGAGGACCATTTCCTAGCGAATGTGGCTCCGCTTCTGACGCCGCTTGCCATGGAGGTGGAGCATCCGCCGGTGCTGCCCAGCCTGAGCATTGTGGTGGGGGTGGAGCTGTTGGATGCCGGCACCGGGGAGACGCGGTTTGTCGCTGTTGTGCTGCCGGATTGTCTGCCGCGCCTGGTGCATGCTGCCAGTCTCGAGAAGGATGGCTATGTGCTGTTGGAGGATTTGGTGGCGGAGTTTATCGGGCATTTGTTTCCGGGGGAGCAGATTGTGCGCCGTAGCCCGTTGCGCGTGACGCGCAATGGCGATATCGCCGTGGCGGAGCAGGAGGGGAGCAATTTTGCCCGCGAAATGGAGGCGGTGCTGGTGGCGCGCAAGTTTTCGGATTGCGTGCGCCTGGAGTTGCCGGCATCGACGGATGCTGATTTTGCGCGGCGCATAGCCGAGCTTGTGGGGGCGGATGAGTTCTCGACCTATCGCGTGCCGGGCCCCCTGCGCCTGGTGGATTTCGGGCGTCTGGCCGGTGAGCCGGGGCATGAGCACCTGAAGGTGGAAAGCTGGGCATCGGCCTTTCCGGCTGGGGTCGACCCCGACCTGACGATGTTTGAAAACATAGCCGAGGGGGATATTCTGATACACAATCCCTTTGAGAGCTATGAGCCGGTGGTGAAGTTTGTGGAGGAGGCTGCACAGGATCCGGATGTGCTGGCTATTAAGCAGGTGCTGTACCGCACGGCGAAAAACTCGCGCTTTATTGCAGCGCTGTGCCGTGCGGCCGAGGTCGGTAAGCAGGTGACGGTGCTGGTGGAGCTGAAGGCTCGCTTCGATGAAAGTCATAACATGGAACAGGCCGAGCGCTTGCAGCGCGCCGGGGTGCAGGTGGTATACGGGGTGAAGGGCTTCAAGACGCACGCCAAGATAACACTGGTGGTACGCCGTGAGAAGGGAAGCCTGCGCCGCTATTGTCATTTCGGTACCGGTAATTACAACGAGGATACCGCGCGCCTGTATAGCGATTTGTCCCTGCTGACCTGCAATGAGCACCTGGGCGCGGATGCCTCGCAATTCTTTAATTCGGTGACGGGGCTGACCAAGCTGCGTCACTTCCGCCGGTTGCATCCCAGCCCGGCGATGATGAAGGAGTACCTGCTGGAGCTGATTGAAGCCGAGGCTCGGCGGGCTCGCCGTGGCGAGCGTGCTGAGATTCGCGCCAAGATGAACTCACTGAACGACCCGGAAATGATGGCGGCACTGGAGAGCGCTTCGGCTGCCGGGGTCAGGATATGGCTGAATATCCGCGGTATTTGTTGCTGGGTGCCCGGTACGCCTGCCGGGCGCGCCAATACCCGCATTGTCAGCATTGTGGATCGCTACCTGGAGCACGCGCGTATTTTCAGCTTCGGGAATGGCGGCAGCCCGCTGGTGTTCATAGCCAGCGCAGACTGGATGCGGCGCAACCTGGATAGGCGGGTGGAACTGATGGTGCCCATCGAGAACCGTGCGTTGGCGGCTCGCGTGTCGGGAATACTGGATGCCTGCTTCCGCGATAACGTGCAGTCATGCCTTATCGGTGAAGATGGCGCTTCCGTCCCCGTAGTGGCGCCGCCGAATCAACCACCTTTTGCCATGCAGCAGTACCTGCATGGCCTGGCACGACAAAGCGCCCGCGCTCGCGAGCGAGCCGGGCGCCGAACTCTGGAGCCGCACAGGCCTAAGTGAGTTTGCAGTGCAGGGGGCTTATTTGCAGTGCGTTTCCCACTCGGTGGCAATGCTGCCGTGGCCGGAGGTGATGACGCGACCTGTCTTATCGACGATAGTGGCAGCAGGAATGCCGCGTGTCGGCTGGTCGCCGGGCATTTTGTCCATGGTGCCGGGGAACTTGGCTTTGTAGGTTTTCAGGTATGCTTTGGCCAATGCCTCCGTTTTGTCGTGCCCAATCAGAATGAGCTCCACCTTGGCTCGCTTCATCTTTTTGTATTCTTTGACAATCAGCGGCATGAGCGCCTTGCAGGGGCCGCACCAGCTGGCGGAGTGCAGGTAGATGTAGTATTCCGCTTTCTTGCTGGGCTTGCCGTTAAAAAACTTTCCGTTGGCGATAGCTTCATGCACGGCGGCTGCTTCCTCTTCCTCATCAGCGTCCTCGGCTTTTTTGCTCTTGGACTTTTTCTTTTTCGTTTTGGTGACTTCGCCGGAGAGGGTGTCCTCTGCCATGGCAAGCTGCGGCATGGACCAACAGCAGATGCCCAGCAACATCGTAATGAAAAGAAGTGTGCGTTTCATGACTCTCTCATGCTAGCATATTGCCGCTTCGGGGTCAACTGTAAAAATAAGGCTAACCCGTTACCTCCCGTTGTTGCCGAATTACCATTTTATTCCAATGTGTAGGGATATTGTGAAGATCTGCTGCGCGGTGGGTGGAACATAAAACGGCAGTCGGGGGAGCCGACTGCCGTTGATGAAGCGGTTTAGGGGAATGGGTTATTTGCAGAGCTTTTTCCACGCATCAAGAATGTGCGCACCATGGTCGGCGGCCAAAACTTTGCCCTTTTTATCAACAATGATGGCGTGGGGGATGCCTTTGGCGGCCTGATAGCCGGGCAGGCTCTTGGCTGCGGCCTCACCGGCCATCACGCCGCAGAACTCTGCTTTGTAGTGCTCCAGATACTTTTGACCTTCTTCCACAGTTCTGTCGCAGCTGATGAGGATGAGCTCCACCTTTTTCTTTTTCATCTCATCATATTGCTCGATGAACTTGGGCATGAGCATTTTGCAGGGGCCGCACCAGCTGGCGGATGAAAGGTAGATGTAGTACTTGGCATTCGTTGCCGGGGAGACGGTCTCTTCGTCATCATTCTCTTCGGCTTCCTCACGGGCTGCGGAGCCTGCTGCTTTGAAGAATGTCATTTCCTTAAAGCTTTTTGCCACACCTGTAGCTTTTTTGCTTTTGTCCTTTTTGCTCTTCTTCTTTTTTTTCTTTTTAGTCTTAGTGACTTCGCCACTGGGAGCGTCCTCTGCCATGGCAAGTTGTGGCATGGACCAGCAGCAGATGCCGAGTAGCAGTGAAAGAATCAGGATGGTGTGTTTCATAACGTGCTCATCCTAGCATATTGCGGAGGGATTGTCAACGGTAAAAACGCAAAGTTGGATGTGTGGCGTATAAGGTGGGAGGCAAAACAGTGAAGCGGGGCAACCTTTCGGTGCTCCGCTTCGCTGCTACCAACTATAATATTACATGAAAAAGACAACCGCTTGCTTTGTTTGCTACTCAGCATACGCAGGCTGTTGGGGTATAGACACCCCGGGGGCGATGTTGTTCAAAGAAAATTCATTTTTCTTCGAAAGCGAGTGTTTTGAACCACCCGTCGCGAGGGGTGTGGGTATTGGGGAAGATGGCTCGGGCGACCTCGCGGAAGCTCTTGGGGTTGGGCAGGGAGGGGCTGTAGTGCGTGAGCCAGAGCTCCTTCACATCTCCGGCCTCGGCGGCAAGCGTCGCGGCTTCTGAGAAGAGCATGTGCTTGTTTTCCTTGGCTTTGGGCAGGCTTTCGTCTTCCCCGTACATCCCCTCGCAGATGAAGAGATCGGAGCCTGCGGCTGCGGAAGCAATGGCGGGGGTGGGGCGAGTGTCGGTACAGTAGGTGAGCTTGAGCCCCCGCCTTGCGGGGCCGAGCACCATGTCCGGGGTGTAGGTGTTGCCCTCATGCGCGATGCTTTCACCTTTTTGCAGGCGTTTCCAGAATTCGAGTGGTATATTGTGTTCGCGGGCGCGTGCGGCGTCGAATTTACCGCCACGCGGCAGCGAAATGCTGTAGCCATAGCAGGGCATGCCGTGTTGAACGGCGAAGGCGCGGACATCGCAATCGAGGAAGTACATGAGCTCTTCCTCGCCTTCCAGCTCGCTCACGCGCACCTCGAAGGGCAGGGTGCGTGCAATGCACAGCAGGTTGTTTACCACGCGCTTGGTGCCGACAGGGCCGATGATGGAGAGCGACTCCGTGCGCCCCATGTTGCCCATGGTGAGCAGGAGACCCGGCAGACCGCTGATATGGTCGGCGTGCAGGTGGGTAATGAGAATCTTATCCACCGGCTTAAGGCTCATGCCCGCTTTCTGGGCGGCTATCTGGGTGCCTTCGCCGCAGTCGATGAGGACGGCGTGCCCCTGGTAGCGAACCATCAGCGAGGTGAGCCATCGATTCACGAGCGGCTGTGTGCCGCCGGTACCTAGCAGGCAGATGTCCAGCACGGTATTCGGAGGAGGTGTGGCGTTTTATTCTCCCTTGAGGATGGCGATGCGGGCGGGGTCGAGCTGTTCCCAGGGGAGGTCTGCTCTGGAGAAGTGCCCGTAGTTGGTAGAGCCGGCGAAGATGGGGCGGCGGAGCCCCAGTGCGCTCTCCATGTCGGCGGGCTTGAAGGAGAAAGCCTTGAGCACGCGCTCGATGATGGTGTCCTCGCTCACGCAGGCGGTGCCGAAGCTGTCCACATCCACCATGATGGAGACCGGGCTGGCCTTGCCGATGGCATAGGCTACCTGAAGCTCGCAGCGCTCGGCCAGGCCTGCCGCGACGATGTGCTTGGCCACCCATCGGCACATGTAAGCGCCGGAGCGGTCCACCTTGCTGCAATCCTTACCGGAGAAAGCGCCGCCGCCGTGGCGCCCCATGCTGCCGTAGGTGTCGACGATGATTTTGCGGCCGGTGAGGCCGGAGTCGCCGTGGGGGCCACCGATGACGAAACGCCCTGTGGGGTTGATGAAGAACTCTGTTTCGGGGGTGAGGAGCTCGGCGGGGAGGACACGGCGGATGAGCTCTGTGCAGAAGCTGCGGATGGTGTCGATGCTGACATCCTCGGTATGCTGGGTGCTGAGCACGACATTGAGGATACGAGCGGGTTTGCCGTCGGTGCCGTATTCCACGGCCACCTGGCTCTTGCTGTCGGGGCGCAGCCAGGCTACCTCGCCGCTGTGGCGCACGCGGGAGAGCTCAATCATGATGCGGTGGGCAAACATGATGGGGGCGGGCATGAGCTCGGGTGTTTCATTGGCCGCATAGCCGAACATGATGCCCTGGTCGCCTGCGCCCTGTTCGGCGCCGTCCTTGCCCTCTGCCTCGCGGGCATCGACCCCCTGGGCAATGTCGGGGCTTTGCGTGGAGAGCAGGTTGGTGACGCTCAGTGTCTCGGCATTGAACACGGGGTCGTCTGCCGGGGTGGCGTAGCCGATGCTGCGTACAACATCGCGCACCAGCTGCTCGTAGTCGATAACGGCCTTTGTCGTGATTTCGCCGGCGAGGATGACGTGGCTGTCCTTCACCAGTGTTTCGCAGGCTACGCGGCTGGCGGGATCCTGTGCCAGGCAGGCGTCCACCACGGTATCGGAGATGAGGTCTGCCACCTTGTCGGGATGGCCTTCGCCTACGGATTCGGAGCTGAAGATGTGGAGTCTGTTCATAAAATTGTTATTCGTAATTGGTGAATGAGAAATCGCGCAGGCCGCTGGGCATCTGGTTTTTGGGTGCGCCGAAAGAGGCCATGATGGCGGAGGCGATAAGGGCTGCTTTGTTGTTGAGCGTGGGGCTGTAGTCGAGAATGCAGGTGAAGATGTCCCACAGCAGGGTCATTTCATTGCGGAACTGACTACCCTGGATGATGAATGAGCGATACCCGGCGGCGTAGAGGGCGCTGCTTTCCTCGTGTGTCAGGTTGCAGGAGGCGCGCTGGCGGAGTTCATCGCGGTGGATGGTGTGCCAGCCATCGCGCTCCGCGAGGGAAGTGCGGCGCTTGCTGAGCTCGGCGTTGTAGGGGTCGAGTCGGATATCGGCCAGCAGGCGCAGGTGCTCGCGTCGCAGGGCGCTGTTGCGCGGCAGTGGGTCATTGATGACGATATCGCAGCGCTTGGGGGTGGTAATGGCTGTGTAGATGGCCGGGCGCGAGGCGTCTGCCGGGTGCAGGCACACGCGGTCGTAATGCTCCAGCAGTTTGTTGTAAAGCGCGGGGGTGCGCTTGCTGCGCTCGACTATCAGGCGGTTGGGGTGGCAGAGCAGCGGCAGCTTGGGGCAGATGCTGCGGATGTGAGCCGCCAGCACATCGCTGGCAACGCAGATGGCGTTGCCGTGCACGCGGTCGCGCTTGTAGAGCTCGCTCACCAGCGTGTTGGCGTAGCTGTCCGCCAGCATTTCTTCCGTGATGAACGGGTTGTCGAAGGTGAGCACCACGCCTACGCTCTTGGCTGCGTATTCCTCCAGCGTGTTGTTGAAGAGTGTCAGGTTCATGGGGCGGCGCTCGGTGTACCAGTCGAGCGACCATTTGCAGGCCGGGCAGCCGGCTACGCGGGCGGGCTTGCGCAGCGGGAAGCTGTCCTCCAGTTGCGAGATGATGGTGCGCAGGGAATTGTCGAAACGCAAGGCGCCGCCGAAAGTCCAGGAGGCTTCGGGCAGGTGGTCGGCAACCATGAAGCGGATGTCGTCCATCGTGACGGGCTTGATGATTTGGCTCATATTGCGTTGTGCGGTAAGATGGATTCCCAGAAACGCTGACCGAGGGCGTGCATGGCGTTTTCGCCGGGGGCGTCATTGCGCAGCACGAGTCGCAGCAGGTCGAAGAGGATGGAGGAGGCGTTGGCATGGCCGCGCCCCTGCATTTTGTAGTGCCGGAACCCGAGCTCGCGCAGGCGGGCTATCTCGGGCGTGTTGAGGGCGAGCACGCTGTGTTTGTCGTGCGTGAGCAGAGTGCCCAGGTCGCGGCAGCCGTTTTTGTTCTGCTTCTCATCGAAGTCGGTGCTGTCGTGGCCGAAGTAGTTGAGCGCCATCTGCGAAAGCGAGCTGTAGTGGTAGGGGCGCAGCGGACACTGGCGTATGCAGTATTCATTCACCAGCAAAATGTAGCGTTCTTTGTCCTCCATCTTCTCCAGCAGGTCGTAGTTGAGCACGTCATCCGGGTGCACCATGACTTCGTCGTACTTCTCAGCCAAGCGTTTGTAGGCATCGAGCTTGCCTTTGCCGCCGCTGTTGGTGATTTTGAGGATGCTGGAGACCGTACGCAGCTCGGGGAAGTTGGTGCGCACATGCTCCAGCAGGGCATCGCTGGCCATGATGACGGCATTGCGCCCGGTAGGGTTGTGGTTGCGGGCAAAGATGAGCATGGCGTTGCCGAGCGGGTCGCTCATGTGCTCCTCTTTGAGATTGAGGTTGGTGAAGGTGTAGTAGAGGGCGATGCGCCGTTTTTCGTACTCCAACCCGGCGGCGCGGATTTCTTCGGCATCGCGCATGAGGTGCTTGAGCACGCGGCCGCTGTTCCAGGTGCAGAGCGGGGCACCATGAACAATGCTGAACGGGGCAAAACCCAGCAGCAGGGTGCAGAAGTCATGGAATGCTAGCAGTTCGCGGTCGTTGACGAACGCGCCCGATACATCCCAGACGGCATCCGGCCAGAGGGGATTCAGATATGGTGAAAAAATTGCCATACTACTCACGCGCGCAGAGTGTAGCAGATGATGCGGCTCATTGCAAGCGTTATTGTGTTTGCCGGGAAAGAATCAGGGCTTTTTCGACTTTTTGCTTGCAGCAATGGGCTATTTGAGGTAAATATAGGGTGTGATGGATAATTCTGATATTTCTCTTTCTTGGAAGCAGCTGGCAGATTTGCCGGATGCTGAGGGCTGGGCCGGTATGTTTGCCGGAGTGAGCAACGGCGCGCTTATCGTGGCCGGCGGTGCCAATTTCCCTGAAAAACCGCTTTGGGAGGGCGGCCCCAAGCGCTGGACAGACCGCGTTTTTGTCATGACTCCCGAGAGTGCCGGCTGGATGGATGCGACCCCGCTTCCCAAGCCGCTGGGCTATGGCGCAACAGCTACTCTGCCCCAGGGTGTTATGTTGATTGGCGGCAGCAATGCCGATGGCGCCGTGGCGGATTGCTACCTGCTGAGTTGGGATGGCGAGGCCGTGACATGCCGTGAGCTGCCTGCGCTGCCGGTCACGCTGACCGGCCACGCCGCAGTGGTGATGGGCGGCAAGGTATACGTGCAGGGTGGCAGCATTGCCCCCGGTGAGCAGGATGCCGAGAGCCGTATGTGGGTATATGACCCCGCCACCGAGGCCTGGACCGAGGGTGAGCCCATGCCGGCTCGCGGTCGGTTCCTGCAACAGATGGCTGTTGTCGGCAGCACCATCTACGTGCTGGGCGGTATCGGCCTGAAGGACGGCGAGGACGGCCGCAAGGTGCGCGATATGCTGACTGAGGCCTGGAGCTATAGCGAGGCTACCGGATGGCGCCGCCTGAGCTATCTGCCGCATTTCTGCGCTGCCGGCCCCACGCCTGCTCCGGTGATTAACGGCCGCATTTACCTGCTGGGCGGTGATGATGCCACTGTGAAGGGCTTTACACCGCAGAACCACCCCGGGTTCCACAATTTCACCCTCTGCTATACCCCTGGTAAGGATGAGTGGGCAGATGCCGGCGAGATGGCTGTGGCTCGCGCCGTGCTGCCCTGTGCCGAGTGGAACGGGTTGGCTGTTATCGTGAACGGCGAGCAGCGCCCCGGTAAGCGCTCCAACCAGGTGTGGGGTGTCCGCATGAAGTGATTTCTTAACATTCTCATTCGTTGACTATGAAACGTTCTCTCGTGCTTCTCGCTGCGCTTGCCGTTGCTGCGCAGGCCGAGGTGAGTTCTGTTGCCTCCGACACCTGGCTGCAGATAGGTGACAAAGTGGGGCGCGCCGGTATGGCTGCTGTGCTGCTGGAGCAGCAGGGCGGTATCATCATGACCGGCGGCGCCAATTTCCCCAACGCCAAGCCGGGTGCCAAGACTCCTGCAGAGCGCGGCGCCAAGGCCTACTATGGTGATGTTTCCTTCCTGAATCTCGGGCAGGGATGCACCACCCCGCAGGCTAAGGTGGTGGGCGAGCTGCCTGCCCCCATCGGCTACGCTGCGTTTGCCGCCTACGGCAACAGCATGGTGATAGCCGGCGGTTGCAATGATGGCGGCCATGTGGCTACCGTCACCTGTACTGAGCTGGGCTCCGAGGGTGCCTCCACCGCCATCTGGCCCGAGCTGCCTGTTACGGTGGCCTACCCCGCCTTTGCCGTGGTGGGTAGCAAGCTTTATGTGATGGGCGGGCAGGAGAAGGCCGACAGCGTGACAACGCTCTCCCGCTGCTTTGTGCTGGATATGGCTGCTCCCAAGGAAGGCTGGAAGGAAATTGCCCGCATGCCCGAAGCCCGCATGCTGGCAGCCGCCGGTGTGGTGAATGGCCGCATCTATGTGATGGGCGGCTGCTCCCTGCACCCGGATGCCAAGGGCGCTGCCGAGCGTACTTACCTGCACAGTGTGATGTGCTACAACCCTGAGTCAGATACCTGGAGCACCGTGGCCAGCCCCATGCCCGAACCGCTTGTGGGTGTGGCCAACCCGCTGCCTTCCCATGGCGGTAAGCTTTATGTTGTTGCCGGCGACCCCGGTAATTACTACCGCGCCTCCCTTACCGGCAAGGCGCCGGCTGACCACCCAGGCCAGAACTTCTCCGTCTATTCATTTGCCCCCGGCACGATGCAGTGGACGAAGGAAGGCGCCAATGCTACCGGCGTGGCTACCTGTCCCGCCGTGCAATGGGATGACAGCATTTACATCATCTCCGGTGAAACGCACCCCGGTATCCGTACCCCTCTTATCTCCAACATACAAATAACGAAATAACATGAACGAAACAATAGTACCTTGGTACGTAGAGGCTTGGCAGGCCTGTGCCGCTTGGCTTATCGATACTCTGCGTGCCTGTTCCGAGGCTGTAGGTGTCACCCTGTGGGGCGCTGTGGCCATTGCCGTTGCCGCCGTGGTTCTCGGTCTGAAGAACGGCTTCAAGAACAAGCCTGTGGCAAAGGCTGCACCCGCCGGTGGTCCCGGTAAGTGGGCCTGGGTCTGCGTGGCCGTGCTGTGGGTTGTGGTGATGCTCAACTACTTCGACCGCCAGCTGCTTGCCGTGCTCAACCAGTCCATCACCGAAGGGGCTGACGGCATTCAGATGTCGCAGGCCGATTTCGGTATGGTCACTTCCGCGTTCCTTATCGTGTACGCAGCTCTGAGCCCTGTGGGTGGTTTCCTGGCCGACCGCTTCAGCCGCAAGTTTATCATTCTTTGCTCGCTGGTGGTGTGGTCCGCCGTGACGTACATGACCGGTAAAGCCGGTTCGTACGAAGAGCTTATCTTCTGGCGTGCCCTCATGGGCGTGAGTGAGGCCTTCTACATTCCCGCCGCTCTGGCTCTTATCTCCGACTACCACCGCGGCAAGACCCGCTCCATGGCTACCGGTATCCACATGAGCGGTATTTATGCCGGTCAGGTGCTGGCCGGTTGCGGTGCTATGATGGCCGGCGACCCCTGCCAGCTGGGCTGGCGTCTTACCTTCGAGACCTTCGGTTTCATCGGTGTGGCATACGCGCTCATCGTTATCTTCTTCCTGCGTGACCCCGAGGGTGCTACCCCCGAGGAGCTTGCAGCCGAGGCAGCTGCTGCCGAGGGCAAGGAGAAGGTGGCTGCTGCCGGCAATGATTTCACCATCATGGATGTGCTGCGCAACCTCTTCAGCGGCCGCGCATTCCCCATGCTGCTGGTGGCTTACGCTATTGCCGGTTTCGCCAACTGGTTCCTGATGGGGTGGTATCCCCGCCTGCTCATCGATATGTTCAACATCCCTGAGGCTGAGGCAGGCCCCCAAGCGACTAGCTGGATTAACTTTGCCAAATATGGTGCTGTGCTTATTGCCGCCGTGGTGGCTGATATGTGGTACGCCCGCACCAACAACCCGAATGCCCGCGCTTATGTGCCCGGTATCGGTTTCTGCCTGGCCGGTCCCTGCGTGGTGATTGCCATGCTGCCCGCTCTCGGCCTGCCTATCGAGTTCGGCCTGGCCATGACACTTGGTCTGGTGGCGATGCAGGGTGTGGCTCAGGGCTCTCTGGATGCCACGCTCATGCCTGTGCTGCGTTCTCAGATTGATGAGCGCTTCTCCGCTACCGGTTATGGCCTGCTCAACCTCACATCCGTGGGCGCCGGTGCTCTTATCAGCTGGCTGGGCGGCTACCTGAAGGACGCTAACATCGCTCTCGGCATCCCGCTGAGCGTGGCCGGTGCCCTCATGGTGGTCTGCGGTCTCATGTTCTTCTTCCTGCCCCGCAAGAAGCAGGCATAAGCATCCCCTCTGCACATTGTTGAAAAAAGCGCCCTGCCTCCGTTACGAGGCAGGGCGCTTTTGCAATGTTTTTTGAGCGAACCGGCGCTTAGCGGGACTGCGGGAAGTTCAGCATGTCCTCATTGCCCTGGCGTCGGGCAATCTCGGGCAGCGTTTCGCCTGTTTCGTGCGAATAAACGGCCTCAGGGGCGCCGTTGCGCAGGGCAAGGCGAATGATGTTCCAGAGGCGTTCGTGGGCTCCATCAGGGCTGCTGACGCGGTCTGCCAGCACAGTCATGGCCTTGTGCTGGTCGGTCAGCGGGGCGGACTTGGAGACGAGCATTTGCAGCAGGGCGTAGTGCTCATCGTTTTCGGCCAGGTAGGCGGGGTTCTCGAAGGAGTAATAGCAGCAGACCCACCACTCGAAGGTAGCGGGCTCGATGTTGTCCTCAGCC
This sequence comes from Akkermansia sp., assembly GCA_030535795.1. Taxonomy (GTDB): domain Bacteria; phylum Verrucomicrobiota; class Verrucomicrobiia; order Verrucomicrobiales; family Akkermansiaceae; genus Akkermansia. Next base: position 48,725 of record JAUNRE010000004.1, read on the forward strand.
TTTTCGATGAGGACACGCAGGCAGGAATCCTTGCTCTGACAGAGCGAGGTAATGATGCCGTTGCGGCGGTTGGCGCCCTTCTCGATGTAGGCGCACATGGAATCGATATCTTCGTTCTTGATGGCGCCAATGAGCTGCGGCACAAAGGCGGAAGGCTTGCGGTCCTGTGTGCGCGGGCTGCTTGTCTGCTGGTAGGGGGTGAAGCGCGGGCGGAATTTGTCCTGCTGCGTCGGTGCGGTATCCGAGAGCTTCAGGAAGCTCAGGAAGCCGTACTTATTGATGGTCATGAAGTCCACGTAGGGGAAGCGGTCGCACTTGGGGCGGCGGGTGCGCAGCTCGTTGGCGCGCGCCACATCATCCGTCACCAGAATGAGGCGTTCCGTGCCCATGTTGGCGGGGTTGAGGTAGAGCTCACCCAGCAGGGCATCTGTCTCGCTCAGTGTCGGCTCCGTCGGGACGATTTGCAGCAGGTTGGGGTGGCTCTCGCTGCAAGCGGCTACGATGGGTTCCAGCTCGGGGGTAATGCTGTTGCTTACGAGCTGCACCTGCTTGTCCTGAGCCATCATGGGCTCGGCGATATTGTCGAGGAAGCCGGCCAGATTTTCGTGAGCCAGGGTGCCGGAGTCGATGAAGAGCGGGCTGTTGCCCACCATTTCTGCCAGTCGCATGCGAGCCTGGTAGTTTTTGCGGCGGGTCATTTCGGCAAAGGTGATGAGGTTGCCATCCGGCCAAATCGTCATCACAGCCGTGCCCTCGCGCTCATCGGCACTCAAGCCGCAGCAGTTCTGTATATCTGCCGTCAGCTGCTGGTCATGGGTGATAAGCAGCTGGTTGCGCTTGCGATGGTTGAAGAAGAAGAGGCGTACAAACTCGCCGTCTGCCGTGCCGGTGCCGGCTTCGCCCGGCTCACAGTGGATGATATCGGCGTATTGCTCGCGCAATCTCAGTGCCGTCTGTGCTGCATATTTCAGAGTGGCACAGTTTTCCAGTTCTTTCTGCACATCTGCTATCATGATGAGCTTTTTGTCGCTGCTTCGCAGTATTGGCGCTGCTTCTTGCAGAAATGTTTCCATCTCCGTGGTCATCCAGGAGCTGGCGTCTACATAAATAGCATCAAAACAATTCAGAATATTCTGTGTCTCAGTTGCTTCGGTGGTGGTGGATGTTGTGTCCATAGTGTTATTTTTATATGGTGTTATTGTTTGTGATCGGCGCGTCCGACAGCGGAAGTTTGTCGTGCATTATCTATGCTATATTGACGCCGTCTCGCTGGCGACCCGGCCGGATTCGCAGATATTTTAATCTTATATTCCTGCCAAGTCAATCTGAAATTGTGTGTGTACGCCCAACTCGGGCGCTTATTCCGAAAAATCAAAAAAACTGCGGCAAATCGTCCATCGATTTGCCGCAGTTCTGAGAAATGACTGTAGGAGTTATCAGAGGGAGGCCTTGAGGCGTGCAATGATGTTGTCCTTGGAGGTAGCGCCGGTGATGCGATCCACTTCCTCACCATTCTTCAGGAAGATGAGGGTGGGGATGTTCTTCACGCCGTAGCGGGTGGCGAGAGCGCCGGCCTCATCGACGTTCACCTTGCCGACCTTGGCAACGCCGGCCATCTCGGTGGCGACCTGGTCAACGATAGGGGAAATCATGCGGCAGGGGCCACACCATGTTGCCCAGAAGTCCACCAACACCGGAACGGGGGAATTGAGAACCTCTGCCTCGAAGTTGCTTTCTGTAATCTGTAATGCCATAGTGCTTGTTTAGATGCAGATTCGTTGTGCTCTGTTCAAAAAATTACTCCTCGTCGTCGGTGTAATCAGCGCTATCGCCGGAATCACTTTCCTCTTCGGAAGAGGAGGATTCTTCTTCGCTGTAGCCGGAATCGCTGTCATCGGCGGGCGCCGAGGGGGTGCCGAAGACGCGCTCGGAGTCGGTGACGCGGCCGGGAACCTGGTCAGTCTGGTACTGTACCCAGCACATCAGACCTACAACGATGAGCGCCAGCGAGGCAAGCACGATGAGAACCGGGCTTTCCTTCTTGGGCTCTTCCTCCTCCTCAGCAGCCACCTTCTTGCCAAAGCCGGCGGGCTTGGTGAAACCGGCAGGCTTGGTGAAACTGCCGGGAGCCTTGCCGATGGGGGCGGTTGCTGTGGGCATGGCCGTCGTGGCGCTCGGCTTGGCTGCCGGTTTGGCGGCGGGGGCGGCAGGCTCAGCAGCGGGAGCCGGAGCTGCAGCCGGAGCCGGGGCATAGGCTTCGTATTCGT
>JAUNRE010000004.1:51001-62760 GCA_030535795.1 Akkermansia sp.
GTGAAACCGGCAGGCTTGGTAAAGCCGGCGGGCTTGCCTACGGGACCGGTGGCAGTGGGCATAGCAGCCGTAGCGGCACCCGGCTTGGCAGCGGGCTTAGCGGCAGGTGCAGCAGGCTTGGCTACCGGGGTTGTGGGTGCAGAGGGTTTGGCCGGAGCCGGGGCTGTCGGAGCAGCAGGCGCGGCGGGCTTGGGTGCACCGGGAGCCAGCGGACGAGTCGGTACGCTGAGCGGTACAGTAGCTGCCGGGCGTGCAGGAGCGGTGGGCGGAATCGGAGCCGGGGCGGACATGGGACGCGGAGCAGCAGGGGCGCCGGGAGCTGCGGGAGCAGCCGGGGCGGAGGGAGGAACAGGGGCGCCGGGACGGCTGGGCGGCACGGGGGCGCTCAGCGGCACGGTGTTAGCCACAGGACGTGAAGGGGGCACGGGAGCCACCGGGGCGCTGCCCGGCTTGGGTGGCATGGGACGCGTAGGTGCTGCAGCAGGAGGTACGGGCGCCGCCGGACGAGGTACGGAGGGAGGAACCGGGGCTGCAGGAGGCGCCGGACGGACAGGCGAAGGTGGCGGAGGAGGTGTGCTCATATCAGTCAGTAAAGTCTATAACCGCAATGCGGACTTCCTCTATAATGCACTTTTTTTTTACTAATGCAAGCGGAAAACGCATCAAGGGTGCATTTTTTTGCACTTTCAGCGTATCTGCTGAGGCGGTTGAGGGGGTGAACGCTTATTTTGCTGTTTTTTGGTAACGTTGGTAAAGGGCGGGTTTGCCACCCTGAGTAAGGGGCTGCATCCAGGAATCATCCTTTGGCGGGTCGATGTAACGCAATACCTGGAGGTCGCGGGCATACCCCCGCTGGAATGCCTGTAGGCGGGTGATGTTGCAGGTGCGGTCTCTGCGGAAATGCCGCCCCACGACGTAGCCGGTTTTCTTGGCGATGTTGGCGGCATATGTCAGCATGGAATAGGCCTTTTCCGTGCCGTCCGGTGTGGACAAAAGATGCTGCCCCCAGCGCTGGAGGTGTGCTGCGTAGAAAGTGCCCCAACTGGCGAGGGCTTTGTTATCCGGTCCATCGCCGGGGTAGTGGTTGCGGAAAAGCTGTTCGGCTTCCTCGAAGCGGCTTTGCTTGCTGAGGAGCTGCGCGAGAGTGGCGGCGATGCAGAGTTGGCGCGGGTTAGCGGCTAGGGTAGCGCGCAGTCCTCGTTCGTAGGCTTTCCAATCCGGCTCCGGGATGTGGGAAATGAGGTTATTGAGTTTCAGCTCCCGGAGTTGTTCCTCGGTGTACATGGACCAGTCCGGCTCAGTCGTCTGAGCCAACAGGACGTAATAATCCGCAATGCGAGAATCCGGGTAGCTGAGGATGACAGACATCAGGTGGTCGCGTTGCTGTTCCGGGGTGGCACCGGCGGCAATCATGCGGTCGAAATGGCGCTCAGCCTGCCAGAACGGTGTGAGGGTGTTGCCCAGTTTTCCGAGGGCTGTGAGCAGCACAAGCCCCAAGGCAAGCACCAGGGCTTTGCCGCAGCGTGTTTCGGCGCGAACGGGATTGAGGGCAGGCGCGTGACCCGGAGCCCAGTTGCGGCGGTCGAATAACCGAAGGCGCGGGCGTGCATAGGGCGAGGCCAGTGTGCCGCAGGCAAATGCCGTCATGCTGACTAGCGCAAAGCTGTGCCACACGTAGTCTCCGGCGGCTGAGACGCTGATGGTCAGCAGGCAGATGAGAGCCAGCACCACCTTGACGCGGCGGGCGTGTGGCAGCGTATCGCTTGCCAGAGCCCGAAACCCTTCTATGAGGTGCAGAATCAGGATGCCCAGCATCAGCCCAAGGCCGATGATGCCGTAATCTGCCCATGCCTGCACGTATTCATTGTGGGCGTAGTTGGGGAGAGCACCCTGGTTGTAGAAGTGTACGATTTCCCAGGTGGAGCCGGCGGGGCCATAGCCGTAGAGGGGGGCTTTGTGGGCGACATCGCAGATGTAATCCCAGATACCGGCGCGCAGGTGGGTGTTGATGCTGAAAATCTGCTCGGAAATGCTGTGGCCGAACAGGAAGTCGTATACGCAAATGGCACCGCCGATGAGGAAGCTTATTCCACCCGCAAGGATGCCCCAGTGGAGCGGTTTGGCGGCGTACAGGCCGACAATGAGCCACAGAATCCAGCCTATCAGCAGGGTGAGCGGTAGTACCACCCATATCTGGCGCGTGCCGCAGAAGAATGATGCCGCTATACTGCCTGCCCCGATGAGGAGGGGTAGGATGATTTTCAGCCCTTTCGTCTCGCTCAGTACAACACGCCACAGCAGGAGAGCCCCTGCCAGGGTGAAGAATAATCCTGCGAAGTTTTTGTACACGAAAAGCGATGTGTTGCGGGAGCAGGGGCCGGCCAGGCCAATGTCTGCGCGCCCTGCCCAGTTCAGGCTGATGCTTTCATCTTGCAGCAGCCACATGTAAAAGATATTGAGCAGGATGGCAAGGGATAGCACGATGGCGGTGCCCCGGCTGTTGTTCTGCTGGCCGCTGTATACACCCGCAAGGTAGAAAACGAAAGCTCCGAGTATCAGCCCCGTATCTGACCAGTTGTCCGTAACGCTGAATCCTGTGAGCGCTCGCGCCAGAAAGTATCCGCCCGCCGCCAGACTCAGCCAGGCCGTGAAGGGTAGGCGTACCACCTTGTAGCCGATGGCAAGGCATACCAGGGCAGCAAGCACCACCAGCGCTAAGCCCCACAGCAGCGGGGGTAGGGTGCAGGGGCTGGAATCCGCTATGGACATGGAGGCTATCCACATTACTGCCAGTAGGATACCAAGGATGAGTCCCGGTTTGCTTTCCGTAAGTCGTTGCATGGCTGGGGAAAAATGGTTGAAGTACTGAGGCTTCCACATTTTGCCTTCCCGGGCGGATTCTGTCAAGAGAAATGCTGACGTCTGATCTTTTTTGGCTTGCTCTCTGTCCACCTATCGTGTATATAGGAAATCATGTTCGGGAAAACATTGCTTATGCTGGGCTGCCTCGGCAGCACTCTATCGGCTGCTACGGCACCTGCGCCATACGGCCCCTTGCCCACAACGCAACAGGTCAACTGGCTGCGTATGGAGTGGTATGCTTTCGTTCACTTCGGGCTCAATACCTACACGAACAGGGAATGGGGCTATGGCGATGAATCTCCCAAGCTCTTCAAACCCGGGCATTTTGATGCCGAGACTATCGTGAAAACATTTAAGGGCGCCGGGATGAGCGGTATGATATACACCGCAAAGCATCATGATGGCTTTTGTACCTGGCCCACGAACTCAACAACGCACAATATCACCCTCTCTCCCTGGAAAAACGGGCGGGGCGATGTGGTGAAGGAGTTTGCCAAGGCCTGTCAGAAGAATGACTTTGCTTTCGGTACTTACCTTTCGCCGTGGGATCGCAACTGTGCCGAATACGGCCGCCCCGGCTACCTGAAGGTGTATTATAAGCAAATTGAGGAGCTTCTGACCAATTACGGCCCCATATTCGAAATCTGGTTTGATGGCGCTATGGGAGGCGATGGCTATTATGGCGGTGCTCGGCAGAATCGTAACATCGGTAAGGCTGATACTTATTACAACTACAAGCAGGTCGTGAAAAATATCCGCAAATTGCAGCCCGACTGCATCATTTGGGGCGCCGCCGGGCGCGGCGATGTGACCTGGGGCGGCTCCGAAAAAGGCTTCGTTAAGTACCCGCTCTGGAACGCGCAGGGTAATAAGTGGCTCTCGCTGGAGGGGGATACCCCCATCAATCACCGTGGCTGGTTCTGGCACCCGGGGCAGGGCGGGCATGTGAAGACCCCCGAAAAGTTGATGGAAATTTACCTGGCAAGCGTGGGGCGTGGCGCAAACTTGATTCTGAACCTCGCGCCCGACAGGGACGGCCGCCTCGATGCCGCCGATGTTGCCTCCCTTGAGGCTTTCGGCAAAATGCGCAGCAAGCTGCTGGCTGTGGATTACGCCCGCGGGGCAGAGGTGAAGACTGATGCCGTTCGGGGGAACGATGCGCGTTTCAATGGCGGGCAGATGACTGATGGCGATATTGAGAGCTATTGGTGCCCGGAGGATGGCACGACGACACCCACGGCTGAGATTGTGCTCGAAAAACCGGCCACCTTTGATGTGGTGCGCCTGCGTGAGCAGATTCGCCTGGGGCAGCGCGTGGAGGCTTTCCGTGTGGAGGCAATGGTGGATGGAAGCTGGAAGACGATTGTGGAGCCGGGCAAACCGGGTGAGGTTGAAACTCAATTCAACCTGCGCGGGGGCAAGGGACACACGATTGGCAATCAGGTCATGCGCTGGCTGAGCGAACCTGTTACCACGAATCGCCTGCGCCTCACCATTACCCGTGCGAAAGCATGTCCGTGCATCTCTGAGTTCTCTCTGTTGCTGATGCCCGGTACGGAAGAGGTGGCTCCCGCTGCCGCTACTGTCGGCGGGGATGTCGTCCTTAACAGCAAGGGGTGGACATATAGCGGTTTCGCGGCGGATAAGGCTTACTTGGCCTTTGACGGTAAGTCTGCTACGATGTGGAGTATCGGCCGTACGCCTTCGCATTTTGTGGTGGATATGAAGAAGCCTCAGCTTGTTAACGGCTTTGCGTACCTGCCCCGGCAGGATGGTAAAACGCAGGGCATGACCTCGCGGTACCGCGTGGAGCTCAGTATGGATGGCCGTTCCTGGAAGAATGTGGCCGAAGGTGAGTTCGGTAATCTGCGCGCTAATCCGGTGGAACAGGTTATCTCGTTCAGCCCGCAGAAGGCGCGTTACCTGCGTTTCTTCTCCACTGCTGCGCTCGATGGCACCGGCAGCAGCGTGGCCGAGATGAAGATATACGGCCCCGCCGCCAAGTAAGGCTTCGGTAGGGATGTCAGAGGCGCAGCTCCCATGCAGGGGGGGGCTGCGCCTCGGTGTGTCCGGTGGTGATTCCGCGTCAGAAGCGGAACACGGTCTGCACCTGGAAGATGAACTCGCTGCTGCGGTCGGTCTGGTGGGCAGGGTTGAAAATCCACTGAACATCCGGCTGAATGAAGAAAGTGGGTGTAACCTGCACCACGGCGCTCAGCTCCAGCCCGTATTCATCCTTGTGCACATGGGGCGAGTCCGCCGCGCGCTCCCACAGGAACCCGAGTGCCAGTTGGTCGTTGTTGGCTTTGCTGCCCCAGCCACTGCCGCTGAAGGGCGCTTGCAGCACCAGGCCTGCCGTGGCTGCTGTCCGTACTCCGCTTACCGAGGCGGCATCACTATCCATGAAGCCGCAGCGGGTAAAGAAGCCCAGCGGCGAGCCGTGGCCAAGCTGCTGCTGAATGTTGCAAGCCACGCCGAAGCCGGTTTCGCCCTTGTGGCGAGTGATGGTGTATTGCAGGCGGTAGGTGCCCTTGCCAAGCCCCAGAAAATCATCGGCAATATAGCCGAACTCGGTCAGGTGTACCCAGGCGTTGCGGGAGATGGAGCGGAAAGGATTGTGGTTAATCTTGCCGTTGCATCCCGTAGTGGCATACATGGCGTAGAAGCTGTCGCAGGGCTGCCAGGCCGTCAGGTAGCCCCAGTTGGCCCATTCGAGCGGTAGGCAGGGGTTGGAGCCGAAGGCGGAGTTGGTGAGGTTGCCGTTCCAGCTGCCGGCGTAAATGTTCTGGTCGAGGTAGCTGGAGGTGTCGATGGTGCCCACCATGCTTACCCATTTGCCATTGAAGGCGCTGTAACCGAGTGCCAGATGGGGGATAAACACGCCGTTACCGCCGCGCAGACTGCCTTGCGGGTTGCTGAGGCTGCCGATGGTATTCTGGGCGCTGCTGCGGTTTTCGTTGAAATTGAACCCGTGTCCCCAGTCTGCCTCAATACTCAGAAAAAGCCCCTGGCTGTTGTCTGCCTTCTTGAGCAGGTACCAGGTGCCGGCGAATGAGTTGTTGGTGGAAGCGAAGTCGTTGCGGCCGCCTCGTGAGCGTGGGGCTATGCCGGTGTAGTTGCCTGTCAGTGTCAGGCTGTACTGGATGCCGTAACGCGACAGCCGGCTCTTAATGTTTTGGGCAGCTGCGGAGAGCGCATCGTGCGAGATGATGTCGCTGGGCTGTATACAGGTGTTGCCGGGTACGAAAAGGGAGTCCAGGTAGGGGGCAAACTTTTGTGGGGAGGAGGGAAACAGAATCCAGCCGCTTAGCTCTTCTTTCAGGTCGAGCGCCAGGCTGCGCTCCAGTATTTCCGCAGCGGTTGCGATACCGGCGTGGCGGGCAGGGTGTTGTTCATCGGGGCGCATGCTTGCTTGCAGGCTTCCGACGTGGCGGGTCTCCATCTTATACGGGGCTCGCCCGAAGGCGGTGTCCAGATAATCACTGAGTGAATCCTGTGCGGCAGCAGTCAGACCTGCGGCCGCCAGTACCAGGGTAGCGGGGATGTTGGTTTTCATGGTTACTGCCTATGATGCTTCGTGTTAGCAACCTGTTGAATAACAGTTGCGATGTATGCAGGTGTCGCCCGTACAAAAAAGTTTTTTTTCTGCTTTCGTACTTGAGTTATATGGCGTGTGTGATAGAATGCCATAGTATTTCGATTTGTTTATGAATAAATACCATTTATTATCCGTAGCGGCCGCATTTTTGCTGGCAGGTGGGGTGATGTCGACCCCTGCCTGGGGCGCCGCGGTGCCGTCTGTCGGTACACCGGGGGTGGCAGCCTGGGAGAATCCTGAGAAATTGCAAGGCCGTCTGGGCGAGCAGATTGTATAGCTTCTTCCCGGATTGAGTACAGAGCAGGTGCAGGGCTTCATACGCGACCCTGAAAATCTGCGCCTGTTGGTGATGTACTATATCGCCAGTGCTGAAACCGGGGCGCAGGAGGGCTACAAGCGCTACAATGAGTCGTTGAAGCAGAATGTGAAGAATAAACAGGCCGAGATAGAACGCCACGAGAAAGATGTGAAGGCTCGCAGCGGTTCCGAGAAGCTGCGGGCTCAGTTTTTGCTGGGAAATGCACGCACCGACCTCAAGAAGCTGACCAACGAGGCGCGTTATCCTGCCGGTCTTTCCCAATGCGACAAGGTGCTCAAGGCCATCCTGGCGGATGTCGGGTGGATGGAGCAACTTGCTTTCTCGGGCGAGATGCACAACTTTACCCGCGTGGTGCAGATTATCAATGCCATCGCTGCAGGGGATGCAGCAGCTTTGAAGAAGGGGGTGGAGCGAGATATCTGCACAGCCGTGGCGTTGGAATACGCCCGCAACGGTGCCCGCCTGACCGATGCCGTGGATCGCGCTCGTTATTTCTTGAAATACTGGCGTCAGGGGCGTCTCAATACTTCCTTTGATAAATTGCCTATGCACCACCGCCGTGTGGCTTGCGGATGGAAGCCTGACCACAATAGCGGCACGGTAAAGGCTTTTGAATGGGCGCTGGATAATGTGCACCTGCCCGACTGGCAGTACCCGGCAAGTTGTTGGCGCTGCGGTTATGTGTTGGACAATGTGTTCGGCGATAGCGTCCAAGGGCCGTCATACTACGCCCCGTGGGCGGGGTTGCGGACGGATAACCACATGTGGCTCGCCAAAAATGTGGGGGCTGTGTGTGGTGGCTTGTCGCACTTCGGCGCAGCTTCGGCCTGTGCGAATGGTGTGCCTGCCCTGGCTTCGGGTGAGCCGGGGCATTGCTCCTATATCGTCTTGGTGAACGGTACATGGACCCCGGCTTATTCTCTCAGCTGGGAGCGTGGCCTGCACTGGATTCCCTGGAGCAATAACTGGACATACAGCGCGCTGCATCTTACGGATGACCTCTATGCTACCAAAGAAGCGGCCAGGACGCGACTGGCACAGGCATACCGCATTCTGGCTACCGTGTATCGCAACCGGGATGACGATGCAAAAGCGCTGCAATGCTACGAGGCCTCGGCCAAGGCTGCACCGCTCAATTACCCGATGTGGCGGGAGTACAGCGCATTCCTGGTAAACCGGATGCCGCAGAATAAGGAGGCCTGGGCTAAGCTCCATGTCCGCTTGTGCATGGGTATGGCCTCCTGCTACCCGGAACAGGCGGCTGAGCTACTCAAGCAGTGCGTGTACAACAATATGGCCGTTTGCGGGCTTTCGGCTAAACAACTGACGGCAGCCTGCGCTCAGTTCTGGAAATACGCGGATAAAATGGGGCCGGATCGCTGGCGTATTGAGGAATTTATCGACCGCCAGCTCCGGCTTTGCAAGGATGCAGCCGGCGGGTCGGAGGATGCCGTCATCAGTCTCTATGCCAAGGTGCTGGCTGCTGCCGCTCCGCATGATGCATACGCCGGCTCGATGATGAGCTGGGGAAATAAGCTCTCCGCCTCTCTCAGCCAGGGGGGACAGAAGCGACTTTCCGACACCACGATTAAGGTGCTGGGTAGTGGCAAGGATGTGAGCAGTGCCCAGAAGGCCAAGCTGCTGGGCGGGCCTCTGCTGGCTGCGGAAAAGGCTCGCGATACCTCCACCTTCTATGCAATCAGTAAGATGATAGACCCCAAGGAGATACATGGTACAGCGGATATTCCGGCGCCGAATCCCTTCCCGGGTAAGCTGGTGTCGGAGGGCGGTCTGCCCTTCGCCAGCTCCACCAGCGAGTGGGATGCCCCGCATACCCACTCGGGCTTGCTGACGCAGAAGGGTGGTAAAATTCACACAGGTAAGGATACCAACGCTTGGATAGCCGTCAAACTGTCCCGCCATGCCTATATTACCGGGGTAGTATTTGCCGGTACGAATGAATGGGGGCTGATTCACCGCTTCCGTCCCCTGCGTGTGCAGGTGTCCGATACCGGCAATGCGGATGACTGGCACGATGTGGGCGCAGAAATCCCCTCCACCGGCAACTACATCAACCGCTTTGACTTGCAGCAGGAGCGCCCCAAGGCTCTCTATGTGCGCGTGCTGCGTCCCGGTGGGCCGGAGTTCTTCCACGCGAATGGTATTTATGTGTATGGCGAGCCCGCTGCTTAATGACCCCCTGACTCTTTGATTTGATTATGTTGAAAGAAATCACGACTTCTCTGGTGCTGGCCATGGCGGCGCCGTTGTGTATGCCCGCCCATGCTGCGCAGCAGTATGCCACTTTTGAACAAGCTCAGCGAAAGGTGACGGACACCGGCTACATCCTCTTTATCTACCCCCAGGGCTGGGATCGCTTCGGCGAGAAACTTTGCCGCAAGCTGATTGCCGACCCGGCCGTGCGCAGCGCTGCCGGGGATGCCGCTTTGCTGCTGGTGCCCATTTACCAGAACCGCTCCGACAAAAATCAGGCCGAAGCTAAGAAAATCATGGGTTCGCTGGGGTACCCGGGGGATATGTCCGATATTTCCTATCCGGCACTCGTTTTCTACGAAAAGTGCGGTCGTCAGTATACATCGGTGCATGGTACGGCGCTCGTGCGCTCCACCCCGAAGCAGGTGGCGGCTCTCATTCAGCAGAAGCTGGCGGCAAAACAGCAACAGGATGCCTGCCTCAATGCAGCAGCTGCAACGTCTCCCGGCGAAAAGGCTCGCCATTTGCTGGAGGCCTCTCGCGTGGCAGGGGTGGAATGGCCCGGCGGCTTGCGCGACGCCATGCGTAAAGCAGACCCCGGTGATACCCAAGGCTATCTCGCTGTGCTGGACTTCGGCTTCGGCCCGCAGAAGGATGAAGCCATGGAGGATTTTCTGAAGCGTCTGGATGAGGTGTTGGCCAATAAGCGGCTCTCGCCGCACCAGAAACAGCGCGCATGCGCGGCGGCTATCGGTCACATTCGCCGCAGCTATGGACCCATGGCCGGCGGCTCCTATATCACAAAGTACGCTCGCGCCATGCAAAAGCTCGACCCCAAGTCTCCCCTCGGTATATCCGCTCCGGTGGTGATACGCGACTGGGTGCAGCAATATCGTTATGGCCAGGGCTGGAGCCCGGAGATTATCCCCGGCTGCGAAATCCCTATGCTCATGCATGAAGTCCCCATCAGCAAGCCCGGAAACTATACCGTGAACTTCACGATTGTCACCGGGCGCGATGCCGTGCATGTGAAAAAGGTGCGTCTGATGGACGGCGGCCGCTGCGTGGCGGAGGATACCACGCCCCGCTCCGTTACCTGGACGGCGACTTCGCAGAACTTTTCTCTCTCCGTGAAGAAGCCTGTCAAGAAAGCCGCGCTGGAAATCATATTCACCAACGATTCTCAGCATAAGAGCACTTGGGGTAATATCACGGTCAAGCCGATGTGAAGCAGCGTTTCAGAAGGGGCGGAGGCGAAAATAAAACGGAAAAATCGCCAACGCTGAAACAATTTCCCTTCGGGATGCGCTTATGAAGGTGAAGATATGAAAAAACGATTGATATTCCTGTTATCGGCTGTGGGCTTGTTCCCGTGTTTCGCCGCCGACGGTGGGGCGGGGGCTTCCCCGTCTCCGCCGGCTTTGCGGATATGCAGTGAGCATGTTCCGCTGCCGCACACGCTCGTGCGGAGCCTGTTAGGCAGAGATGCCCGCTACCTTCCACCCGCCCGCTGGGGAGAGCTGTTTGTTACCACCATGCAGGCGGATGAAGATTTTCTGGTGCTGGCTATCACCGGTTACACCAGCGGGCGAGATGCGAACACGCTGTTCGTGTATCAGCCCGGTGAAAAGGATTGGAAGCTCAGCGGGGTGTTGGATATTGAAAATCTGGGGCAGTGCCGTGTGCAGTTGGAGGATGTAGGTGTGCGCGAATGGCAAATAAGCGTGCTTCCTCTCGCGGCGCCGTCCACTATGCTTCCGTATGTTCACACGTTCGAGCTGCCGGAGAATCCGCCTGATGTTCCGCTTTTTTATGTATTACCCGAGGGCGTGGTAAGGGAGCAGCCCGTCTCCCGCGAACCGGAGTCGGTGCATGTGTATTTGCGGTGGGTTATGGAAGAGCCGCTGAATTTGCGCATCGTTTCGATGAGTACGGATGCGACCGAGGATTCTTTTTCGTTGGAATCAGTACACTATGCCCATGGAGAGCAGGAGCTTGGCGGCGCGGAGTGGGATGATGTGTTCATAGGGGATACGCCGTTCAATGCAGTCGAGTTTTTGCAACTCGCCAAACGCAAGAGCTGCTTTCAGGAACTGCGTTTGCCTAGCTCGGCTATTCTTTCCGGTAGTATTGAAATGGGCTGGGCCTACGATGCTGCGTCCTCGCAGTGGTTGCTCTTGCTCCGCCATGAGAACGGGAGTACTTGGAGCTATGATGAGAAGAATCAACGTTTTGAACCCTCCCAACTCACCGATTTGCCCTTTTTCTGGGGGGCAGAATCATAAATGAAAAAAATGAGGAGGGTGGGAGGAGGCGTTATGTTATCAACCTGTGTTGTGGTATTGAGCTGCTGCACAAGGGTGGATTTTTTGCCTGACCCGGCTATGCCGGCGGGGGCTTATGCGCTGCTGCTACCTCAGCCGGTAGCTCGCTCTGCTTCTCTCGGTGTCGTGAATGTCAAATGGACTGCTGCCGGTCAATCGGTCGGATGGCGCGCCGATACGGCCTGTACCCGGTATTTTTGTTTTGGGGATGCCCGGCGGCAATACAAGCTGCTGCTCTGTGTGCCGCCGGGGGCTAAAAATGCCGGGTGTGAGGTTGTGTTCACGCCTTCTGAAGTTACCGCTATCTCCCTTTCTCCGTCAGGTATTACCCTTCATCGGGAATAATGATGGAAACAGGGATTCGCCGGATTCTTTATTACTCTTTTCACGCGTTGGAATAATTAGGAAAACCGCCAATTTGTAGAGCTGTGCGGCGAACCGA
>JAUNRE010000117.1 GCA_030535795.1 Akkermansia sp.
TTCGGGCGTTGCCCGAGTGATATCGTGTTGTCTGCGCCAACACGGTTATATCGCCCAGGCTGTCGCCTCGGCGGTGGATGAAGCGGTAGCATGAGCTACGCCTACCATCCGAGCGAAAGCTCGCGAAACGTGAACTGTGTCAATTGTAAATTGTAGATTGTAGATTCAGCTCGACAGGGGGCAGAGAATCTGCTACTATGTCGGGGCACTCATATCAGTTTTTTATGATTACGACGGAATACCCCCACGGACGCGATTTCCCCATCCTGCGCATCAGCACGGAGCTCTGCACGGCTGAGATATCCCTTTACGGAGCACAGGTGCTGCAGTGGACCCCGACCGGGCATCTGCCGGTTATCTTCATGAGCCCGTCTGCCGTATTCCAACAGGGGAAAGCCCTGCGCGGCGGTATTCCGCTCTGCTGGCCGTGGTTCGGCAAGAATACCGAAGACGCCACCCTGCCCTCGCACGGCGTAGCCCGCATCTCCACCTGGCAACACGCGAGCACGGAAGAGTTGGAGGACGGCACGGTACGCATCGTGCTGGCGCTTCCGCCCGAAAAAGAGCTCATGCCCAGTGGTGCCGTCATCATTGAGTGCGGCAAGGAGCTCATGGTCACCCTGCTCACCCTCGATGTGCAGCGCACCATGCCCTTCTCGGCCGCCATGCACACCTACTTCGCCGTGAGCGATTATGAACAGGTAGCCGTCACCGGCCTGGAGGAATGCGATTTCACGGAGTACGCCGCCGATGCCGTACCCCACTGCGAAGACCCCCTCATCCCCACCGGCCACATCGACCGCATCTACCACCCCGTGCCTCAGGAACAGGAAATCACTATCCACGACCCCGCCTGGGAGCGCAGCATCCGCATCTGCCGCGCCGGTTCCGGCTCCGCTGTCGTATGGAACCCCGGCGCAGATCTGGCCGCTACCATGGGCGATTTGGGCGCCGAAGCCGCGCGCGGGTTCCTGGCAGTGGAGACCACAGCCGTACCGGCGGAGAATCTGATGCTGCGCTGCGGAGAGACGCACAGCATGACCACGCGTATTCAGGTAATCTCCATCTCCTAACGCCCTGCCGCCCCCATGTCCCCCCCCGGCACAAGCAGTTTTCTGCGCAGATGGCTACGCCGCATCATCCTGTCGGCCTGCTGTGGCTTGCTGCTGATTCTGCTTCCTATCGGAGTGGCGGAACTGTGGACATGGGCGCTCGCCAGCGGCCGCTGCCACGACAAACCGACGGACTGCCGCCCCGAATCCGTGGGGCTGGTGCTGGGCTGCTCGAAATACCTGCGCAAGGGGTACCGCAATTACTACTTTCTCAAGCGCATGGAAGCAGCGGCCAATTTGTGGAAAAGCGGTCGGGTGCGCTGCATCATCGTCTCGGGCGATAACCGAGCCCGGAATTACAACGAACCGCGCGACATGCGCCTCTCGCTCATGGCGCTGGGCGTACCGGACGACCGCATTGTGTGCGATTTTGCGGGCATCTGCACCTATGACTCCGTGGTGCGAGCTCGCCATATTTTCGGGGCAGAGCAGCTCATCATCGTGAGCCAGGAAAGCCACGCCGAGCGCGCCGTGGCCATAGCTCGCCATCTGGACATTGAAGCCGAGGGACTCAACGCCCCGCAATTCGCCACCACCCGCAGAGCCAAGCTGCGCGCCTACCTGCGCGAACGCGCGGCCAGAGTCGCCATGGTATACGATTTTCTCACCAACCGCACGCCCCGCCACATGGGCAAAAAAGAAACACTGCCGTACTGATACCG
Source organism: Akkermansia sp. (assembly GCA_030535795.1). Lineage (GTDB taxonomy): Bacteria > Verrucomicrobiota > Verrucomicrobiia > Verrucomicrobiales > Akkermansiaceae > Akkermansia. The sequence goes on from JAUNRE010000117.1 coordinate 1,775, forward strand.
TATGAAAAGTCTCATCTCATGCTGTGCAACGGCCGGCGTAGCAGAATGGGTCTGCTGCCCCGGCGAGCTCAACACGCCCCTCATTACCACGCTGGCACAGTGCCCGGTGGTGCACCGCTGGAGCCAGTCGGACGAGCGAACGGCTGCTTACTTTGCCCTGGGGCGCATTCAGGCCACCACCCGCCCGGTCGCGGTTGTGGCAGGTAGCGGCGCCACTGCCACAGCACTGGCTCCCGCCGTAGTGGAGGCCTATTACCAACGCCGCCCGCTCATCATCATCACAGTTGAGGACAAGGAAAATGCCGGCGGTTCCGGTGCACCGGGACGCATCGAAACGGAAGGACTCTTCGGCATCTACGCCCCTACGGTGGAGGTGCAGCTGCCGTGCAGTGTGTCCGACCTGCCGGATCTGGTGACCACCTGCGCCGAAGGTTTCCCCGTGCACCTGAACCTGCGTTTGACGGAGGGGACACGCACGGGCGGCGACTTCACCGGGCTGGAAGTAGCGGAGCCCCCCGCCGCGCCGCCGTTCCGAGCCTCGCTCGTGGCGTTGTCGCAGATGCTGCGATTCCGCGCCGTCGAAGGCCTGGTACTCATCATCGGCGGCCTGGACGCCGGGGAACAGGAGCCGGCAATCTGGCTGGCTCGCACCCTGCGAGTGCCGGTCATTGCCGAAGCCACCAGCGGCCTGCGCGAAGAGCTGCACCCCTTCCTGCTACACGGGGCAGACACCTTCCTGCCGCGCTACGCGCCCCGGTATGTTCTGCGCGTGGGCGATGTGCCCACCTGCGCATTCTGGCGTGCGCTTGAAGATTTGCCGGGCACGGAGGTATTCTCCATCACCCGCACGGGATTCTCAGGGCTTTGCCGCAAGAGCACCGTCATTGAGGGCGAGCTGGAGCAGGTCATGAAAGCGCTGGGCGATGTACCCCATATCGGCGATACCGAGGGCTACCTGCAACGCAGCCGCCGCAGTGCCGGGCGAATCGAGGAGCTGCTGCTGGCCTACCCCGAGAGCGAAGCCGCCATGGTGCGCTATTTCTCCAATCAGGCCGGAATAGCCGATGTGCTCAGCCTGGGGTCCACCACCACCATGAGGCTCTGGAACAACTACGCCCAGACCCAGGTGCCCACCCATTATGTGCGCGCCAACAGCGGCACCGGCGGTGCCGACGGCACGGTATCGGCCTTCCTCGCCAACAGCATTGATGCCGACTACGCCTGCTGCCTGACAGGGGATTTGGCGCTGCTGAGAGACTGCGCCGCAGCCAGCATGATTCCGCAGCTTCCCCCTGCTCGCCGCGTGGTTGCAGTGCTCAACAATGAGGGTGCGGGGCAGGCTTACACCCCGGGCATGGATGATGAGCTACAGCGCCTGCTGGTACAGCCCCCGGTGTACGACCTGAAGGAAGTGGCCAACCTGTGGGGGGCCGAATACTACGCCATACACTGCGAGGCGGATTTTGAGGTGCTCGATACCCTGGAGCCCACGGCCTTTGCCCTGCTGGATATCATACCCGACCCCGAACAGACGGCCGCTTTCAACGCGCGCCTGGCCTGACCTCCTGCCGATGGCAGGCACGGGGCACTGACGGCAGCAGGCGGACGCGGTATCAGGAACGCGGTATCACATGCGCCCCGCTTGCTGGACGGGGGCCCGGGCACGCGCCGGGTCTTGCATGGGGACGATGCGGGTGGCGCGGATGCCGTGCCCGCACGGGGTGCGGAATGCAGGTAGGCACATACACGGGGCGATCCACCACGATGGTCGTATTCTCGCGTCGGCGGTCATTTGCCCGGCGCTCGGTTGCCAACTGCTCGCGCAGCTGAGCATTCTCCTTTTGCAGGCGCCGCAGTTCATCCTTCTGGCGGTTGATGGTGGAATCCTGCGCAGAAATGGTAGCGCGCAGTTCGGCTTTATCGCGGTACTCCGCCAGGCAAGCCGCGCGTTCAGCATCGAATTCCCCGCGCAGCGATGCCTTTTGAGCATCAAAGCGCTCCACATCCGCCGCCAGATGCAGGCGCACAGCCTCCTGCCGATTCCACGCAGCAGCCAAGTATTCAGCCTCGCGCGCGCTGAGCGTATCAACCGCACCGAACAAAGCAAACACATCCGCCCCGGTCAGGTAGCGCGGGCGTTGCCCGCTGGCCTCCAGTGCCGCCAAGCGCTCCGCCTGCTTCTCTTCCTTGGCTCGGCGGCGGGCATCTGCCACCTGTGCCTCGGCAGCACGCCGTGCAGCAATATGCTCCGGCGTCATTTCCAGGCGTTTCTGCGCTTCGGGGCTCAGGCGAGCCGCTGCCAGCCGCTGCACCCCGGCGCTGTGGCGCACCAGCACGGCATCCGCATCCCGGCGCACCACGGTGGCATCCTTCAACACCGAGCCATCGGCCAGCACGATATCCTCCGCCCCGAGCGAGAGCGCCGCCAACAGCATCACACACAGCACGTGTTTCATGAGTCTGAGCCGGGGGATAATAATTCAGCCACTTTGTTGCTGCGCGCATAGCTGGCGGCATCGCGCCCGGCGGCATCCGTGCCGGAAACCTTGGCGCCGGCTTGCAGCAACAACTGTACCACCGGCGCGGAATCCGCAATCACAGCGTGAATGAGCGGGGGCGTCCCCTCCGCATCCGCCCGGTCGGGCAATGCCCCCGCGCGTAACAAAAGCGCAACGGATTGGCGCCGGGCATTCTGAGCCGCAGCACACAGCAGGGTGGTGCCCTCCGCTGCCGACTCCACCGCAACCCCGGACTTCAGCAGATACTCCAGCACGTTCTCTCGGCCATTCTCGGCAGCGCGACAGGCGGCCTTCACCTGCAAGTCAGCAGGCACAGCCCCTCGCTCCAGCACCTCTTGCACCACCCGCAGACGCCCCACCGATGCCGCTACGGTAAAAAGGCAATCCCCATTCTCATCTGCCGCCAGCGGGTCGCCGCCTTCGCGGTAGGCGGCCTCCAGACCACGGAATGCCTCCATCTCATCATCGGCGGCATCATGACCGGCCATCACCCACGCGCAGCCGCCCACCACCAGATACACCATGGACCACACCACGCTCATGAGCGCGTGCCGCCGCGATACGGCGCGCGCCACAGCCAGCGCCGCATTCACGATAAAGGCCGTCACGCACAGCGCCGGAATCCAGGCATCCGAAACAGCGGCACTGCCCACCCCGCTCACACTGCATGCCAGCAGCGCTACTACGATTAACAGTAATAATGGGTTGACGTAATCTCTCATGTTGCCTACCCTTATAGCAAACGCCGCTTCCCCATGCAAGCCAAAATCACGCCCTGCCCTCGGGGGGGATGAATTTACAATCTACAATTTACAATCTACAAAGTTTATGTCTAGGCGTGCTGACGCACGCAGTATAAGCATAGCAAGTGCCATAGCTGCCGCTCCGCGCCCACAAGGCGCGGGCACAAGCGGTTGCCTAAGCCACGCATACCCTTGGGATAGGAGAAAATAGAAAATCAGAGCCCGACGAAGCGAAGCTGAGGAGGCCGACAGCAGCGTGGCTCCACAGCATTTCACGGCGTTTTTCCCGGGGCAATCGTGTCCGTCTCCGGGCTCACGCCCTACGCCGAGGCAGGCTGTCGGCCTCGTTGCCGACGCTGACGCGCCGACTCCTCGGGCTCTCATTTATTGATGATACACTTCCCAGGGCCGCGCCACTGCGTGGCTTGCCCTGGGCTATTGTACTTTCGCCCCGCCGGTTGGCGG
>JAUNRE010000118.1 GCA_030535795.1 Akkermansia sp.
AGAGCCCCGCCTTGGCGGGGTGACGGAAAACCGAGGCGTCCCAATAAACGTTTCGCGTCATTATCATCTATATGACTGTTCTATGAGACAGCAATGTTCTAATTATTCCAACGCGTACTCTATCAAGAGTTCGCATGGTAAATTCGGCTTGCTCTGTGTGAAAGCTGCGTGCCTTATCCTGAGAGACCCGTTGTTCTGCCGCAACAGACGAGCCGGAGAGGTGCTACGCAAAAACCCCGCCGAAATCGGCGGGGTTTTTATAAATGAGGGGAGGGGGGGAATCAGAACTTGTACTGTTCACCGTAGCCGTAGTGCTCGGCGATGTAGTCCACGTCCTTGTCGCCACGGCCGGAGCAGTTGGCGAGGATGGCGCCAGTGCCCATTTCGCGGGCTTTGCGCATGGCAAAGGCCACGGCGTGGGAGCTCTCGAGGGCGGGGATGATGCCCTCGTAGCGGCTGAGTTTGAAGAAGGCGTCCACGGCTTCCGCATCGCTGACGGAGTCGTATTTCACGCGACCGATGTCGCGCAGGTAGGCATGCTCGGGGCCGACGGAGGGGTAATCGAGGCCGCTGGCGATGGAGTAGACGGGTGCGGGTTCGCCGTCATCGCCCTTGAGCATGATGCTGTTGAAGCCGTGCATGATGCCCTCCTCGCCGAATTTCATGGAGGCAGCGTGGTCGCCGAGCTTATCGCTCTTGCCCATGGGCTCAACGCCGTAGATGTCCACCGGGTCATCGAGGAAAGCCGGGAACATGCCCATGGCATTGGAGCCGCCGCCTACACAGGCGCAGACGACATCGGGCAGAATGCCGGTCATCTCCAGGAACTGCTCGCGGGCTTCGGCGCCCACCACCATCTGGAAATCGCGCACCATCATGGGGAAGGGGTGCGGCCCCAGAACGGAGCCAATGCAGTAAATGGCGGTCTTGTAGTCGCGCTGGTAAGCTTCGAAGGCACTGTCCACGGCCTCCTTGAGCGTCCTGAGACCGTGCTTGACGCAGACGACATTGGCGCCGAGCATCTTCATGCGGGTGACATTGGGAGCCTGCTTGGCGATATCGACCTCGCCCATGTGGATTTCGCACTCCAGGCCGAAGTAAGCGGCAGCCGTGGCGAGAGCCACGCCGTGCTGCCCGGCGCCGGTTTCGGCGATGATTTTCTTCTTGCCCATGAATTTGGCCAGCAGACCCTCGCCCATGCAGTGGTTGAGCTTGTGGGCGCCGGTGTGGTTGAGGTCCTCGCGCTTGAGGTAAATCTGGGCGCCGCCGTTGAGGCGGGAGAGGCGCTCGCAGTGGTACACGGGGGTGGGGCGTCCCTGGAACTGCTTGCGGATGCGGCGGAGTTCGTTGATGAACTGAGCCGAGTGACAAATGCTGTTGTAGGCTTCGGTGATTTCCTTGAAAGCCGGTTCGAGTTCGGCCGGCAGGTAGGCGCCGCCGAAGCGTCCGTAAAAGCCGTTTTTATCCGGGTGGTGCCGGAGATAAGTTCTGAAATCCATGGTCTGAATAAAAGTGACGGTGCGGATTTTATCCTATCGCTTTTAGGCTGACAAGCTAAAATCATGTCGGTATGTCCCGATTACTTACTTTTTTTCGCGGCTGGCGCATTCACGGCTTGAAAAACGGCAGCGAAATAGGTAAAATGAGCTCGACAATGAAGCATCATCCACTCCTCACAGCCGGTACCGCCATCCTGCTGGGGCTTAACGTGCCCGCAGGTGCCGCTGCTGTTGCGGAGCCGGAGGAAGCCTCGCCGCAGAGTGAGGCCACTGCCCCCAGCCCCGGGCGCGAGCTGCTGCGGGTGACGAACGAGATGTGGTTTCTGCTGGCCGGGGTGGCTGACCGTCAGGCTGCGGATGTGGCGGCGCCTCGTTTCAAAGCCCTTGTGACCGAGGCCGGTAAGATAGGCGATGAGTTGCTGGGTGAGGATGGGCATGGGCAGGATTTGGAGGCCCTCGAGATGCTACACTATCACATTGCCGAGGCACTGGAAGCGCTTAATGATGAGTTCCGCAGCCTGTGCCGGGCGCGTTGCTATGGGTCGGAGGCGCTCATTAAGGCTTTTCATCAATCGGTGGATGCCGGCATGTTTGACAGCGAGCTGGTGGAGGAATTGCAGTTGCCCAAGCCTCCTATGTCGGAAAGCGAGGCTCGCCGCGAGATTGTGCGCATTAAGCGCTTGGTGGAGCCTGACCGCACCTTGCTGAACCTGCTCAAGAGCGTGCAGGATGCCAAGACGGCGGAGTCTGTCGTGGCTCGGTTGAATACGCTGGCGGCACGCTTGCAAACGCTGCTGCCCGAGGAGGGCGCGGTAAAGCGCGATTTTTCAGCGGCTTGGGCGCCGCGTGCACGCGAGGCGTTTGCACCGGTGGAGCCCTTGCTGTGGGGTATTCGCAGTGAGATAGTGCGCATTGCGTCACTGCCGGGGTATGACAACTCATCGTTTGACCGTTTTTCGGATGCGCTTGATTCTGTGTTTGCCGGGTTGGGCGACACGCATAATGTCTGGTTTGCCGATGTGTTCGATGATTCCTTCCGAACGGATCTCGATGATGCTCTGCACGAGAATGCAACAACTTCAAATTAAACAAAATATATAATACGCACCATGCCTGTTTCTGATTACCTGGTGACTATCGGTCTGGAGGTTCACTGCCAGATTAAGACTGCTACGAAAATGTTCTGCTCCTGCAAGGCCGGGTTCGGCTATGAGCCCAACACGAATGTGTGCCCCACTTGCCTGGGTATGCCGGGGGCTCTGCCGGTGCTCAACAAGTTTGCCATTGAGCGCACGGTGCTGACCGGCCTCATGCTGGGCTGCAGCATGCCGCCGGTTTCCAAGTGGGATCGCAAGAACTACTTCTATGCCGATATGCCCAAGAACTATCAGACCAGCCAGCTTGACCTCCCCCTCTGCATCGGTGGTGAGGTGCCGCTGTATTCATGGGCGTACCCGGTGGACAGCAAGGTGAAGGCCGAGGGCGCGGTGGTGCGTACGGTGAAGCTCGACCACATCCACCTGGAGGAAGACGCAGCCAAGCTCACCCACTATGGCTCATATTCGCTGGTGGATTACAACCGAGGCGGCACTCCGCTCATGGAGATTGTGTCGGCTCCTGACCTGACGAGCCCTGATGAGACGTATGCCTACCTCAAGAGCTTGCAGCAGATTCTCATCTGCGGCGGTATATCGGACGCCGATATGGAGAAGGGGCAGATGCGCTGCGATGTGAACGTGTCGCTGCGCCCCAAAGGCCAGAAGGAGCTTGGTGCCAAAATCGAGATGAAGAATATCAACTCCATGTCGGCGGTGCGCCGTGCCCTGATTTATGAGATTAACCGCCAGGCCGATGAGCTTGACCGCGGTATCGCGCAGGTGCAGTCCACCCGTCGCTGGGATGATGACCTGGGCGAGAGCATTGTGATGCGTACCAAGGAAAATGCGCACGATTACCGCTACCACACCTGCCCGGACCTCATACCCGTGCATACGGCCGAGTATGTGGAAAAGATGCAGCAGGAGCTTCCCGAGCTGCCGGATGCCCGCCAGCAGCGTCTTATGGCCCAGTACGGCCTGCCCGTGGCCGATGCCAACACCCTGGTGGCCGATGCCGCCCTGTGCGCTTACTTTGAAACAGCAGCCGCTGCCACCAAGGCTCCGCGCAAGGTGGCTAACTGGCTCATCAATATCTTCCCCTCGGTGCTCACGGAGAAGGAATGCGACATCGAGACGTGTCCCGTAGCACCCGCCACGCTTGCAGGGCTGGTGGATGTGGTGGAGGAGGGCATCTGCTCGGTGAGCCAGGCGCGTGAGGTGCTGGAGGTGCTGTGGAATACCCCGGAGCAGACTGCTGCTGCTGCGGCTGCCGGTCTGGGTTATAAGAAGGCCGATAGCGGCGCGCTGGAGGCACTGGTGGAGAAGGTGATTGCCGAAAATCCCGATAAGGTGGCTCTGGTGAAGGGGGGCAACATGAAGCTTATCAATGCGCTGACCGGCCAGGTGATGAAAAACAGTAATCCCAAGCCCAACCCCAAGCTGGTAACAGAAATCCTCATGGCGAAGCTCGGGCTCTGAGGCTGAGGTCGGGCTTGCCGTCTCTGCGGCTGTGTACCTTTTATTCGACTGCAATAATTTCTTTGCGAGCTGCGAGCAGGTGTTCCGCCCTGATTGGCGGCGGCGCCCGCTCGTGGTGCTGTCGAATAATGATGGCTGTGTCGTGTCGCGCAGCCCGGAGGCTAAGGCGATGGGTATTGCCATGGGTGAGCCCTATTTCCAATGCAAGGAGCGTTTGGCGGCGGCAAATGCCGTGGTGTGTTCTGCCAACTTTGCGCTGTATTCCGACCTGTCCGACCGCATTATGCAGCTGTTGGAGGAGGCGTTGCCCGAGGTGCAGCAATACAGCATCGATGAGGCTTTTGCACGGGTGGATGACATCCGCGATTGGATGCCTTTCTGCCGTGAGTTGCGCGAGTCGATTCGGCGCGGTACGGGGGTGACGGTGAGTGTGGGCATAGCCCCGACCCGTACGCTATGCAAGCTGGCTAACGAAACGGCTAAACACAGGCCGGAGTTCCGGGGCGTGTTGGCTCTTACTTCGCCGGAACAATGGCAGCCCTTGCTGGCAGAGACGCCGGTGGGCGAGATATGGGGAGTGGGGCGCCGCCTGGCTCCGCGCATGCAGGCTTTGGGTATCCGCACGGCTGCGGGGTTGGCTGCGAGCGGGTTGCACTATCTGCGCCGGCAATTCGGCGTGCACGGGGAGCGCCTGGCGTTGGAGCTCAACGGGGTGTCTTGTCTGGACGATGCGGAACCTGCCGCCCGGCGCCAGATTATGGTGTCGCGCTCGCTGCGAGAGGGCGTGCGTGATTTGCCGACCTTGCGAGAAGCTCTTTGCCGCTTTGTGGAGAAAGCCGGGCGCATCCTGCGCCAGGAGGGCATGATGTGCTCCGAGGTGCATGTGGTGCTGCGAACATCTCGCTTCCGGGATGATGCCAACCTGTACGCCGCCAACCAGGGGCTGCGCCTCCCGTGCGCAACGGATGATACCCGCGAGCTGACTCGCGCTGCTACGGCTTTGCTGGAGAATCTTTTCCGCCTCGGTTATGAATATAAAAAGGTCGGTGTGCTACTCACGGAGCTGGAAAAAGCCGAGCATGTGCAGCCTACCTTTGAGCACCCGCATACCGCCCCCAGCAAGCTGATGGCTGTGCTGGACAAATTGCAGCAGGCCGGCCATAACATTCATTTTGCCAATCGCGGCACGCAGGAGCCCTGGCACCGTTCCTTTGCCTCGCGCGCCTACACAACACGCTGGGCGGATATCCCGGAAACTTCCCCTTACTTGTAAGGGTGCCACTTGCGTTCGATTTGTTTACGCTTAAAAGCCCCGCTTTGCGGGTGAAAAACAAGCATTTCAGGGCGTTTTTCCCAAGGCAATCGTGCCCGTCTCCGGGCTCACGCCCTACGCCGAGTCAGGCTGTCGGGCG
>JAUNRE010000119.1 GCA_030535795.1 Akkermansia sp.
AGGAGTCTGTCAAATACGCCTCACACATGGAGAATTAACTGCCGCATCAATAAAAGTCTTCAAGGGGCGAAAAAAGGGGCGCGAGAGGGGGAGGAAAAGAGCGCGGCGGAGCGAGAGAAGCAGAAAAGAAAGCATAATACGGTGTAGAAAGCTTGACAATAGGCTGTAGGCGCGTATAATAGCGCGCCATGAACGCCGAAGAGACAACAAAGAGCACACCGCTGTGCGCGAAGCACGTGGAGCTCGGAGCGAAGATGGTGCCCTTCGCCGGCTGGAACATGCCGGTGCAGTACGCAGGAATATTAGCGGAGCACAACGCTGTACGCACGGATTGCGGTGTGTTCGATATCTCGCACATGGGCCAGTTCCTGGTGAGCGGCGAGGGTGCAGAGGCGTGGCTCAACGGCATGTTCACCAACAATCTGAACAAGCTGGTGGACGGCATGGGGCAGTACTCGATGATGCTCAATGAGAAGGGCGGCGTGATAGACGACCTTATCATCTATCAGCTCGGCAAGGACAATTTCTTTGTGGTGGTGAATGCCAGCATGATAGATGAGGACTACGCCTGGCTTTCCGCCCGCAAGCCCGAGGGTATCTCCCTGGTGAACAAGAGCGATGCCTACGTGGGGCTGGCCATTCAGGGGCCGAACAGCGAGGAGGTGTTTGCCAAGATGTGCCCCGGCGTGGAGCTGCCCGTGCGCAACGGGATTTTGCAGTTCGAGGCCGATGGTGATGCCTGCGTGGTGTGCCGCACCGGATACACCGGTGAGAACGGCTTTGAGTTCTTCTGCCCGGCAGAGCAGGGTGTGAAGTGGTTCGAGAAGAGCATGGCCAGCGGAGCTCAGCCCTGCGGCCTGGGTGCCCGCGACAGCCTGCGCCTGGAGATGTGCTACTCGCTCAACGGCTCCGACCTGAGCCCCGAGAAGACCCCGCTGGAGGCCGGTTTGTCCTGGTGCTGCGATTTGACAAAAGATTTCATCGGCGTGGAGGTGCTGCGTGAGCAGAAGGCCGCCGGCCGCCCCACCGCGCTGGTGGCTATAGAATACACGGGCAAGGGCGCACCGCCCCGCCACGGCTACGAGGTGCAGCTGCCCGACGGTACCCCGCTGGGTGCTATTTGCAGCGGCGTGCTTTCGCCCACTCTGGGCAAGGGCATAGCGATGCTGTACGTACCGGCTGCTCACAGCAAGGTGGGCACCGAGGTGAATGTGGTGGTGCGCAACAAGATGGTGCCCGCCGTCATCGTGAAGAAACCTTTCCTTAAAAAATAACCCCTACACACACTAATACATATTATGAGCAATCCTGCTGATTACAAGTACTCCTCCGAGCACGAATGGGTAAGCCCCGCCGTAGACGGCGTGGTAACGCTCGGCATCACCGACTTCGCCCAGGCTGAGCTGGGTGAGGTTGTATACGTAGACCTCCCCTCCGTGGGCGACACCTTCTCCAAGGAGGACAGCATCGGTGCTGTTGAGTCCACCAAGGCTGCTTCCGACATCTACACCCCGGTTTCCGGTGAAATCGTGGAGGTAAATGAGGCTCTGGACGCTGAGCCCAACACGGTGAACAGCGACGCTTTCGGCGCCGGCTGGATTTGCAAGATTAAGCTGGACGACGCTTCCGAGCTCGATGAGCTGATGGATGCCGCTGCATACACCGACTTCTGCAACAAGTAAGTAACCCCGCAAAGCCTTGCAGGTGGAGCAGAGCAGGGGCGCCCCCTGCCCAAAGCCCCCGCAAGGCTTTGCTACTTTTATTACCTCGACCTTCGGAATTCGTACCTCGTACTTTACCATGCTTTCCGCCCAGACTTCTTTCATACCCCGCCATATCGGCCCGAACGCGACTGATACCGCCGCTATGCTGGCCGCCATCGGTTTCGACTCGCTGGATGCCATGACCGAGGCAATCGTGCCTGCTGATATTCGCCTGAAGGCCCCGCTGGATCTGCCTGCCCCCATGGCTGAGCAGGAGGCGCTGGCTGCTCTGCAGCAGATGCTCTCTGCCAACAAACCCGTGCGCAGCCTCATCGGCCAGGGGTACTATGGTACCTTCCTGCCCGCTGTGATTCAGCGCAATGTGTACGAGAACCCCAGCTGGTACACGGCATACACCCCCTACCAGCCCGAGATTGCTCAGGGCCGCCTGGAGATGCTCATGAACTTCCAGACGATGATTGCGGGGCTGACGGGGCTGCCTATTGCCAACGCCAGTATGCTGGATGAGGGCACTGCCGCCGCCGAGGCCGTGCACCTGTGCGTGAGCGAGAAGCGCAAGAGCGATACGTTCTTTGTGGCTGATACCTGTTTCCCGCAGACGATTGACGTCATCCGCACCCGCTGTGAGACGACGGGTGTGAAGCTGATAGTGGGTGACTGGAAGAGCTTTGACCCCGCCTCGGTGCCGCCGCTGGCCGGTGTGTTGGTGCAATACCCGGACAACCTGGGTGCCGTGGAGGACTACGCCGCCTTCTTCGAGAAGTGCCACGCCGCCAAGGTGCTTTGCTGCGTGGCCGCCGACCTGCTGGCTCTTACCGTGCTGAAGGAGCCCGGTGCCTTCGGGGCCGATGTGTGCGTGGGTACCACCCAGCGCTTCGGCATACCCATGGGCTACGGTGGCCCCGCCGCTGCCTATATGGCCTGCACCGATGCGCTGAAGCGCAAGCTGCCCGGCCGCTACATCGGTAAATCCATCGACCGCGACGGCAAGCCCGCCTACCGCCTGGCGCTGCAGACGCGCGAGCAGCATATTCGCCGCGAGAAGGCTACCTCCAACATCTGCACGGCTCAGGTGCTCACGGCGCTGCTCTGCACCTTCTACGCCATGTACCAGGGCCCCGAGGGTCTGAAGAATGTGGCTACCACCGCCGCTCGCCTGGCTGCCGGCTTTGCCGCTGCCGCCAAGGCCGCCGGCTACAGTCTGCCCGCAGCCACGTGGTTCGACACCGTGGCTGTAAGCGCCCCCGGCAAGGCCGATGAGCTGGTGGCCGCCGCTCTGTCCGCCGGTTACAACATCCGCAAGGTGAACGCCGATACCATCTCCGCCTCCTTCGACGAGACGACGACAGATGCCGACCTTGCCGCCCTGTGCGGAGCCTTGGGGCTGCCTGTCGTCGAGGTGCCCACTGCCCCGGCTTGGGGTGCCGAGTGGAACCGCACGAGCGCGTTCTGCACCGAGACCTGCTTCAACGCCTTCCACTCCGAGACGGAGATGATGCGCTACATCCACACGCTGGAGTGCAAGGATCTCGCTCTCAACGAGGCCATGATTCCGCTGGGCTCCTGCACCATGAAGGCCAACTGCGCCGCTATCATGATGCCCATTACCTGGGCGGGTGTGACCGAGCTGCACCCCTTTGCCCCTGCCGACCAGTGCAAGGGTATGCGCGCCATGCTCGAGCAGCTTAAGCAGTGGCTGGCCGTGGTGACCGGTTTCCATGGCGTCTCCCTGCAGCCGAACTCCGGCGCCGCCGGTGAGTTCGCCGGCCTGCTGACTATCCACCGCTACCAGGTGGCTCAGGGCGAGGGGCACCGCAATGTCTGTCTCATTCCCAACTCCGCTCACGGCACCAACCCCGCCTCGGCCGCTATGGCTGGCTTTACCTGCGTGCCTGTGAAGTGCGACGAGCAGGGCAACATCGATGCCGCTGACCTGAAGGCTCAGGCCGAGAAGCACCGCGACAACCTGGCTGCCCTGATGGTGACTTACCCCTCGACCCACGGTGTGTATGAGAGCGGCGTGGCCGAGCTCTGCCGCATCGTGCATGCCAACGGAGGGCAGGTGTATATGGACGGCGCCAATATGAACGCCCAGTGCGGTCTGACCAACCCCGGCACCATCGGGGCTGACGTGTGCCACCTCAACCTGCACAAGACCTTTGCCATGCCTCACGGCGGCGGCGGCCCCGGCGTGGGCCCCATCTGCTGCGCGGAGCACCTCACCCCCTACCTGCCGGGCCACATCTGCGATGATGCTCAGACGCAGTCCGCCGTTTCCTCCGCCGAGTACGGCTCCGCTGCCATCTGCCCCATCACCTGGATGTACCTGGCCATGATGGGCTTCGAGGGCCTCAAGCGAGCCTCGCAGATGGCTATCCTGAACGCTAACTACATCGCCAAGCGTCTGGAGAACCACTTCCCGACCCTCTACGCCGGCGCTAATGGGCTGGTGGCTCACGAGTGTATCCTCGACACCACCATCATGCTGCGCAAGAGCCACCTGTCGGTGGACGATATGGCCAAGCGTCTCATGGACTACGGCTTCCACGCCCCCACCATGAGCTTCCCGGTGCACGATACCCTCATGGTTGAGCCCACGGAGTCCGAGAGCAAGTACGAGCTCGACCGCTTCATCGATGCCATGATTGGTATTCACGGTGAGATGGAGGCCGTGGCCAACGGCTCCGTACCCGCCGATGATAATGTGATGGTCAATGCCCCGCACACGGCTCTGGCGGTGACCGCCGATGAGTGGAACCATGCCTACACCCGCGCCCAAGCTGCTTATCCTGCCGCCTGCCAGCGCCTGCACAAGTTCTGGCCGTCCTGCTCTCGCGTGGAAAACGCCTGGGGCGACCGCAACTTCTGCTGCACCTGCGATACACTCGCTGAGCAGCAGTAAAGAGGGATTTACAATCTACAGGTAGAGAGAGGCGGGCATTCGTCCGCGAACAAAAAGCCGCCGTCTTTGCAGACGGCGGCTTTTTTGGGGCTGCAGCAGCGCATGTCCAGCGCGGGCGTGGTGATAGAAGCCCCGCGAGGCGGGGCGGGGCGAAAGCACATAGGCAGGGGTGAGCGAGCGGCAGCTCGCGTAACCCCTGTTACAGAACAAGTAGAAATGGTGCCCCGTGAATACGGCGGCGACAGCCTTTCGTGGACTGACGGTTGCATGCAGGCAAATCCAAAAGCTACCGCTATTGTTAGTCAGGCTGTCACCCCGTTTACACGGGGCTGGTTATATCGCCCTGCGGGCGGTTATATTCAGGCGTTGCCCGAGTGATATCGTGTTGTCTGTGACAACACGGTTATATCGCCGCAGCGGGGCTGCGGCGGTGGAGGGGGTAGAACGCGCTTTAAGGCGCGGAGCGTGAGCGGTTGCATTAGCTACGCATACCCGCGGGCAACAGCCCGCCGAATTGGAAAGCCCCGCTAGGCGGGGCGAAAGTATAGTAGCCCAAGGTGAAGCTGCGTAGCAGCGAAACCTTGGGATAGGTGAAAATAGGAAATCAGAGTTCGACGAAGCGAAGCTGAGGAGGCCGACAGCAGCGTGGCTCTCAGTCTTTTAGGGTGTATTTTGGGGCAATCGTGTCCGTCTCCGGGCTCACGCCCTACGCCGTGGCAGGCTGTCGGCCTCGGTGCCGACGCTGACGCGCCGACTCCTCGGGCTCTCATTTATTGATGATACACTCCCCAGGGCCGCGCCACTGCGTGGCTTGCCCTGGGCTATTGTACTTTCGCCCCG
>JAUNRE010000031.1 GCA_030535795.1 Akkermansia sp.
CCCGGGGCTCCCTTGTTGCTTTTCACTCTCTGGCATGCATGCTCAAGATTGTAGCGGTGTGCTATGTTCTCGAGTATGCGCTCCTCCCAGTTCAGTTCCTCCCTCCACGCCGCGAACGCTTGTTGCTCCCGCGGTGGCGCAGCTGTGGGGGTCGCACCCTCACCGCCTCCATGTGGGCGCACCTCCCCGGATAGAGTATCGAAGTTGAACTCCATCTGGTATAAGGTGTCTCTATTCTGCCTCTCCACGTTCATGAGTTTCAGGCTGTTCTGTGCTGTGTTGGATTTCGGCCTTCCCCACCAAGGGATGGGTACTATGCCTCTGCTGACTACCTGCTTCCGGGCGTTTCTTCCCCGTCACCCTTTCAGGCCTTAGCAGGTTCTCACCGAATATGATTATGCTACTTTCCTCCCGCGCCGTCTGCATCTACCTTATGGACTCTTGATGATGTATCGGATTTCGGCACTTTAGGCAACCTCGTCCATCCATCCGGCCTTATATGCAATTTCTGTTCGTACAGTCGGGATTTCCCCTCGAACTTCCTTTTCCACGGTTCGTTACCTCCCCGCAGTTGTTCTTCAGGTCTGGGATTCCGCATCATCGCGGCTCCGCGCGGACTTTCACCGCAGTGCGCATATCGCGTCGGTCGTACCCAAAAAAGCACTGCCGAACAATCGGCAGTGCTGAAAAGAAATCCTCCGACGCAACAGCACTTATTTGATAAGCCCCTGAGCCTGCAAGAGAGCGTCGGGGTTCGGGTCGCGCCCCATGAAGTCGCGGTAAA
Organism: Akkermansia sp.; assembly: GCA_030535795.1. GTDB lineage: Bacteria > Verrucomicrobiota > Verrucomicrobiia > Verrucomicrobiales > Akkermansiaceae > Akkermansia. Next base: position 785 of record JAUNRE010000031.1, read on the forward strand.
CCTCAGCGGCAGGCTTGCTGTCGCCCTTACTGAGCACGGCCTCGCGGAAGGCGGCGCCGGTGCTCTTGTTGAGCACACCCTCACGAGCAAAGCGAGTGAAAGCATCGGCCGAGAGCACCTCAGCCCACTTGTACGAGTAATAGCCACCGGCGTAGGCGCCGTTAATACAGTGCGTCAGATTACGCATGATGGAAGGTCCGCTGATGGAGGTCGGTATACGCCAGGGATCCAGCAACTGATTGGTGACCAAATCGAGTGACTTTCCCTTGAACTTCTCGTTGTAGTTCATGTGCATCTCCAAATCGAGCTTACCGAGGCAGAGCTGCCCCATGTTATCCATAGCCGGCATGAAATAGCGGCTCTTCTGTAATTTCTGCACCAGCTCCGTCGGGATAGGCTCTCCGGTCTCGTAGTGAACAGCATAAGCGGCGATGCCCTCAGGCACCCATGTCCAGTTCTCGAACAACTGACTGGGCAGCTCCACGAAGTCCCACGTCACACTTGTACCGCACTGAGCCTGCAACTCCGTGTCACCGAGCATGCAGTGCATCATGTGTCCGAACTCATGGAAAAGAGTCTCGACATCGTAGTGGCTGTACAATGCCGGCTTATCCTCCGTAGCCATGGTGAAGTTACCGACCAGACAGGCCAAATGGGGCGCATGAGCAGCGCCGTCCTTGCCGGCCTCGCCATAGCGCAGGGGCATGACCCATGCTCCGGCATTCTTACTGGAGCGGGGATAAAGGTCCATATAGAAGGAACCGAGGTGAGCGCCGGTCTTGTTGTCAGTCACCTTAATGAGCTTCACATCCGGGTGCCAAACCTCTGCGCTACCCTCGGGACAATGCTCACCCGGCTTCAGGCAGACGGTGGGAACTTCGGTGTAACTGACATCCAGCAATCCGGAGTAGAGGGCGAACATCCCCTTGATGACATTGCTCGCCTCGTGATAAGGGCGCAGCTCTTCGGTATCGAAGTTGTACATCTCCTGCGACATTTTATTGAGGTAATAACGGCGGTCCCAGGGGTCAATAAACATGACGTTGCGCTGCTCGCACTTCGAGATATACTCCAACACCTGACGGCACTCCTCTTGGAAGGCCGGCATCACCTTAGCAGCGAGAGTGTCGATAAAGTTCATGGCATTGGTACCGCCTCCCACCATACGACGATGGGTCATCATGTCGACAAATGTCGCAAAACCCAGCAGCTCCGCCAACTCACTGCGCAATTCCATCACACGGGCAACAATCGGCTCATTATCCCACTTACCGACGGCTCCGATGGAGCACTGCCCTTCCCAACACATCTTGCGCGTGGCCATCACTTCACAATCGCGAAGAACGGAGCCTACACTCGTATAGTCCTGCGTGATAAGCCAACAGGGGTTCTCCTCCGAGCCGAACCCACGCTCCAAGGCAACAGCACGCGCCTGATCCATCCAGTCCTCACTCATGCCGGCCAATTCGGCTCGGTCAGTGATGAGCAATTTCCAGGCATTGGAACTATCCAGAACATTCTGACCGAAACGGTGAGTGAGCTGACTGAGCTCCTGCTCAATTTCCGCCTTGCGCGCTTTCTTTTCGGCAGGAAGTTCGGCCCCGCTATCCACAAATCCGTCGACCGTCTGTTGAACAAAGCGCTGCTTAGCGGGCGAGAGCTCCTTCACCCAAGGCTGAGCGGCAGCACTCTTAATGACGGCCCAGAGTTTCTCGTTGGCTGTGATGGAGGCATCGAACGCGGTCAGCTCGGGAATGAGCTCAGCCTTGGCTGCTCGCAATTCTTCATTATCCATCACTGTGGAAAGGTGGTACATAAAGCTCTGCACCTGCCCGAGCTCCTCGCTGGCCTTGTTGAGAGCCAGAAAAGTATTCTCAAAAGTCGCCTCGTGCGGCTGAATGCGGCTGATAGCCTCCACCCGCTCACGAGCCAGAGCCAGAGCGGCGCGTGTATCGGCCACACCGCGAGCGGCGCTCAACTGCGACCAGGCCGGATACAGGACATCCTGAAAGAAAGGGTGAGCCGCCTGTTCAGGGGCAACAATCCGCTCCGTTGCGGTCACAGCGGCGGCAGTCTGTTCCGCCGCTGACAGATTCAATCCGGCAAAGGCACATACGGCAGTAAGGAGTATGGTTTTCGTCGTCATGGATAATATTTGTGTGTGATGGTGCGTCTCCTCTTAGACACACGAACGGACATATCCTATCAAATTTTTCCTCAGATGACAAACAAAATCTCTCCCGCACGAAACTGACTTACCGACTGAAAACTACAAACTCAGCCCACTCCGCCGAGCAGACCGCAAAAATTACTGACTAGCAAAACAAACTGAAGCTCAATAACAACAGTCTATCGAAGTTATAACAAAAATCACCATCCTTTGTTAAATCGAGTAACCTCGCGGCGCGCCTCCATCATTTCCACGCGTGCCTTCAGGTCATAGCGCTGGTCACGATGAGTCTTGCCGCGCCCGATGCCGATTTCCGCCTTCACCTTACCGTTTTTCCAATAGAGTCTCAACAGCGGCAGAGCAAAGCCCTTCTGGGCCTGCTGGATTTCCAATTTAAGAATTTCGCGCTTATGCATGAGCAAGCGGCGCGGACGCTTAGCCTCGTGCTGAAACCACTTACCGGCGGTCTCCCAAGGCTGAACATCACAGCCGTAGAGGAAAAGTTGGCCTTTTTCCACACGGGCGAAGGCATCCGATATATTCACTCTACCCTCTCGAATAGATTTCACCTCGGTGCCACGCAGCTCGATACCACACTCGTGCTTGCCGAGAATTTCATAATCTCGGCCGGCTTTCTTATTACTTGCAATCTGAGATGAACCGGGAACAGGCTTACGTGCCATAATGTAAAAATCGGGTTAAAATGAGAACGAATAGCATGCGTCGGAACAATTAAAGGCGGCGTAAGCGGTTGAACTTTACACCCGGTCCTTTGAAGCTCCTGACTCGTACTTCCACAAATTCCATTTGTTCCAACGCGCGAATCGTATAAAAAAGTCCGGTAACCGGGGCATAACCGGCAACCGGACCTGACAAAGAAAAAGATATCTCTTACAGATCGATGGTGGCGGTGATGGTACGGTCGTCTTCAGGAGCCGTCTCAGCCTCACTCATATCGATGAAAAGGTCATCCTCAGGAGCGCTGCCGTCGGGAGAAACCTCATCATCAGCCTCGCGCCAAATAATTTTACCCTCAATGATTTCAGTCAGGGCAATATCTCCGCTTCCCATCTCGGGAGTGGTGGGCACGTAGGGGTCGGCTCCCTGGTTCAACTGCTGTACACGCTTGGAAACAACATTGACCAGTAGCTGGTTATCGCCTACAATCTGAGCAGCTTTCTCGATGAGTTCAACTTTCATGGATGGATAAAATGGTCTGTCCCCACGGCCTGCGGGGTAGGTCATTATACATCGTCGGTGACTGAATGACAAGCCTATAATCACGTCAGCACGCAAAAAAGATGTACGAACACTTTCTTTTTGCTTGCCAAGAGGGGCAAATGGCAGGTAGAATAAGCACGAAACATTCTTCCTGCACTCCCTCACGGGAGCAAGCGGGATTTTTACACACTGAACGTTATATCCTCCGTACAACTATGGCTAATCTGAATAAAGTCATGCTTATCGGCAACCTCACGGCCGATCCCGAAGTCCGCCAGACCCCTCGCGGCAACTCTCTCACTGAACTGCGCCTGGCCGTCAACCGCGTATCGAGCGGACCGAACGACGGCGAGCGCCGCGAAGAAACCACCTTTCTTGATGTCACCTGCTGGGGTCGCACCGGCGAGGTGGCAGCCCAGTACCTGAGTAAAGGTCGCCCCGTGTTCATCGAAGGTCGTTTGCAGATGGACACCTGGGAAGACAAGCAGACCGGCCAGCGCCGCAGCCGCATCCGCATCATCGCGGAGAACCTCCAGCTCCTCGGCGGGCGCGACGGAGCTCCTCAGGGTGGCGGCAACTACGGCAACAACGGCGCTTACCAGCAGCAGTCCCGCAACAACAGTTATGGCAACAGCGGCTATGGCAACAGCGGCAACTACGGCAACAACGGCGGCGGTTACCAGCAGCGCAGCAACAACGGTTACGGCAACGGCGGCTACCAGCAGGCTCCGGCTCCGCAGTCTGCTCCCATGCCCGATGAGGCCGACGACGACATCCCGTTCTGATCTTTCATTCCCCCCACAAGGAAATGACCGGTCAGGCGATCAAGTCCCGCCTGACCGGTTCGTCATTCTCCCCCATACCATCCGCAAGCACGACTATGAGCGGCACCTATACCGAAGCACTCGATTGGCTCTACTCCACCCAGATGTTCGGCATCAAACTGGGGCTGGAGGGCATCACCCGGCTCCTGCAAGCCTGTGAGGCCCTCTACCCGCGAGCGCGAGTCATTCACGTTGCCGGCACCAACGGCAAGGGTTCCACCTGCGCCTTTGCCGAGAGTGTGGCCCGAGCGGCCGGTTACAGCACCGGGCTCTTCACCTCGCCGCACTTAGTGGAGTTCGGAGAGCGCATCCGCGTGAACGGGCAAATGATACCTGAGGAAGATGCCGCACGCCTCATTTTCCGCGTACGCGACATCACCCGCACTCAGGAGCTCAACCCCACCTTCTTTGAGCTGGTGCTGGCTGTTGCCATGATGTACTTTGCCGAGCGGGAAGTGGACATCATCATACTCGAGACCGGCATGGGCGGTCGGCTCGACGCCACCAATGCCGTCCCCAAAGATGTCGCCGTGCTCACGCCCATCGGGATGGATCACACGCAATATCTCGGCAGCACACTCGGTGAAATCGCCGCCGAGAAGGCCGCCATCATCGCCTGGCACCGCCCGGCTCTGAGTGCCCCCCAACAGCCCGAAGCCGTACAGGCCATTCATGCAGCAGCTCAGATGATGGACACCGACTACCGCCTCGTCACCGAGGAATGTCAGCTCCCTCTCGGTCTGCGCGGCAGCTACCAGCGCCGCAATGCCGCCCTGGCTCTGGCCGCTCTGCGAGCCCTGCCCCATTTTCTGGCAAGCGAAGCCGAGATTGCCCGCGGTCTGCTCGAAGTCCGATGGCCCGGGCGCTTTGATGAAATTGCGCCGGATGTCATCATGGACGGTGCGCACAATCCTCCCGCCATCAAAGTACTGGTTGAGAGCTGGCGCGAGGCTTACGGAGAGCAAAAGGCACGCTGCATCTATGCCGGCTCTGCCGACAAGGCACTTGACGAGGTGCTCAGCCTGCTCTCCCCCATCGTGAGCGAATGGGTACTGCCGCCCGTGCAAAGTCCCCGCATTCTTCCCGCCGACGAAATGGCCGACAAGGTGCGCTGCGCCTCGACGGCCCCCGTCAGCACACCGGCCACACTGGCCGAGGCCCTCGAGGAGCTCCCGCCGCACACCCTCATCTGCGGCTCTTTCTTCCTGCTGGGTGAGGCAAGAGCTCACCTGCAACAACGGGCGGACTACCGCCGCACCGAGCAGTAACCCCGGTACTACCCGTTATGTCACCCGACCACCTCAACCTCGCGGCTATTCTTGTGTGCGCGGCCTACATTTTCGCCTTTGACCACCTCGGGCGAGGCCGTCACATCATCAGTGCCGTGCTGTTGGCACTCAGCGCCGCGGCCGCGGTTCTGCTATCCGTCTACATTCATCGTCAGGCGGCAGAGCCCGCTATCGTGGCCGGCATTCTGCTGTTGCTCCATTGCCTGTGGGAACTTGCCAAATGGCTCTTCATCGAGAGTCGCTTTCAGGCACGCAGCCGCAAGCGTGCCAAACTCCCCGCCCGTCGCCACAAGAAAGCAAGTACCACCTGCCCCCTTACCCACGACAACATCATCGACAACTTCCGCCGCCTCGCACAAGTCGATGATTTGGCCGTCGCCAAACCTTCCATCCGATTCTTCGCCTGGAATAATAAAGAGGATTATATCATCCAAATCTACCTGACAGATGAAGCTTGGATTTCACTCTTCTGGACTCCGACCGACTTCGAACTACGCGACAAAGAAGTGAAGGCCGCCTGCAAAGCAGCCGGCATCCCCTGCCATCGCCACCTGCTGGGCATGCGGGCACAAGGCATAGCCATCTGCCGCCGTGGCGAGGTCACTATCACCCCGGCCGATCAGCTCATTCACTTCGATGAGTTCCTGCACACCGTTCTGGCGCCGCAGGAGGAGTTCAACACTTGGCTTGCGGATATCCGCAAGCCGCCCGCACGATAAACGCTCAGCGCAGGCTCAAAGGCACGATATGCGCCGGAGCAGCAGCCGGTTCTTTCGGCTGCTCATCCGCCAAAGGGAAATCGCCGCGACGCATGCTCTCGATAGCCTCGACCCAAGGAATGCCGTTAAGGTAAAGCTGTTTCACGATTAATCCGTTTCTGCCACGCAGAACAAACTCCACCGTAGAACGGATGCGGTTAAAGGGAAAATCGCCATGAGTCCCCTTGCTCCATGCATGACGCGCATCACCCATATTCTCCGGCACATAAAAACGGAAATTAGTAGAACGGCTCAAATCACTCTTGCGCATGGACAATCGCACCGTAGCTTTCACACGCCAGATATTATCATGCTCTTTCTCTATTCGGGTATCCAAATTCCCGCTCATCGGCGTGCGCAATTCGCCCTCATGCGGTTTATCGTCCTCACTGTCGGCCTGAACCACTCTCACCAAACGAGCCACTCCGTCCTCCCCCTTGCGCCAATACCCTGCCAAAAAGTTCAGCCTGCTGAGATAGCCGGAATGGTAGGTCACCGGCAGCGAATGCCCCTCGTTACCCGGTGCGGCAGGGCGTGGAGGAATACCGACAATCTGCTCCGATTTAAGCTGTACATAATTATTTTCATCCCATGCTCGCACCAAGCTCTCTTCATCTCCCCGAGGTCTGATTTCCTCATTCCAATGCAGCAAATTGTCAAAAAGCGGCTCCGTTATGGGATATGAAAAACGACAATCAAAGCTCACGTAATCGCCGCGGAAGATGTCGCGCGGGTCAAAGGCATCGCACTCAACCAAGAGGGTAGGTGACGTAGACAGCTCGACCACACGAGCGTGGTAGCTATACCCCAACCATCCGAGCTGGGCAGCCACCACAGCGAAAAGCATAACAAGAGAAAGACGTTTTTTCATGCCGAAAGAGAGGGTGATTGAGAGTTCCTGACAAAACGAATAAGACGACGGCGATTCTTCTCCAGCAGCACGCCGAGCCCCAGTAAAAGCAAACCTGCCACTACCAGCACCAGCCCGGAGAGGGTGTAGCTGTCAAGCACATCCGCCACGAGTGCGATGGCTGTATAAACCACCATGAGCGAGCTGATGTTAATCCAGCTCATGCGCTGCCCACGCACCCCGCTGAACATCATAAGCAGAGCAAAGGAAAAATACAGGAAAATACCGACAAAACGGGCCACCCACAGCGGCACCGGGCCCTCGGGCAAAGGCTTATCAACCATACAACGGAACTCCGCCACACCGGCCAATTCTTTCAGCCAGCCGCACAGGAAAAACCCCGGCAGCAGCAGACTGAGCACCGCCATCATCAGGCACCACGGCAGCCAGCCCGTCCCGCGAGGCTTGCACAGCAGCAATACCACAGGCACCAAGCCCATCAGCACATAGGACACAGGTTTCAACGCTTCAAGCGGTATCCCCACATACATCATCATCTGCCCCGCACTCACCGCCACCAGTAACAGCACCGGTGCCATCCAGCCATAATCACGCCAACGAGCGGAGGCCACCCGCCACTTTTCCGACAGCCCCCACCAAACAGCAAACAGGAGAACCAGAGCAAACCCCAAATATTCATGATCGTAACCGGGACAGCAATTTAATAAATGGAGCGGGCTGTCCGACCCGTCACCCAGTGCCGACAACTCAACGAAAGAAAGCACAACTACCGCCCATATCAACAGACGCTGACGACAAATAAAAGGAATGAGCACCACACCTGCAAAAAACAGGGTCAAGCCCTCGACAAAGGGGTTCTGCAATTGAAAAATCTGCCCATAGAGAGCTATACAGGCCAACCACATACCGGCCCCGCAAAATCCCATCACCTCTGACAAAATGGGACGGGAACTGCGCCAACGGGCCCAGCCGACCCAGCACCCGACCAGCGCCGACCCGGCCACCACCATCTTCAGCAGGCTCGGAATGGAATACCAGTTCGCACTCACCAACATCACGATGCCCGCTACAATCAACCCGGCTGCCAGCACCATCAGGCTCATGAGCACCCATCGCCACACCCGACTTTCGTTCAGCTTAAAATGGGCCGCAATGTTCTCCGCCTGCTCGGCGGTAATAAGCCCGGCACTCACCATCTGCTCCAGCTCCTTCTTTCTCATCGCATATCTCCTTGCCTTTTACTGAAAATTGACCATACCGGCAGCCCTGAGCACATCCCAGCCCCCCTCCAACACATAAATGGGAGCCTCCGTCAGTTGCAACTCACGCAGCTCGGCGGCAATCTCCTCTGACGAAGTACAATCCCCCGTACAGAACACCACGATGCACTCCCCCTTGTCACCCGCAGTCATCAGGCGCTCAGCCGCGGCATCGATAAGTTGCTGCCGCTGCGCCCCGGGACGAATGGGGAACATACGATTGTCATTAAACATCAGGTGATTGATTTCAAAATCACTCTCACTACGAGCATCCACCCACACCACCCTGTCCTGCCACTGCTGCCGCACCGTCTCCAGACACACCCTCCCCTGCGGCAATTCCGACTGCACGCAAGCCGGCAAACGGCGCGGAGCAAACCACGCCGCATCCACCCAATACAAGACAAACGCCAGCGCCACAATAATAAGCCCCAAGCGAATGAGTTGTGCAAACGTATCTTTCATTTCGTCACTACTATTACCACATGGCTACATAACTGTCAAACTCCTTTTCCGACTAGCTCCGTGAAATTCAAGAACATAACATGATGACAGAGCACGGTTGAGTTCGTTTTTTGGATTGCACCGGAGGAACATCTGTGGTAAACATAAAGCATGCAACGACATAACAATCGCGGGCTGGATGAAATGCGCCCGCTCGAATTCATACCGAACGTCGCCCCGAACGCCTCCGCCTCCGTCCTCTCCTGCTTCGGCAACACACGCGTCATCTGCGCCGTCACCATCGAAGAAGATGTCCCGCGCTGGATGAAAGCTCAAGGCGTACCCGGCGGCTGGCTCACAGCGGAATATGCCATGCTGCCCTACTCCACCCTCGACCGCAAGCGCCGCGACAGCACGGCCGGCAAAGTCGACGGTCGCTCCGTGGAAATTCAGCGTCTCATCGGCCGCTCACTGCGCGCCGTCATGGACCTCGAAGCTCTGGGGCAGCGCACCGTCTGGATTGACTGTGATGTACTTCAGGCCGACGGCGGCACCCGCACCGCCTCCATCACCGGAGCAGCGGTCGCGCTGTCCATTGCCATCAACCGCCTGATAGCCAATGGCAGCATAACCACCAACCCCATGCGCCAACTTGTTTCGGCCGTATCGGTCGGCAAATTACACGGCACGCCCCTGCTCGACCTCTGCTATGTGGAAGACCGTGATGCCGAGGTCGATATGAACGTCGTCATGACGGAACAGGGCCAGTACGTTGAAGTACAGGGCAGCGGCGAAGAAGCTGTCTTTACCGCCGAGGAAATGAGCCAGATGCTCGCTCTGGCCGCCAAGGGAATAGCCGCCATCACCGTCGCTCAAAAGGAGGCCATCGCCCGCGCTGACCAACCCTCTGCCGATGACTTCAACTCCCTGCGCGACTTTTTCGCTCACTGAACTCAACTTGTTATCAACCATGAAAAATATTCTCATTGTTTCCGGACATACCAACACGGTAAACGACTCCGTGGCCAATGTCACCATCATGCAGCAGCTCGAAACTGCGCTGCCGGATTGCCGCACGGTCTACCTCGATCGACTTTACCCTGATTTCCGTATAGATGTCAAGGCTGAACAGGAGAAGCTCCTGTGGGCTGACATCATCGTTCTGCAATTCCCTGTCTTCTGGTTCTCCATGCCCTCGCTGCTGCACCGCTGGATGGAAGAGACTTTCCTGCACGGCTTCTCGCACGGCAGCACCGGCGATAAGCTGCGCGGAAAGACTCTTGTCGTTTCCTACACCACAGGGGCTCCGGCCGACATGCTCAATTGGGAGGACTTCATGGGGAATCTGCGAGCGACCTGCCAATTCACAGGCATGAACTGGGGCGGTTGCGTGGGGACAGGCGGAGTGTCGTACCAAATGCGCAACGACCCCGAGCAGTTGGCTGCCATCAATACCAAGGCCTGCGAGCACGCCACCCGCCTGCTGGAGCACCTCAAGGCTCTGTGAGCACCACAGGCAATTTTTCCGTTCTCAACGTCCTCACCCTACCGACAGAGTGGGGACGTTTTTTATCATCACTTCACCCGAAGATAAATGATATAACGAGCAAAGCGCGGATCTTTCGAGTCCGTCTCGACGATGAGCCGGTTCAGCACCCGCTGAGCCGTTGACTTGGGGGTGACAATCACAGAGAACTCCCCGGGGCGCTTGCCCAAGCGAGGGGAATAATCGAAGGCCTCGCCCGAGAGTGCGGCCTCCGTCACCGTGCCGATGGGTGAACCCTTGGGGATAGTCATGCGGAGGGTCTGTGCCTTTACCGCCGAGCCGACTTTCCATTGCAGGGTGCGCGCACTCAAAACGAGAGCGGCAGGCACGGTAAAGTTCATCGTCAGGCGCGTCGTACGCCCGTCATCAGTTGTGGCATCAATCGTCTTTGCCACCTTACCGTCGAACTTTGAAGTATCGACCGTCGCAAGCAGCCGATTACTTTCTATGCGTGTGCGCGTGCAGTCACAATGAGCCTTCGCCTTGCGAATAGGTCGGTCAGCCTCGAAAATCAACGTAACAGAGTTCTGACCGTGAGCAAGCTGTACATTCTGCACAGGCTTGCTGAACCCGGCCAGTGCCGGCAACGCCACCGATAAAAATGCAAGAACTCGCCACATCATACCGGCTTCAGTCATCAGAATCTACCACCCATCAGGCCTCAGCACCTGCACCATCGGCAGGCTCATCCTTCTTCTCGGCCGCTTTCTTATCGGGCGGAGTCATAAAGGAGGCAATAAGGAAGAGCCCCGCTGCTATGCACACGCACGAATCGGCCACGTTGAAAGAGGGCCAATGGTACCCGCCCGGAAAAGCCTCGGTCGGTAGCCAAGGGAAGGAGAAATCAAGGAAGTCCACAACATAACCGCTGATGAGGTTCGTCAGAAAACTCTTGCTCTCGGCACCGGGCAGGAAAAAGCCCTGAGTGAGACGGTCGGTCATGTTGCCGAACACGCCCGCCATAATGCAGGCCCATGCCACTTTCAGCAGACCGTTATAAAAGAAGTTGCGGCGGTAAAGAACGGTAAGAACGACCAGAGCCACAATCTGCACCCCAAGGAAGAAGAAAGGAGCCCACACGGTGCCATTACCCATACCGAAGGCCACACCCGTGTTGTGCAGGCGAACGATGTTGAAGTTCAGGATGCTGCTGCCCGTGATAACCGGAGTGACATCCAAATGGAAAGGGGTGGGCAACTGATAATGGAACACGATGTACCACTTGGACACCTGGTCCAGTACATAGAGCAGTACAATCAGAAGAATGAGATACAGGGTTACGCGCTTCATAGCAAAAAAGTCTGAGAATCGGCGGACTGACATCTCCCTGCCCGCTCATAGCAGGCAGGGAGATTGAAGTCGATATTCTTAGCGGCAGACGGCGGCGCAACGCTCGCAGAGCCCCTCCTCATTGACGGCGGGCTCATAACGGCGGCAGCGCGGGCACATGCCGTGAGTAGTCTTAACGGCGGCGGCGCTGAGCTCGGAGCCCATCTCCACCTTCAGGTCGCTCACAATAAAGAAGGTCTTGGAGAACTCGGCATCCTTCAGCAGAGCCACCACATCGGCAGCCTCGTCCTGCGGAAGAGTGAGAGTCACCACTGCCTCGTTGTTCTTATTGAAGGCCTTGGCCTTAATCTGCGCCTCGATGGCAATCTGAATGGCACCTTTAATCTGCTGCAAGCGGGCAAAAGTAGCCGTCAGTCCCTTGTCGTATGCAGGGTCAGCCGTCGGGAAGTCCTGCTCGTGTACGGAATCGGTATGACCGGCATGCTCCCAAGCCTCCTCAGCGGTATAGACCAAAATGGGGGCCAGCAGACGCACCAGCACATCGAACACGCGGGAGATAGCATACTGACGGCTCAGGCGGCGTGTGCTGTCGGCGGCATCGCAGTACAGGCTGTCCTTCGTGATGTCGATGTAAAGAGCGGAAAGGTCATTCGTGCAGAACTGGTTGATGGCCATGAATACCTTGCGGAACTCATAAGCATCGTACGCAGCGCGCACTTCGTTGATGAGGGCATTGCTGCGCTCCAGAATCCAGGCATCAAGCGGGTCGATAGCGGCAGGCTGCTCACCCTGATATCCCTTGAGATTAGCCAGCAGAATGCGCAGGGTATTGCGCAGACGGCGATAGGGGTCGGTAATCTGTTTGAACAGGTCCTCACCAAAGGGAACCTCATTCTGCCAGTCCACGGAGCTTACCCACAGGCGCACGATGTCCGCACCGTACTTCTCGTAGAAGTACTTGGCGTTCGTAGGCTTGGTATAGGTACCCTGAGCGCTCTTGGAGAGCTTGGAGCGGTCCTGATTCACCACAAAGGCATGCGTGAGCACCTTCTTATAAGGTGCCACTCCGCGCCAGGCACAGGAGAGCATGAGCGAGCTCTGGAACCAACCGCGGTGCTGGTCGGTGGCCTCGAGGTACACATCGCAGGGAGCCTGCAGCTCGGGGTGGCGCTCCAGTACGGCCACATGGGAGCAACCGGAGTCAATCCAAACGTCCAGCGTATCGCGCCCCTTCTTCAGATTGGTCGGCAGACCGAGTTTCTCGCAAAGTTGCTCATCCGTCAGCTCAAACCAGATGTTAGTGCCGTGCTCGGCCACAAGGTCAGCAACTTTGTTGACGATTTCAGCGGTGAGGACGGGCTTGTCGTTCTCATCGAAGAAGACGGGCAACGGCACACCCCAAGTACGCTGACGGGAAATGCACCAGTCCGGGCGAGCCTCTACGGTACTGTAAATACGGTTGCGACCCCAGGCAGGCAGCCACTCAGTCTTGTCAATCTCCTGCAGAGCCATGTCGCGCAGCTTCTCCATGCTGATGAAGAACTGCTTAACAGCGCGGAAAATGATGGGGGTCTTGGAGCGCCAGCAGTGCGGGTACTGGTGCGTGAACTCCTCACGACCCAGCAGGCGATTACCCTCCACCAGCAAGGTAATGATGTCCTCGTTGCTCTTGAATACATGCTTGCCGACAAGGTGGGGCAGACCGCACTCGGCTGTATAATTACCGTCATCATCCACCGGGGAGAGCACAGGCAAGCCATAGGCCATACCGGCGATGTAGTCATCCGCACCGTGACCGGGAGCAATATGAACGGCACCGGTACCGGCATCGGTCGTCACATAGGCGGCATTGATGATGAGGGAGTCGCGCTGAAGGAAGGGATGACGGGCATTGCGCTTTTCCAGTTCGCTGCCCTTAAAGGTGCTGAGCTCTTCCTGCAAGGCCCATCCGGTCTTGGCGGTAAAGGTCTCGATAAGCTCGCGCACAACGATGAAGCGTCGCTCTGCTCCCTCCTTCGCATAGCGACCGATGACGTAGGTGAAGTCGGGGTTAAGAGCGATGGCAAGGTTGCTGGGCAGAGTCCAGGGGGTGGTGGTCCAAATAACCATCTCGCAACCCTCAATCCCGTTGACGGGGCCATCCATCTCAAAGCCCACATAGATGGCAGTGGAGGTGTCCTCCATGTACTCAACCTCAGCCTCAGCCAGGGCGGTGTGGTGAGCGTAGCTCCACTGGACGGGCTTCATGGACTGGTAAACGGCACCGCTCTCCACGAGCTTGGCGAACACACGCAGGATGTCGGCCTCGTACTCGGGCTTCATGGTGATGTAGGGGTTGAACCAGTCACCGAACACACCCAGACGACGGAAGGAAAGGCGCTGCTGGTCGATGTAGCCGAGGGCAAACTCGGTGCAACGGCGACGAATCTCGGCAGGCTCAAGTCCCTGGAACTCTTTTACAACCTTGGCCTCAATGGGCAGGCCGTGGCAGTCCCAACCGGGGATAAAGGGGGCATAGTAGCCGGCCATCGTCTTGCTCTTCACGATGAGGTCCTTGAGTACCTTGTTCAGACCGGTACCCATGTGAACGTCGCCATTGGCAAAGGGAGGTCCGTCATGCAAGATGAACTTAGGCGCACCCTGAGCCTTGCGTCGGCCGGTAATTCGCTCGTACAGCTTCTCATTTTCCCATTTTTCCAGACGAGCCGGCTCCTTGGTCGTGAGATCACCGCGCATGGGGAACGTGGTGTCCGGCAGGAAGATGGTGTCCTTATAGCTCTTGGTGGGTGTGCTCATACGCGCGAAAGTGTACACCCGACCACAACTGATGTCAATCTTATTGTGGCATTTCAAGGGAATATGCAGCAATTTTCGACAAAAAGCGCTGAGAATGCGAGCAAAAACGCCCCAAGTTCACATAAGATGCTGCAAGTCTGCGGCGGCGAAAATTTCGCGCAGTTGCTGCCGCGGGCGCTCGGGCCATTGCTTATTGGCCGCGGGACTGGCCGGGCTGGGATGAAGTATGGTACCGAGGGTGAAGTTGCGCTCCGGCAGCTCTGCGGCGGCCAGCTCCAACTGACGCAGAGCGTACCCCCCCACACCGATGAGGCAGCTCGGCTGCAGAATTTCTATCAGGCGCACAAGGTGACGACGACAAGCGGCATCCACCTGAGCGACCTGCTCACGCGGCAACTGGGTGGGAGTGATATTGGCACCGCTCTCACTCATCCAGATTAAGGGACAATAGTTCGCAACATAGGCATGCTCAAAAAAGCGCTCCGCCGTGCCGTACATTTCTTCAAACAGCCCCCACAAGCGCCGACCGCTCACCTCCGACCGCATGCAGCTAAAGCCCTGCACCGGGCGCTTGGGGTGCATGGTCGGCGGCTGACCGATGGGGGCAGTTATCCCCATCCACAGAGTCACGGCTGCAATCTCACCGAAAGGCACACCGGTTTGCGCCATACCGAAGGGGCCGGGATTCATGCCGAGGTAGAGGACATCCTTAGGGCCTGTTGCAAAGCGGCGAATGTAAGCCTCGTGTCCCTCACGGGCATAGGTGAGAGGGTTGTAAGTATAGGCCACGGGGGCGGAAAAAGTGAGCTGCTCCATTTCCTTACAAAGCTGACGGGAAGCGGCGATGACCTGTTCTGTGTGCATGACATGAGTTTAGCACATCTGAGCTTGCTCGGCAACAATTATCGCTTGATATCGGAGGAGGGATACGCTACAATGGCGCGCGTGAAAGTCATCGCTATTGCCAACCAGAAGGGCGGTGTGGGCAAAACCACCACCGCCGTCAACCTCTCGGCCGCTCTCGCCAAGCGCGGTCGCAGGGTACTGCTCATTGATGTGGACTCTCAGGCCAACGCCTCGTCGGCGCTGGGTGTGGAGGCCGCCAGCGGGCAGAGCCTCTACCAGGCACTCATTGGCAACAAGCTGATGGAGGATCTCATCATGCCGGCCAATCGCCGCAACCTCTCCATCATTCCCGCCCACATGGATCTGTCGGGTGTAGAGGTGGAGCTCACACAGAACGGCACTCACATCACCTGCATGCGCGATGCCATGGAAGGCTTGCGTTGCAGCGATTACTACGACTATGTACTGCTCGATACTCCGCCCTCGCTGGGAGTGCTGATGACTTCCTCACTCTGTGCCTGCGACGAGGTGCTCACCCCCATGCAATGCGAGTTCCTGAGTCTCGACGGTCTCTCAAAAATTCTCTATGTGGTGGAACAAATCCGTGAAAGCGGCGCCAACCCTCACCTCAAGCACGAAGGGGTGCTCATGACCATGTACAGCAACACCAACCTCGCCAATCAGGTCATCACTCAGGTGCGCGAAAATCTCCCCGATAAGCTCTACACCACCGTCATCCCCCGCTCCGTGCGCGTGGCCGAGGCTCCCAGTTTCGGCAAAACCGTGATTGAACACGACCCTTACGGTCAGGCCTCGCTCGCCTACCAAAACGCCGCCAAGGAGTTCCTTGCCCGCCACCGCAAGTAAGACTTGCCCCATGCTGCGCTGGCTCTACCCCATCACCTGCGAGATATGCGGAGAGCCCGCCGAGCGGAGCCTGTGCCCGAGCTGTCTGGCGAAGTTGGAACGAGTTCCCCGCCCGATTTGTCTCTATTGCGGAGCTCCCTTGCAGCAAACACCGGAGAGTACGGACCGCTGTGAGTTCTGCCAAGGGCAACCCCGCCCCTTTGCCGTAGCTCGCTCAGCCTTCATCCAAACGGAACGGACCATGGAATTGGTCTACCGCCTCAAGTACCACCGAGCACCCTATCTTGCCACCGGACTGGCTCCGGCTATGGCAGAACTTTGGCAAACGACAGCGGCTCTGCAAGCATTTTCTCAAGGAGCGCTCATTCCCGTTCCGGTCACCCGCAGCCACTTGTGCCAACGCGGTTACAATCAGGCCGAAGAACTGGCACGCGCTGTCGGCAAGCTCCTTTCGCTCCCGGTCATCAATGCCTTACAACGACATGAAAATGACCATGACAGCCAGACCCGCCTGAGCTCACGCCAGCGCCTGCTCAATGCCTACGACTCCTTCACCGCGGCTCCGGCATTCCTCAGCGGCAAACGCCGTTTGCCCGAGTGCCCGGTGCTTATTGATGATGTGTTTACCACAGGTGCCACGGCTCGGGCTTGCTGCCGAGCCCTGCTCGGTATACCGGGAGTGCGCGACGTAGCCGTCGTCACACTCATGAGAGCCACCCATCGGAAATAAAAGCTCAGGATATAGGTGGTGCGGGAGGTTCTTCATCCGTAGCAAGTCGACCGCGCGGGTGGAAATGGCGGTGCAGGCTCACCAATCGCTTTTTCTCAATGTGGGTATAAATCTGCGTGGTGGCCAGGTCCGCATGGCCCAGCATGTCCTGAATCACGCGCAAATCCGCCCCATTCTCCAGCAAGTGAGTAGCGAAAGAATGGCGCATGATATGCGGGTACACATTCTCAGGCAGACCAATGGCCCGCGCACGGTCCTTTATAATCTGGCGTATACGCTCCCGCGTGAGAGCCGCCCCCCGATTAGAGAGAAAAAGCACCTCCGCCTTCTTCCCTCGGTGAATGAGCTTGCTGCGGGCGCTCTTCATGTAGTGCCGCAAGGCCTCCGCCGCCATACCACCCAAGGGAACATAGCGCACCTTCTGTCCCTTACCGAGCACCCGAAGGAACATTTCATCCCAGTCCACCTGCTCCGGGCGCAGGCTGACAAGTTCACTCACGCGCAAACCGCTTCCATAGAGCATTTCCAACATAGCGCGGTCGCGCGCACCGAAGGGCAACTCTGCCGGGTCAATACTCTCCAACAGGCGGCTCACCGCGCCGGCGGCAAGAGTCTCGGGTATCTTCATTCCGGGGCGCCCGCCCTGCACCAGCTCAGCAGGGTTATTCGACAATGTTCCCCGCGCCTCCAAATACCGAAAAAATCGCCGCAAATGCACCATGGCAATACGGCAACTGGAAGGCTGTAATCCGGCCACATGCAAATCCCGGCGAAAATCCGCCAGCAGCGGCTCCGTCACGTCACAAAGCTGCACTTCCTTCTCCGCACACCACTGATGAAAACGCGTAAGGCTGCGGCGCACCCCTTCCCTGTAATTCAGGCTCAGCCCACGCTCTGCCGCTAAGTACAGCAGGAATTGTTCCGTGAGTGTGGCACTGTTCATGGCACCGGCAAGCCCGAGCGCTGCTCAGCGATTAGCCGAGCCGGATGGCTCAGGCAAAGCATCGTCACCCTCATCGTAAGCCCCGGATGCAGGTACAACCGACTCGCTGCCGTCCAGCGACTGACCGCTCTCCAAGGCTCGCTTCCGGGCCTCGAACTGGGAGTTTTTCTCAGAGTTCTTCCCTACCAGCACGACTGTACGACCATCTTCGTTAAGGTGCAACTGACGACCATCGGCAGCAATCGGAGCGGGCTCCAAGGGCAGGACAGCCTGAGTGCCGTCCGGCAATATCCCCTCACCCGTCGTGGGCATGGGAAGAAACTCCGCTGTCGGCACCAACTTAACGGGGTTGACCATATCCGTCTCGCGCACAAATCCGCGCTCACCGCCCTCGGCCTCAACAAAATAGTACATACCCTCGCAAGAGAGCACCTTCACCTTCTCCGACTCCACCATGCGACCTACCGGGTCGGGCGTAAAATCGGGATTGCGATCCAACAGGAACACCTTCCCCTGATGTACCTCGGGAGTCGCGCCCACTTCAAAAATACCCTCCTTCACACGCTCGGCTCGCATCTTCTCGCGAATGGCCTCCGTTCCGGGCGGATCAAGCGGTGAGGGTTCCTGCAAGTACAAGGGGGTATATTCCCCGCGCTTCAGGGAATCGCAGGAAGTCAGCAGCAGGGCCCCTATCAGAAGTATGCAGGAAGGTTTCATACGAGTGTGATTTTATGATGAATAGCTTTGAATTGCAAGCCCGAATTTCTCTCACGGCGACATAAGAGCCTCGCGGTTCACAAAAAAGACAGCCCCAAGCACACAGAGAAAGGCCCACAAATAGTCCCATTTCCAGTTCTCTCCCATGAAGAAAAGCATGAACGGCACAAAAACCGACAGGGTTATCACCTCCTGCATAATTTTGAGCTGAGCAAGACTCAGACCGGCTGAACGACCGATATGGTTGCCGGGCACCAGAAAGCAATATTCAAAGAAAGCCACTCCCCAACTGAAAAGAATCAACTTCCACCAATTACCGTGATCAACCTCTTCGCCGGGTTTGCGCAAACTGCCGTACCAGGCGTAAGTCATCACGGCATTGCTGATAATAAGCAGCAGGACTGTAAGGGCTATTCTCATGGAGCAACTCAACGAATGGTGAAGAAGGAACCAAAGGGAGAATCCTGCGTGGGAACATGTACCAGCACCACCTGACTAAGCACATCCATACCCAACATAGAGCGCTCCTGACGACCACAGAAAAGCGGCGACACTTTACGCAGCACCACGCCGGGCACCAACTCCAAATCAGCAGGCTTGCCCTTAATCATCTTTTGCTGCGAAGCCTTATCAACATTACTCACCTTCACCAACACTCCGGCTACCGCACCCGGTCGCCATTCGTCAGCGTACACTCGCGTCGTGCTGCTGCCAGTATCGAGCAACAGTTCCATCGCACGCCGACCAAGCTTCAGTTCCACGAAAAGACGGCCATTCTCATCTCTTCTGCCGGCAAGCGGCACCAGCACCTTCCCCTCCGGCACTCCCCAGCAGTACTCACCTTTGCGTCCGTCAAAGGTAAAAGGAAGACGACCCAGCACATCCATGCCAATAATGCCGTCTATCGGCTCGGACATCATACTGCGTACTGCCGCCAGACTCACCACCATGAACGCATGGCGAGGCATCTTCGCCGGACCGGCACTCAACGAACCCAGCATAATCTTCGGCCGCTGAGCAGAGTTGCCGCGGAACTGCATCTTGCTCGTATCGAGCCACTCGGCATCGGTCAGGCGTGCCGCACTCTCATCATGCAGAACAGTATGAGTAGCACCGGTGTCGAGCATCATCCGCATAAGCTGACCATTCACCAAGCAGGTAATGAGCACCTGGCCGCAGCGAGAATCGCGCGACATGCTCATCAACTCAGTCTCCGACGGCAGCTCCGCCGCTACCTCAGGGACCATTACCTTCCCTATTGCCGCCACAGGTTGCTGCGCTGTTCCCACAGCCGCAAGTCCTACCAATGCCAATGTGATGATATTCACTCTCATGCCCGTTATTCTAACGGCTCTCCTCCCCGCCGTCAACGCCTTTTCCGCAAAAAATCCGTCCATAGATGATAAACACTTGCTTAAAAATGACTTTTTAACAATGTACCCACATGTGTCATCATCGGCTGATTGTACTGTTTAGTCTTGCCTTTTTCATTAAGAAAGCTAAAATAAGCGCGTATGATGAACCGTTGCCTTCTCGCCATGACTGCCGGCCTGCCGGCACTCGCCACCGAGCTGCCGCCCGCCATACCGGACGGTCCCGTCACCTATGAAGCCGTGACGTACGAAAACACGGAATCGGCGTACGCTGCCACAGACTACGCACCCTATACCGATACAACAGCTAACGCAGATACTTACCAAGCTGCCGTCACCCCCGAGACTCCGGCGGTCGACAGCGGCAATCGCGGCTATATTTACCTCAACGCCTACACGAGCAACTACAATGTTCGCGGCATGGGACTGACCAACGACATGAGCAGTTGTGGTTACTCCTCCGTTACAGGCAGCTACACTCCCTCCAACCGCAATCTGTTCGGTAAAGGTATATACCAGCGCCTGAGCGGTTCGTACGGTATCATCTGGGACGGGGGCGATGCTCTGGGCGACACTCCCATGTTCAATGCCAATTACGCTCTGGGCAAGGAAATATTCCCGAATGCCACCTTTGAAATCGGCTACTCGCTGCGCTACGGCGGTTTGGAAGGCTTCATGGCCAAGTACCATGACGGCTCCCCCCACAGCCTCAGCCAAGACCTCAACATGACCCTCAAGTACAATGACGGCCAGAAAGGCTTCTTCGGCAGCATGACTTGGGGCTGGGCTTTCAAAGGGCTCAACGGCATTTACGGCGACATCGAACTGGGCTACCGCTTCACGGATGTCATCAACCGCACCAACTTCGGCGCTGACCTCGAACTGTCCGTCGGCGTAGCTCCCTCCTTCAGCTACTGGACCAATAGCGCCGACGGGATAGATGCCTACCGCATCCGCGCCGCTCTGCCCTTCTACACCCACACCGGCAGCATGGGGCGTGACGGTCGCATGCACGTCATCCCCTGGGCTCAAGTCTCATGGTCCGGCAGCAATTCCGGTAAAATTGACCGCGACACCGGTTACGGCCCCATCGACCACTTCCTCTTCACCGTAGGACTTGATCTCGGCTGGCACTTCTGATAGAAAGATTGCCATAATAGGCTTTTCTTCAAAAAAAAGTCTTGCCAGCGGGCATAGTTTCCTGTAAAATGCCCGCACCTCGCCGGATTAGCTCAGTGGTAGAGCACCCGATTTGTAA
>JAUNRE010000120.1 GCA_030535795.1 Akkermansia sp.
GCCGAACTTTCAAATTCGACCTTCTGAATTCGACCATCGTACTTCCACAAATTGCAGATTGTAAATGTATACGAACTCCAATTTAGTTGTCAAAACAGGCCTAACCTTCTCATTATTCCAACGCGTTCAATAGCCCTGCTTCTTTCCTTATTGCACAGAGTCCTTTGGGACTTGTCCTCAGTTCTTTTCCTTATTCGTACCCCACAATGATTCTGGCAACGGGCGGAAGGGTTGCCCTGAGTTTTTTGTTGATGGCTGAGAGGCGTTCATGGCTTTCCTGCACACTCAGGCCATGTTCACGGGGAATGGAAATGAAGCAGAAACGCCGCTCGCCGTTGGTGTAGAGATTGACGGCAGAGGGGATGGGGGCTCCGCCGGAAACCATGGCCTGGCGAACCAGTTGTTCCCAGTTGTCCGGCACGAGGGTGGCGAATGCCGGTATTTCGCGCAGGTCGGGTTCTACATGAACCATGACGCGGTGGGCTCCTAGGCGCAGCTGTACTTCTTTGCGGAAGGCCTGAATGGCCACATGCCAGCTATCGAGCGAGGCGTCTGCCGGCAATTCCAGGTCCGCAAACACCGTATAGCCCTGTTCCGCGTGCATCAGCACCAGCCCATGTACACCGAATCGGTGGGTGAGGGCAATGCGGCGTACTATCATTTCGTGCGTGTCCGCTGCGGCATCGCGCGGGTGCATGTGCACAGCCGTCTCAGCGCCGGGAAGTGCTTTTTCAATAAGCTCCTCAATGGCTTCCGATATGTCGTGTGCCGTGTCAACATGGAGTTCTCGGGGCACGGCTACCACCATCTCAATATATGCCTTGTTGCCCACCTCGCGCACACGCAGGCTTTGCAGGGGGTAGGCAGGCATACGCTCTGCCATCAGGGTGCGCACGGTGCGGGCGGCCTCGCCGTCTGTCTTGTCCATCAGGTTGTTGATGGATGTGCAGCCAAGCTGCCAGCAGATGTGCAGAATCAGCACCGCCACCGCCAGAGACGCCAGCACGTCCGCCCTGAGCAGCAACCAGTGCAGCCAGCTGCCTTCCAGCGTGAGGTGTGCCACGGCGGCACCGCTGATGCCCAGCAGTACCGCAGCACTGCTCCAGATATCGGAGGCAAAGTGTGCTGCGTCGGCTTCGAGGGCATCGCTTTTCGTCTCTTTCGCTACGCGCTTGAGCATGCGTGCTCGGCTGATATCCACCAGAAGGGATACGATGATGACCACGAATGCCCAGACGTTTGTTTCCACATGCAGCGCGTCTGTCCCCTCGGCTGTCAGGCGCTCAATGGCTTCCATAATGACCCAGCCGGCGGTAACGAGTAACAGCAGGGTTTCGGCCAGCGCGGTCAGACTCTCGATGCGGCCGTGCCCATACGGGTGCTCCGCATCAGCCGGGCGGGCCGCAATCTTTACCGCAAAATAGGTGCCCAGCGCTGCCAGCATATCCAGCGCGCTGTGCAGCGCTTCGGAAAGAATACCCAGCGAGCCTGTCATGATACCAACGACAAACTTCATGACTGTGAGGAGGGCACTCCACAGAACGGAGGAGCCGGCTGCTATGGCTTTCTTTGTGTCTGCATCCATGGTGAAAGCCACATCCTAGCACGCACCCTCCACTTTAGTCAAGACAAACAGAGAGATTTGACAATCTACCATTACGCGTTGGAATAATTAGGGAAACGCCAATTTGTGGGAGTACGAAGGTCGAATTCCGAAGGTCGCGTCTTCGCGTCTCGCTACGCTCGCTTGCTACGCCGTGGCAGGCGAATTTGAAAGTTCGGCGGGCTGTTGCCCGCGGGTATCCGCTGCTGAGGTTGCCCGCCTGAGCTGGGAGCAGGTGGATTTGGCGGGCGGCAGTATCAGCATATTGCCGCAGCATAGCAAAACAGGCGGGGCGCGCTTGGTGAGTATTCACCCTCCCTTGAGCCGCCTGTTGGCGGGGTGCGTGGGGGCAGGGCGTATTTGCCCGCCGCAATGGCTGCTGCATTGGCGAGCACTGCGGCGGCTGGCCGGGTTTACCCACTGGGTGCCGGATGTGCTGCGGCATACCTTTGCCAGCTACCACCTGCGCCACTTCCGCAGCTACAGTGAGCTGCAATATGAAACAGGCCACCGCGACAGCAGCCTGCTGCGCACGCGCTATGTGAGCATGAGCCGCCTGGGTGATGCAGCGGGATTCTGGTCGTAAGCGGGGGGGAGTTTAGTGCATGTAGTACCCCAAGTAGAGGAGTTCTGCTTGGGGATTGTAGACGACCCAGCGCACGCGTGTGGGCAAATCGTGGTTGGTGTAGATGCGCGATTCATCGCCGGCGACGTTGTTGAGAGCCGGGTAGTGTACGTCCTGCGGCGCATGGGCTTCCCAACCGTGTGCGGCGGTGAGTTGTTCGCGTTGCAGTTGCTCGAATTCAGAGGGAGCGAGGTTGAAGCGATAGCGGCAGCCGAAGGGGTTGACGGATTCCCAATCAGGGTTGGGGCGTGCGCCGCAGGCGGCGGCGTCCACCCCGGTGAGACGGGCGGCACTTGTTGCCATGTTCAGCATATCGGCTGCGGCATAGCCGAGCACCAGGAGCGCCGGTATGAACAGAATCCACTTGAGCACGCGTAACATGGGCAGAGCCGTAACATCAGGGCTGAGTCGCGGAGAATACGGGCTCGGGCAGGGTTTCTGCCTCATCGCCTCCCACCAGGTCGCCTACGTCCTTAAAGGTGACAAACACGAAGAAGAACAACAGCAGCATGACAAAGCCGTTCATAATCCAGTCCAGGAACTTACCGCTGACCGGCTTGCCGCGCAGCATCTCGGCGATGCCCAGCACCACATGGCCGCCATCCACTACCGGCAGGGGAAGGATATTGAGCACGGCCAGGTTCACATTGAGCACCACGGCAAACCACAGCACCAGGCGCCAGCCGATGCCGTCGCCGGCCTGGAACATCTGGTACATGTAGGAGCCGATGCCCACGGGGCCGCTCAGGTGCTCCATGCCGATGTTGCTGCCGGGGGCGCATACCTTGGCGAGTGTTTCTTTCATCCAGCGCAGGCTTTGTGTTACCTGAGCCTGCGGATTGGGGTGCTCAAACTCGATTTCCGTCGGTCCGCTGCTCCAGTTGAAGCCCATGATGGGGTGCGCGCCGGTCTTGCCTTGCCAGTTGGTGGGGATAGCCGGAGCAATGGTGGTTGTTGTGGTGGTGCCGTCAGCATTGGCGAGCGTGAGTTGCAGCGGCTCACCCTTTTCGGCTACAGTCATGACGGCATAGGGGGTGTAGACGGCGGTGCCGTTGACTGCCGTGATTTTCTGCCCCGGCTGCAAGCCTGCCTTTTCTGCCGGAGAACCGGGCAGGATGGTGCCCACCACGGCGGGCTGTTCGGGTAAGATGCCCACCTGTCGCAAAGCGCTGCGCTGCCACCATGCGGTGGGGGGTACCCGGAATCCGCTGGCAATTTCAAGCGTCTGCTCGCTGCCATCCGCTTGCAGGCGGGCAATGGTGAAGTGAATTTTTTCGCCCTCGCTCAGAGCCACCAGCTCGCGTACGCCTTCCATGTTGCCCATCCATTTGATGACGGGTTGCCCATCGATGGCCAGAATGCGGTCGCCGGGCAGAATTCCGGCTTCAGCCGCGGGGGATTCCGGCGGCAGGTAGCCGATACGCGTGCCCTGTACTTCCGCTACAGGTTTGCCCACGCCCCAGACAATGAAGGCAAAGACATAGGCCAGCAGCAGCGAGAAGAGGGGGCCGGCTGCGGCGATGATAACCTTATCGATAGCTTTGAGCGGTTTGAGATTCTGCGGCATATCCGCCTTGCCTTCCACCGCCTGCATGTCCTCCAACTGAGGCAGGGAAACGAAGCCACCCAGCGGCAGCCAACCTATGCCCCAACGTACACCGTTGATTGTCTTGCTCCAAATGGGGGTGCCGAACCATATCTGAAAGCGGTCAATGTAGGCACCGCGCCATTTGCCGGCCAGAAAATGCCCCAGCTCATGAACGAAAATCATGAGGTTGAAGAACATAATGACCAACAGGATGACCCCGATGGTCTGAAGGGTGGAAAGTACAGCGTCCATCATATTGCGCTTTATCCTGCCATATCGGCAGCTCCCTTGCAAGCTTTCCTTCTGGCATAATGTGACAAAATTGCCACAATTGAATTGGCGAATTTTGACTTGACCTTTTAGCACAAGTGTGGTCTAATATCGCGCACTTCAAAGCAATGACGGCTAAAACAACGCGTTACACCATCTCGGCTCTGGCTCGTAAAACAGGGCTTTCTGTTCACACTCTCCGTTTTTATGAAAAGGAGGGCATTATTCGTCATGTCGAGCGCACGCCTTCCGGGCGCCGCGTGTATGGGGATGATGCCGTGGCTTGTCTCATCGGTGCGCTGTGTCTGAAGCAGGCTCGTGTGACGTTGGCTCAGATTAAGGAGTTTTTCGATGCGACGGTCAAGGGTGAAGAGTCATTGCAGCACCGCCTGAACATGATGCAGCAGGCTCGCACTAATCTGCTCGATATGCAGGAGGGCATTGCCCGTAGTCTTAAGCTGGTGGATTTCTTCATTGCCGGTACCCGCGATGCCGTGGCGGCGATGAAGAGCGGCGAGAACCCGGATGACGCCTTCCCGCTCATTACCCGCGCCGGTATTACCGCTCTGCCTACCATGCTTGAGGATGGCAAGCTGGCGCCCGATATTCACTCGCTTTTTGCATCTTTTGATAAGTAACTCCCGCCGGAAAGGTCTCAGTGAGGGCGCTACGGTGGAGGCTGCGAAATCTGTCAAAAGATAGTCGAGCTGGTGCAGGGGACTAACAGGATGCGACCGTAGAGATGACCTATGGGCGCAAGTTTGCGGTTGATGCGGAGCGGGTACTGTAACTTTTTGACAGGTATAGCGAGCTGACGGCCAAAATCTGTGCTGGCTTACTCTTCCTCATTGCCGGACTTGCCGCGGAATATATCTCCTACCACGTAGCCCACGAGTGAGCCGACAAAATAGGAAAAGGTGAATACAATACCTCTTACCATTCCACAATAGTCTCCACCTTCTTTCCAGGACAACAGGTAAAGAAGAAACAGGACCAGCGTGATGATACATATAGTTCTTGAGCGCAAGACGGCATTGATCAATGTGAACATAACGAAAAAGATGACTGATACCTTTACGAGGTGAGTTAAATTCAAGTCAGACAGTTCAAAAATCATTCGCAGCGTTTCCATGGCATTCCTGTTGTTTTTATCGTTTTAAGCGGGGATATAATAGCAAGCCGAGTAATACCTGTCAATATGAAATAGGTGAGTGAAACAGGAAGGAAATCACGCGTTGGAATAATTAGGAAAACCGCCAATTTGTCGGGCAGAATCTACAATC